>NZ_JBMKHB010000087.1:0-503 GCF_049238285.1 Enterobacter cloacae complex sp. IR53041 | reverse complement strand
GCCGGACCATGGGCGTGTCGCGTGCGCAACTGTCACTGCGGATTAACCGTTCTGCCGACTGGCAGGACAGGCGCTGTAACCGGCGTAATGAAGAAGCAGACGCAGAAATACTGTCGGCTATCCTCAACATTATCAGCGATATGCCGAGTTATGGTTATCGACGCGTGTGGGGCATCCTGCGCAAGCAACGTCGCACAGAGGGACAGCCACCTGTGAATGCCAAACGGCTTTACAGGATAATGAGCGAGCATAACCTGTTGTTGTTGCATCACAAACCAGAGCGACCGAAGCGTGAACATAAGGGCAAGATAGCGGTGGCAGAAAGCGATATGCGCTGGTGTTCAGATGGCTTCGAGTTCGGCTGCGACAACGGCGAAAAACTGCGGGTAACGTTCGCGCTGGACTGCTGCGACCGTGAGGCCATAGACTGGGCAGCAAGCACGGGAGGCTATGACAGTTCGACCGTGCAGGATGTGATGCTGAGGTCGGTGGAAAAGCGCTTC
>NZ_JBMKHB010000086.1:0-522 GCF_049238285.1 Enterobacter cloacae complex sp. IR53041 | reverse complement strand
TTGGTGCCTTCGGGAACTCTGAGACAGGTGCTGCATGGCTGTCGTCAGCTCGTGTTGTGAAATGTTGGGTTAAGTCCCGCAACGAGCGCAACCCTTATCCTTTGTTGCCAGCGGTTCGGCCGGGAACTCAAAGGAGACTGCCAGTGATAAACTGGAGGAAGGTGGGGATGACGTCAAGTCATCATGGCCCTTACGAGTAGGGCTACACACGTGCTACAATGGCGCATACAAAGAGAAGCGACCTCGCGAGAGCAAGCGGACCTCATAAAGTGCGTCGTAGTCCGGATTGGAGTCTGCAACTCGACTCCATGAAGTCGGAATCGCTAGTAATCGTAGATCAGAATGCTACGGTGAATACGTTCCCGGGCCTTGTACACACCGCCCGTCACACCATGGGAGTGGGTTGCAAAAGAAGTAGGTAGCTTAACCTTCGGGAGGGCGCTTACCACTTTGTGATTCATGACTGGGGTGAAGTCGTAACAAGGTAACCGTAGGGGAACCTGCGGTTGGATCACCTCCTTA
>NZ_JBMKHB010000084.1:0-692 GCF_049238285.1 Enterobacter cloacae complex sp. IR53041 | reverse complement strand
TGCGGGTTTAGCTCAAAGGACAAAGATAAAGGACTCAGAACGCGCTTGGCCGACTCTCTTATTCGTCTTCGCAGCACAACTATCAAGCTTGCCTCAGAAAAGGATCGGAATGGTGTTGTATCTGGTCTGTTAAGTCGTGGTAAGTGGGACGAAAAAGACGACATCATGGAACTTACCGCCGATGAGTCTCTTTGGGAGCTTTATCAATTCGACCGTCAGGTGCTTCTGCAGATGTTTATAATCCGGCAACTTGCGAACAAAGGGACAGCACAGGCCCTATACACTTTCATTGAGAGCCTTCCTGAGCGACCAATACCACTATCGTTCGCGCGTATTAAACGTCGCCTAATGCTTACCTCACCCAATAACCAGCAGAATCGAGTGATTAACAAGGCTATAGACGAGCTTAAAGCGGTCGGTTATTTAGATGGCGATGTCGTTAAAAAGGATGGTGAATGGCACTTAATCATAACCCGTCGCACGCCTAGGCCAGACATTAAGGCTATGTCTGAAGCCTTAAAAGATGGAGAGTAAAAGCGCCTGACTGTGTTTGTAAAGCGGATATGTGCCGCAGTGACTGCGAGTGTTTGCTGTTTTCCCGGTAACACAGCATCAGCATCCGTTTTATAAACACATCTATTCCCTCTCATATTGTTTCCGCTTTGTAAACACACCTGTTTGCTCACTTCCGA
>NZ_JBMKHB010000083.1:0-696 GCF_049238285.1 Enterobacter cloacae complex sp. IR53041 | reverse complement strand
GTCACAACCATCTTGATGTTGTCGCCTGGCATTACCATCTCAACGCCTTCTGGCAGTTCGATGGTACCGGTCACGTCAGTAGTACGGAAGTAGAACTGTGGACGGTAGCCTTTGAAGAACGGAGTATGACGGCCGCCTTCGTCTTTGGACAGGATGTACACTTCAGATTCGAACTTGGTGTGTGGCTTGATTGAGCCTGGCTTCGCCAGAACCTGACCACGTTCGATTTCTTCACGTTTGATACCACGCAGCAGAACACCAACGTTCTCACCAGCACGGCCTTCGTCCAGCAGTTTGCGGAACATTTCAACGCCAGTACAGGTAGACTTCGCAGTCTCTTTGATACCAACGATTTCAACTTCTTCACCAACTTTGATGATACCGCGCTCTACACGACCGGTAACAACGGTACCACGACCGGAGATGGAGAATACGTCTTCGATTGGCAGCAGGAATGGCTTGTCAATCGCACGCTCTGGTTCTGGGATGTAAGAATCCAGGAAGCCAGCCAGTTCGATGATTTTCGCTTCCCACTCTGCGTCGCCTTCCAGCGCTTTCAGAGCAGAACCACGAACGATTGGGGTATCGTCGCCTGGGAAATCGTACTGAGACAGCAGTTCACGAACTTCCATCTCTACCAGTTCCAGCAGCTCTTCGTCATCAACCATGTCGCATTTGTTCAGGAACACGATGATG
>NZ_JBMKHB010000082.1:0-762 GCF_049238285.1 Enterobacter cloacae complex sp. IR53041 | reverse complement strand
GTTTTGGGTGGAATATATGACAGCCCCCATTTTGGCCCGGCAAAACCCGGTCGAAGGTGATGCTTATCACCGTCTTCATCGACATAATCAATACCTGGGCCACCGGGCAAAATCCGCGGGTCATCGAAGGGCTTTGAGCTCATGTAGAGATTGCCCTGGCGGGTTAAGAGAAAACCCTGATCGTTAACGACCGTGAACGAGAGCATATTTTCTCTGGATGGACTGTTTGAGCCATCCGGTTCGACCGTATGAAAACCGGTGTTAAATGGCGCAACTTGCCATGTCTCACCGTAGTTTTTTGAAACGAGGAAGGCATCGGTTTCCCACCCAGGAATGGCAATGTAGCGCTCGGAGGGGTGCACATACTTGTCAGCAAATGCCCGGTAAAACTGGCTGGCGACTTCAGAGCGGATACCGCGCACCGGGTCAACGTAGTACAACGCGCCCTCACAGTTCCATCCCTTCAGTTCCAGGTAACGATGGTCGTCAAAGCGGTAAATAACCTGCGTCGGCGCGTCCTGCGCCTGTGTGCATCCCGCCATCAGCATCAGCCCGGCCAGCATTGCATAGCGCCTTTGCTTATTCATCATCCGGCTTTCCTTCTCGGGGCAGGGGAAATTTTGCTAAATCCTTTAACGGGAGGCGTCCCCGAATCAGGGCGCTCACCGCTTAAGCCCTTTATCCGGGTTGCACTGCATATGATCCCAGCCCTTATAGTTACGGACTTCAGGTACGCGGGCCGGCAAGTCCTTCCAGTTCGTC
>NZ_JBMKHB010000081.1:0-820 GCF_049238285.1 Enterobacter cloacae complex sp. IR53041 | reverse complement strand
GGCACTGTTGCAAATAGTCGGTGGTGATAAACTTATCATCCCCTTTTGCTGATGGAGCTGCACATGAACCCATTCAAAGGCCGGCATTTTCAGCGTGACATCATTCTGTGGGCCGTACGCTGGTACTGCAAATACGGCATCAGTTACCGTGAGCTGCAGGAGATGCTGGCTGAACGCGGAGTGAATGTCGATCACTCCACGATTTACCGCTGGGTTCAGCGTTATGCGCCTGAAATGGAAAAACGGCTGCGCTGGTACTGGCGTAACCCTTCCGATCTTTGCCCGTGGCACATGGATGAAACCTACGTGAAGGTCAATGGCCGCTGGGCGTATCTGTACCGGGCCGTCGACAGCCGGGGCCGCACTGTCGATTTTTATCTCTCCTCCCGTCGTAACAGCAAAGCTGCATACCGGTTTCTGGGTAAAATCCTCAACAACGTGAAGAAGTGGCAGATCCCGCGATTCATCAACACGGATAAAGCGCCCGCCTATGGTCGCGCGCTTGCTCTGCTCAAACGCGAAGGCCGGTGCCCGTCTGACGTTGAACACCGACAGATTAAGTACCGGAACAACGTGATTGAATGCGATCATGGCAAACTGAAACGGATAATCGGCGCCACGCTGGGATTTAAATCCATGAAGACGGCTTACGCCACCATCAAAGGTATTGAGGTGATGCGTGCACTACGCAAAGGCCAGGCCTCAGCATTTTATTATGGTGATCCCCTGGGCGAAATGCGCCTGGTAAGCAGAGTTTTTGAAATGTAAGGCCTTTGAATAAGACAAAAGGCTGCCTCATCGCTAACTTTGCAACAGTGCC
>NZ_JBMKHB010000080.1:0-995 GCF_049238285.1 Enterobacter cloacae complex sp. IR53041 | reverse complement strand
GCCCGGGTTCTCACCGCCAGGGTTCTCGCCGCCCGGATTCTCACCGCCAGGGTTCTCACCGCCCGGGTTCTCGCCGCCCGGATTCTCACCGCCCGGGTTCTCACCGCCCGGGTTCTCACCGCCCGGGTTCTCACCGCCCGGGTTCTCGCCGCCCGGGTTCTCACCGCCCGGGTTCTCGCCGCCACTCCCCATGGCCCCCAGATACCAGACGTTACCGCCGGTGAGGCCGTCCTTATCCTGCTGGCTGTACAGGGTGTACATATACGTACCGCCGTCCACGAATCTGGTGCTTCGCCCGGATGCCGTGACCATTTCAAAGTCAATGTCACCGCCTTTCTCGTGGATGAGGTTCAGCGTCAGGTCAGTGTGGTCTGATATCTCCTTACCGGAGTCAGCCACAGCAATACCAAACTGGCCTGTGCCCTGTTCGATAGTGACGAAGTTGCCTTTACGGTCTGCGAGAGAGGTGTTCAGGAGGAAGTTCCCGGTGCCGCTCAGCTCCGTAATCGTCAGTTTCGCGAACTCACCGTCGCTGTTGCGCAGGAAGTTGACATTTCCGCCGTCCATGGTGAGCATCCCGACCTGAACTGTGTTCTGGCCGGATGTGGCATCGGAAAGGTCGCTGACAGAGAGGGTGCCCCCGGAGATGTTGACGTCCGTTGCAAGAGAGCCGGCGTCCATCAGCAGTTCGCCTCCGGCGTTTACGCTGGTTTCGCCGTTGGCCACTGCACCGGCCCGCAGCCACGACTGGCCGCCATTGATGGTGGTGTCAGTGGTCGTACCGCCACTCTCGACCCACTGTATACCCCCGCTTTTGATGGTGGTGTCTGTAGCAGTACCGCCAGTGTAAACCATCTGGGAACCGAGGGATTTGATAGTGGTGTTTTTAGCCTGAGTGTCTGCGGTAATGACTCCAACTTACTGATAGTGTTTTATGTTCAGATAATGCCCGATGACTTTGTCATGCAGCTCCACCGATTTTGAGAACGACAGTG
>NZ_JBMKHB010000079.1:0-1150 GCF_049238285.1 Enterobacter cloacae complex sp. IR53041 | reverse complement strand
TGTAGATTCAATCTGTCAATGCAACACCCCTTTCAATTATCTCTTTCGGTGTTTTGAACTTCAGTGTCTTTCTCGGTCTGTTGTTTAGCTGAGCAGCAACCAGATCTAGTTCATGTTGAGTATATTGGGCAAGACATGTCTTTTTAGGAAAGTACTGCCGAATTAGCCCATTTGTGTTCTCATTTGTTCCCCGCTGCCAAGGACTCTGAGGATCGCAGAAGTAAACTTTAACGCCGGTGCTGACAGTAAATTCTAGATGTCTGGCCAGTTCCATTCCTCTGTCCCATGTCAGTGATTTTCTGAGTTCTGACGGTAAACTCAGGAATTTGTCGGTAAGAGCCTGATTTACTGAGACAGAATCTTTGCCCCTGAGTCTAAGGATGATCGTATAACGTGATTTTCGGTCTACAAGTGTGGCTATATGAGAGTTTTTTGTACCTGAGACTAAATCGCCCTCCCAATGCCCCAGAGAGCGTCTGTTATCGATATTTCGGGAACGTTCGTGAATTGGTGTTCCGTTCACTATGTTAATCGTACCTCTTTCGCCTTTGCGGGTATGACGCCTGCCATGGCGAAGGCTATGCGACCGTCGCAGATGCTGTATATTCAGGTGGTGTAGCGCTTCACGGCTACGAAAGTACAGCGTTTTATAAATTGTCTCAGGTGATATTCGCAGCGTTTTTTGACGTGGTTTTGTTCGCCTTAACCATCCTGATATTTGCTCTGGAGACCATTTCATCTCCAGCTTTTCCAGAACAAGCTTTCGCAATGGTAAATTTTGATCCAGTAAGCACGGTTTTGGCCTTTTCGCCATTCTGTTGGCTCGGTTATTAGCATCAACAGCTTTGTAATAGCGTCTGCCCCGATTACGCTGAACTTCACGTGAGATCGTCGAAGGACTGCGATTCAGCGCAGTAGCTATCGCACGAATGCTCATTTTGGCTGACAAACCAGCTCGTATCTCCTCGCGCTCAGACAGTGTCAGGTGAGCTACAGCCCGCTTACGCTCATGGGGTTTTATGCCGCCAGTATCCCTTAACATAGTGAAGATCGTTCCGGGTTTTGAACCCAGGATATTCGCTATTTCACTGAAGCCTGTTCCGTTCTTCCATAGTTCAAAAACAGAGGCTTTTTCCTCTGCTGTAAATGT
>NZ_JBMKHB010000078.1:0-1223 GCF_049238285.1 Enterobacter cloacae complex sp. IR53041 | reverse complement strand
AGTCCAGGGCATAGCGAGTCTCCTCTTCTATGCCAGTTATAACTGTTACCCATGTATCCGGTCTAAAGTGTTACCCATGTTTCCGGTTCATACCCAGCGCCACCGGGCAATGGTTTACTCCCCGCTCAACGCATCAAACTCTTCGCACCCCGTATCAAACCCTTCCGTACAGCTCAGGTTTAACCAGTACAGCGCTTTCTGCTTATTTGGCGTGATAAAGCCTTTCTCCCCCTGCCTGAACAACATCCCTGCCCAGTACTCGGCGTAGCCCGTACGCGAAAGGGCTGAACTTCGCTTGAACCACGAGGCGGCCTGCACGTCATCCTGCGCTACTTCGACGCCGTTGGCATAAATCAGCCCCAGCAGCAGCTGTGCATCGACCGCAGAGTCGCTGTCGATATCTTCGGTTGCCGTGTGCAGCAGTCTGATGGCCTGGGGATAGTCAGTTTTCCCCGCCTGAGTATTCACCAGAATGCGCGCCAGCATGATCGCGCCGCGTTTGCTGCCAGCAATGTTTGCCTGTTGGGCCAGGGCTTTGGCCTGTGAGTAATCGCCCTGCGTAAAGAGGATTTGCGAGAGCAACCCCATGGCGTCGACATCGCCGCCTTTCGCGGCTTTCTCGGCCCACAGCGCGGCCTGCTTGCTGTCGCCGGAGCTGAAGTACGTATCGGCAAGATAATACTGGGCACGCGCATCACCGGCTTCCGCCTGTTTCCGATACTGGCTGCCTATCTCATCGGCGCGGGCGAAGGATGTTAAAAACACTAACAACAGAAAAATGGCTTTCATGGATTCTTATCATCTGGGTACACGCCGCGCAGTATAATCGCGGGCGCAAAAGAAAAAAATGGGTGCATTAAGACCTCAGCATCCTACAAGCCGGGCGGAACCGTTGTTCCGCCCGTAGAGGTTAGCCTGGGTTGCAGGCTAATTTAGCCGCCACCTCCTGATGCTCACTCTTTATTGAAAACTCGCAGAGCCTGCCGCGAGTAATAAAGATAAAGATCACTATCGTCAGGCAAACAATAAAGACGATGCCTAACGCAGTTTTTAATGGCGTCATGCCTTTTACTCCTTGTCAAAAAAAGAATAAGAGGCTACTCTCAACCTGTTGGAGTTGAGGGAGTAGCCTCGGGTTGTACTGACCCCAAAAAGTTGGACAGTTAAACACGAGGCACATAGGTCTGGGTTCGATATTCAATTGGACTCAGACCTTTTAATTT
>NZ_JBMKHB010000077.1:0-1455 GCF_049238285.1 Enterobacter cloacae complex sp. IR53041 | reverse complement strand
GCCTCGGGTTGTACTGACCCCAAAAAGTTGGACAGTTAAACACGAGGCACATAGGTCTGGGTTCGATATTCAATTGGACTCAGACCTTTTAATTTCAGGCTAATTCTTCTGCTGTTGTAGTAGTCAATATATTCCGTAACAGCATCCTTCAGTTCGCTTATATTACTGAACTCGTCAAGATAAAAACACTCCGACTTTAAGGTTCCAAAGAAACATTCCACGACTGCATTATCCAGACAATTGCCTTTTCTGGACATGCTCTGTGTAATGCCTTGTTCTTTAAGGATGTTTTGATACCTTCTCATACGATACTGCCATCCCTGGTCAGAGTGCAGAATAGGATGCTCGTGAGGCTTAAGCTTTTTGAATGCCTGATCGAGCATATTCTCGACCATGTTCATCACAGGTCTTTCCGACAGGCTGTAAGAAATAACTTCGTTGTTGAAGAGATCTATTACTGGAGACAAATACAGCTTTCGCCCATTGACTGCAAATTCAGTAACGTCGGTAACCCACTTCTCGTTTGGCCGTGTAGCCTTGAAATCCCTTTGGAGAACATTGGGGGCGGTTTGCCCTACCTCTCCTCTGTAGGAGCTGTATCGCTTGACCTTAATCGCTGCCTTAAGCGAGAGGGTTCCCATCAGGCGCTGAACGGCTTTATGGTTAATCCGTTCCCCGTCTCGATGGAGAGACAACGTTACCCTACGGTATCCGTAACGACCTTTATTCTCGTGATAAATCTCACCAATACGCTTTTTAACATCCGCATACTTATCAGGCTTGCTGAGAGCCTTTAGATGGTAATAAAACGTACTGCGCGGTATCTCCGCTGCCTTGAGAAGCTCATCAAGAGGGTAAAACTGCCTTAGCTCGTTGAGTACTTTCACTTTTTCGCGGGATGAGCTAAGGCTTTCAGCTTTTTTAGATACGTAAGCCGCATTTCAAGGAATCGAACTTGTCTTTCAAGATCCTCAATACGTCGGTCTTTCGACAGCTCCAATGCTAACGCCGCTTTTTCTGGATCAACTGACATTGTAATGTTTCTTTTGGTGCCGATCTTGAGTGCGCGTAAACCAGCTTCTCCGTGCTCCTCATAGACTTTCAGCCACTTGGCTACAGAACCACTACCAGCAAGCATAAAGTGAGCAGCAGCCTGATTGAGGGACATCTGCTGCTCGGTCACGGCTTTCACGACCTTAATGCGCAACTCTGGATCAGCACTAACGCCTTTAGGTTTGGGAATTAAACCTTTTTCTCCATGTTTTTCATAGAGGGCAACCCACGTCCTGACCTGTGTTCGAGGCACACCAAAACGTGCAGAGATGATCCTGTAACCATCATCAGTTGTGAAGTAGTGATTCACGACTTCAAGGCGCTTTTCGAAGGGGTATTTTGGCTTTGACATATCAGGGACTATTCCATTTCATCGTCCAACAAAATGGGTGCAGTACAGGT
>NZ_JBMKHB010000076.1:0-1739 GCF_049238285.1 Enterobacter cloacae complex sp. IR53041 | reverse complement strand
CTGAACAGGAGGGACAGCTGATAGAAACAGAAGCCACTGGCGCACCTCAAAAACACCATCATACACTAAATCAGTAAGTTGGCACCATTACCCGACCTTTGCATAAAGTTGGGCGGCTCTGGTTCTTAACAAGCGTTCTTGTTCTTGCAGATTATCTGTTTCGGCACGCAGATTTTTGATGCATGAAATGCATTCTTCATCGGTTTTGGCCCGTCGTGCAGTTTCAAATTCTTTCTCTACGACCTGCCTTATCTCTTCGACAAACTTGATACGTGTAATCCCATCTTGCAAATAGAATGCTGATAGCCGATTTGCTGTTTCGACGAGTTTGCTGGCTTCCAGATTTACCATGGTATCTGACCATGTTCTGTTCCAGCCTCTGTTGAGCAGCGCAATATCCATTAAAGACTCCTTCCTAAAATGTGTCTGGTCATTTTACGTGCAATAAGGTCGAAGACAACAGGAAATACTTTCACAACCCGCCCCCGTGGGGGCCGTCTCTTTATTCTCCCCGTTTACATCCTCCTGCTTAAAATATCCTGGTGTTGCTACTGCGTCACACCAGCATGAACGCTGGCTATGCTCTTAGAAAGGTATGGCGGTGAGGTAGACAGGTACTGAGTAGATTGAATCATGCACTCTATAAGCCGCCTGGTTGTGAAAGGTGTAGATGGTTCCCTTCACTGACAGATAGATCGCATCATTTTCGACTTTCCTCAATGCGTTTTTGTCCGTAGTGATCATGAAAGGCTCGTCATCGTCCTTCAGACTCTTAATAAATGATTTATCGTCTTTGTTAGCATCATACAAATAGAAACGGTAGGAAAAGCCTGTGGTGGCGCCTGCACTCGCTTCCGTGATGAATAGATTAGCCAGGTTGTTTACTTTCACCTTCTTGATAATCTCTTGCTCAAGTGGTGAGAAGTGCAGCATCTTGTAAATCCCAAAGGCGATAACAGTCAACGGTATCAGAAGAAGATACCGTCTCTTAAAAACCTGTGCGTTTTGCATAGTCGATACCCGCTCTTATCCAATATTGGTCATTAGGATCGTCGCCGTAAGGCGTTGAGCCATACCAATTACCAAAAGCCGCATCAGTTGTTCCTGCGCGACTTTGCGCCCATCCTGCGCCCCTAAGTAATACTTCGTCGGGAATCCCCGCAGCGTGACCAACAGCCCCGTAATGGAAGTTTCCAAAACTCTCGAACTGTCTATCGCGCTGTTTGTAATCCCATTGTCCATGCCCTCTTACCTGCTGATAAAACCATGCATAGGTGAGGGCTGACGGGCCACGATGAAAGCGAGCCATCATCATATTACTGACGATATTCACGCCTGGTGGGGCGAAAGAGGACACATCAAACGGCGGGTGAGGTGATGCCGCTAATGTTGGGTATCTCACGCTTGCGCTCTCTCATTCCATGCATCGGTGAACTGCACGTTACCATCGCAGTATTTCCATGTGATTTTTTCATAACGAAGTTCTACGCACTCAAGGTGGGTATGCTTCTCTTTGGTCGGATCTTTGGTGTCGTGCATCACTGGCGAAACGCCGACATCTTTAAGCCATAGGTAAGCTGGAATAGCCATTTTTCTTTTCCTCATGTTGTTATACAAATTCATAAGGAAATTGTACCGACAGGGAAAATGGGTAATGGTGCCAACTTACTGATTTAGTGTATGATGGTGTTTTTGAGGTGCGCCAGTGGCTTCTGTTTCTATCAGCTGTCCCTCCTGTT
>NZ_JBMKHB010000075.1:0-2244 GCF_049238285.1 Enterobacter cloacae complex sp. IR53041 | reverse complement strand
GGCGAAGGTGAGTTGATGGCTCATGATGTCCCTCTGGGATGCGCTCCGGATGAATATGATGATCTCATATCAGGAACTTGTTCGCACCTTCCTTAATGGAATGGTCGCCTCCCATCTCTTGTGCCACAGTGGGACGATAAATCGTCACTCATTGAACGGAGCGCTGCTATCATGAACGTTAAAACTATTGGAATCGATTTGGCAAAAAACGTTTTCCAGATCCATGGGGTTGACGAGCACGGAAAACGGTTGTTCAACAAACAACTCAGACGGGCACAAATGGCCTCCTTTTTTGCCAACATCCCACCCTGTTTGATCGGCATGGAGGCCTGTGCATCTGCTCATTTCTGGGCCAATAAACTGATATCGATGGGCCATAATGTCAAACTGATGGCCCCTCAGTTCGTCAAACCCTATGTTAAAACCAATAAGCATGATGCTGCAGACGCTGAAGCTATTTGTGAAGCCGTCACTCGACCTAACATGCGGTTCGTGCCGGTCAAAACCGCTGAGCAGCAAGCCGTATTGGCACTTCACCGGAGTCGTCAGAGCTTCATCAAACAGCGAACCGCACAAGCCAATCAAATCAGGGGGTTATTGGCCGAATTTGGCATTGTCGTCCCCCGAGGTATCCAGCAGCTACAGCGACGATTACCTGAGCTCGTGGAAGATGCGCATAACCCGTTACCCGTCCTGTTTCGTACACAGCTGAGTCTACTACAGCACCACATGGCGTACCTGTTCGATGTCATCGCTACACTCGACAAGCTGCCAGCGTATCGGCAAGATCCCTGGTATTGGCCCTGTTACCGCCAGCGCGCTGATTGCGACCATTGGTAAAGCCAACAATTTCGAGAATGGCCGACAACTGGCTGCCTGGCTCGGATTGGTTCCACGTCAGCACTCCAGTGGGGGTAAACAAGTCCTGCTCGGGATAAGCAAGCGAGGTGATACCTATTTGAGGACCTTGCTTATCCATGGTGCCAGGGCGGTATTGCAGTCGGCCAAACATAAACAGGATGCCGTATCGAGCTGGGCTAACCAGCTAATGGCGCGCCGGAATAACAACATTGCCTCGGTAGCATTGGCTAACAAGAATGCGCGGACTGTGTGGGCGCTCCTGGCCAAAGAGCGGGAGTATTGTGCACCAATAATAAGCGCTTAAGTTGCTTAATCAGTAAGACAGAAACAACACCACCGATTGCCCAGGCAAGCATGAAGTGATGGCAAGACAGGTCAGACCGCGATGGGGAAAACCCGGTTTATTCAAGGCTCCTGAAAGAGCGCTTTGTTGATAGAGGCCTCCATCAGCGTATTCCATCAGGGACAGAGGTATTTTACATCACCTCGGCAAAGTCCGGATCTATGGCTGCAATCGATGACCAGTAAAGCCACCACAACATATTTAGCTTGGCAAACAGGAGGCGACCATCTATGAATAAATCGAACTTTTGCTGAGTTGAAGGATCAGATCACGCATCTTCCCGACAACGCAGACCGTTCCGTGGCAAAGCAAAAGTTCAAAATCACCAACTGGCCCACCTACAATAAAGCCCTCATCAACCGTGGCTCCATAACTTTCTGGCTGGATGATGAAGCTATTCAGGCCTGGTATGAGTCAGCAACGCCTTCATCACGAGGCAGACCTCAGCGCTATTCTGACCTTGCCATCACGACTGTGCTGGTCATTAAACGCGTGTTCAGGCTGACCCTGCGCGCTGCGCAGGGCTTTATTGATTCCATTTTTTCTCTGATGAACGTTCCGCTACGCTGCCCGGATTACAGCTGTGTCAGCAGGCGGGCAAAGTCGGTTAACGTCAGTTTCAAAACGTTCACCCGAGGTGAAATCGCGCATCTGGTGATTGATTCCACCGGGCTGAAGGTCTTTGGTGAAGGCGAATGGAAAGTCAAAAAACACGGCAAAGAACGCCGTCGTATATGGCGAAAGTTGCATCTGGCAGTTGACAGCAACACACATGAAATCATCTGCGCTGACCTGTCGCTGAACAACGTTACGGACTCAGAGGCCTTCCCCGGGTTAATCCGGCAAACCCACCGGAAAATCAGGTCAGCCGCCGCCGATGGCGCTTACGATACCCGGCTCTGTCACGATGAACTGCGGCGTAAGAAAATCAGCGCGCTTATCCCGCCCCGAAAAGGTGCGGGTTACTGGCCCGGTGAATATGCAGACCGTAACCGTGCAGTGGCTAATCAGCGAATGACCGGGAGTAATGCGCGGTGGAA
>NZ_JBMKHB010000074.1:0-2495 GCF_049238285.1 Enterobacter cloacae complex sp. IR53041 | reverse complement strand
TAGCTGAGCAGGAGGGACAACTGATAGAAACAGAAGCCACTGGAGCACCTCAAAAACACCATCATACACTAAATCAGTAAGTTGGCACCATTACCACATTTTGAAAGGGGCATTGGACTGACCCCGCCCCGGTAGACGATCCTGCCCTATAGTTGGCCTGGCGGCAGAGATGGAGTAGACCGCTGAATGTCAACGGTCGTGTAGAATACTGGTATCTCTGCGTGACAATCATGCGTCACGTGAGCCCAGCAGTGCCTGTAAGGCATGCTCCAGTTGCCGTGCATTATCTTCTACCGTGAGCCATTCTGGCGGTAGTTCATGGCGCTGGTCAGCGGTGGACTGAGGTGGTGTTCCCATACAAGCCTGTGGGTCACTTTCTTTAAGCGCAACAACGGCGGATTGACGGGCTAGTACCATGCAGCTATCCGACAACCACTGACAATACGTCATCACGACAGTTGGTGGTGGAGTATGGGTGTGTGACATGGCCCGGCTGAGACTTTCCGCTAATAAAAGGGAAGTCGCGTATACCCGGATTGCATGGCGGTCGTAACGCTGTGTGACGGTGGCAAGCCGCCCGGCGTTTAGCCGACCCCGTAGTGACCAGCGTTTACTGACCTGTGCTTCAGCTACAGCGGCGCGAAGAGCGGCCAGAGCGGCCTGAGCCTCTGAAAGCTGACTCAAAGCGGCCTCTGCTCCCTTACTGCTTTGCACCTCACAGGCTCGTAGCATTCGATCCAGTCCATTACCAATCTGACGCAGGAAGTCGGAGGTTGAACGCCCAATGTCGCTGAATGGATTAGATGTAAAGAGCACCTGGCTGAATAATAATCCGACAGAGGCTCCCAGCAGAACGTCCACTAAACGTGTACCGCCCGCGCTTTCAGGCCCCATGGCAAGAACCAGAGCCACCGATACTCCAGCCTGGATGGGGACCACCGGAGCCGGGCCGATGGCGGCGCCCAACAAAATAGCGAAGAACATACCAATGCTCATCCGCACCAGTGGATGAGTATCGGGGAGCTGCCACATCAACTCCCCCATCACGATACCGAACGTACAGCCAATAACCAGATTTCTGGCCTGTTTCAGGTGACTGGGTACACCCGGAGCAAGACATACCACGGCGCTGACGATGGCAAACGTAGGATGCTCATGTCCTAACAGCCATACCGCCAGTAACCATGCCAGCAGGCAGGCCAGTGCCGTAGCAAGCGCATCGCGCGCTGCCAGCCTCGCACGTGAAGGAAATCCAGTGGTGATTTGGCGCCAGGCCAGGCGTAGACGAACTAACCAATGCAACAGGAAACTCCTCAGCGATGATGCGCATGATGATTCACGGTTCTGGACGACCCGAACAGATGCCCGAAATAGTAGATCACATTGCGGGAAAAGGGGGCAGGATTATGCGTTCTGATGCTTCTCTGAGCATTGATATACCGCCGCCAGGCACTGACTACCAACATAAAATAAGATTATTTCAAATAAAATCATATTATTAACATAGATTGTCTACTAAGCAGCCTGTACCTTAATCTACAGTTCAAAAAAGGATATTGGGTGGTGCATGACTCTGCATGGAAGGTTTGTCATCAACGATGCGCATGACTCGCCGTTATCGTTTGCTGGGGCCGGAACATTTTTAGCGTTTTCTGGCGATGGTATTTATCGCAATCGAGGGGCTTGTGACATGAAGCCGACCGCAGGCCCGGTTCCGGCGGGTAAATACTGGATTGTTAATCGTCCTGAAGGTGGACTCCGATCGCACGTTAATGCCGGTGTTCGGGATCGTTACAACCAGGTCATGAATGGTGCGACGTTCAGGCACAGGCGGGATGATTGGGGAATCGACGATGACACATGGAATGAGGGGGTTAAACGCGGTAACTTCCGTTTGCATCCTGGCGCGCTATCAAAAGGGGGTATCACTCTGCTACATGCTTCAGATTTTGCCATGTTGCACAATGCGTTACTAAAAACACCGCAGGTGGATGTTCCTTGTATGAGTAAACTCAAGGCATACGGCACAATTGAGGTGATCTTGACCCTCCATCTCCGGACAGCTTTTGTATCTTAAGTTAACGATGTCCGCTGCCGCCGGTATTCCCTCGGGGAGTGATATCCCAGCGCGCTGTGCGGGTGGTTTTCATTGTAATGCGTGAACGCTACTGCAAGGTTTCGCAGTGCTGTTCTCACATCCGGTTTTGGCATGAACGCGATATAGTCTTCTTTCATCGTTTTCACGAACCGTTCGGCCATGCCATTACTCTGCGGGCTGCTCACCGCTGTTGTGCAGGGCTCCAGATTCAGCTCTCTCGCGAACCTCCGCGTTTCATACGCGGTATACGCTGAACCGTTATCCGTCAGCCACTGCACTGGTGTTTCCGGTAGCCTGTCGCTGAAGCGCTTTTCCACCGACCTCAGCATCACATCCTGCACGGTCGAACTGTCATAGCCTCCCGTGCTTGCTGCCCAGTCTATGGCCTCACGGTCGC
>NZ_JBMKHB010000073.1:1622-2823 GCF_049238285.1 Enterobacter cloacae complex sp. IR53041 | reverse complement strand
ATGCCCTGGCAGTCAGAGGCGATGAAGGACGTGCTAATCTGCGAAAAGCGCCGGCGAGGTGATATGAACCTTTGACCCGGCGATGTCCGAATGGGGAAACCCAGTGTGATTCGTCACACTATCGTTAACTGAATACATAGGTTAACGAGGCGAACCGGGGGAACTGAAACATCTAAGTACCCCGAGGAAAAGAAATCAACCGAGATTCCCCCAGTAGCGGCGAGCGAACGGGGAGCAGCCCAGAGTCTGAATCAGCTTGTGTGTTAGTGGAAGCGTCTGGAAAGTCGCACGGTACAGGGTGACAGTCCCGTACACGAAAGCACACAGGTTGTGAACTCGAAGAGTAGGGCGGGACACGTGGTATCCTGTCTGAATATGGGGGGACCATCCTCCAAGGCTAAATACTCCTGACTGACCGATAGTGAACCAGTACCGTGAGGGAAAGGCGAAAAGAACCCCGGCGAGGGGAGTGAAAAAGAACCTGAAACCGTGTACGTACAAGCAGTGGGAGCACCTTCGTGGTGTGACTGCGTACCTTTTGTATAATGGGTCAGCGACTTATATTCTGTAGCAAGGTTAACCGTATAGGGGAGCCGAAGGGAAACCGAGTCTTAACTGGGCGTTAAGTTGCAGGGTATAGACCCGAAACCCGGTGATCTAGCCATGGGCAGGTTGAAGGTTGGGTAACACTAACTGGAGGACCGAACCGACTAATGTTGAAAAATTAGCGGATGACTTGTGGCTGGGGGTGAAAGGCCAATCAAACCGGGAGATAGCTGGTTCTCCCCGAAAGCTATTTAGGTAGCGCCTCGTGAACTCATCTTCGGGGGTAGAGCACTGTTTCGGCTAGGGGGCCATCCCGGCTTACCAACCCGATGCAAACTACGAATACCGAAGAATGTTATCACGGGAGACACACGGCGGGTGCTAACGTCCGTCGTGAAGAGGGAAACAACCCAGACCGCCAGCTAAGGTCCCAAAGTCATGGTTAAGTGGGAAACGATGTGGGAAGGCACAGACAGCCAGGATGTTGGCTTAGAAGCAGCCATCATTTAAAGAAAGCGTAATAGCTCACTGGTCGAGTCGGCCTGCGCGGAAGATGTAACGGGGCTAAACCATGCACCGAAGCTGCGGCAGCGACGCTTATGCGTTGTTGGGTAGGGGAGCGTTCTGTAAGCCGTTGAAGGTGTGCTGTGAGGCA
>NZ_JBMKHB010000073.1:0-1612 GCF_049238285.1 Enterobacter cloacae complex sp. IR53041 | reverse complement strand
ACTGGTCGAGTCGGCCTGCGCGGAAGATGTAACGGGGCTAAACCATGCACCGAAGCTGCGGCAGCGACACTATGTGTTGTTGGGTAGGGGAGCGTTCTGTAAGCCGTTGAAGGTGGCCTGTGAGGGTTGCTGGAGGTATCAGAAGTGCGAATGCTGACATAAGTAACGATAAAGCGGGTGAAAAGCCCGCTCGCCGGAAGACCAAGGGTTCCTGTCCAACGTTAATCGGGGCAGGGTGAGTCGACCCCTAAGGCGAGGCCGAAAGGCGTAGTCGATGGGAAACAGGTTAATATTCCTGTACTTGGTGTTACTGCGAAGGGGGGACGGAGAAGGCTATGTTAGCCGGGCGACGGTTGTCCCGGTTTAAGCATGTAGGCGGAACGATTAGGTAAATCCGGTCGTTTTTTAACGCTGAGGTGTGATGACGAGGCACTACGGTGCTGAAGTAACAAATGCCCTGCTTCCAGGAAAAGCCTCTAAGCATCAGGTAACATCAAATCGTACCCCAAACCGACACAGGTGGTCAGGTAGAGAATACCAAGGCGCTTGAGAGAACTCGGGTGAAGGAACTAGGCAAAATGGTGCCGTAACTTCGGGAGAAGGCACGCTGATATGTAGGTGAAGCCCCTGCGGGTGGAGCTGAAATCAGTCGAAGATACCAGCTGGCTGCAACTGTTTATTAAAAACACAGCACTGTGCAAACACGAAAGTGGACGTATACGGTGTGACGCCTGCCCGGTGCCGGAAGGTTAATTGATGGGGTTAGCGGTAACGCGAAGCTCTTGATCGAAGCCCCGGTAAACGGCGGCCGTAACTATAACGGTCCTAAGGTAGCGAAATTCCTTGTCGGGTAAGTTCCGACCTGCACGAATGGCGTAATGATGGCCAGGCTGTCTCCACCCGAGACTCAGTGAAATTGAACTCGCTGTGAAGATGCAGTGTACCCGCGGCAAGACGGAAAGACCCCGTGAACCTTTACTATAGCTTGACACTGAACACTGGTCCTTGATGTGTAGGATAGGTGGGAGGCTTTGAAGTGTGGACGCCAGTCTGCATGGAGCCGTCCTTGAAATACCACCCTTTAATGGCTGGTGTTCTAACGTAGACCCGTGATCCGGGTTGCGGACAGTGTCTGGTGGGTAGTTTGACTGGGGCGGTCTCCTCCCAAAGAGTAACGGAGGAGCACGAAGGTTAGCTAATCCTGGTCGGACATCAGGAGGTTAGTGCAATGGCATAAGCTAGCTTGACTGCGAGAGTGACGGCTCGAGCAGGTGCGAAAGCAGGTCATAGTGATCCGGTGGTTCTGAATGGAAGGGCCATCGCTCAACGGATAAAAGGTACTCCGGGGATAACAGGCTGATACCGCCCAAGAGTTCATATCGACGGCGGTGTTTGGCACCTCGATGTCGGCTCATCACATCCTGGGGCTGAAGTAGGTCCCAAGGGTATGGCTGTTCGCCATTTAAAGTGGTACGCGAGCTGGGTTTAGAACGTCGTGAGACAGTTCGGTCCCTATCTGCCGTGGGCGCTGGAGAATTGAGGGGGGCTGCTCCTAGTACGAGAGGACCGGAGTGGACGCATCACTGGTGTTCGGGTTGTCATGCCAATGGCA
>NZ_JBMKHB010000072.1:0-3127 GCF_049238285.1 Enterobacter cloacae complex sp. IR53041 | reverse complement strand
TGGGCGAAATGCGCCTGGTAAGCAGAGTTTTTGAAATGTAAGGCCTTTGAATAAGACAAAAGGCTGCCTCATCGCTAACTTTGCAACAGTGCCGAAGCAGATTATGCGTTCTCATAATGCGATACACCCGCTTTGCATTAACCACAGGCAGGCCGTCCCGCTCCGACTCCCGTCGCAGCAGCGCCCACACACGGCGATAACCATACGTCGGCAGGTCAGCCACCGCCATGTTTATCCGGGACAATACGGTGGTATCGTCAGAACGGGGCTGCCGTCTGCGATCCTGTCAGTCAGATGGCCGGTGAACCCGAATGCTCAACTGCGCACGCGACACGCCAAGACTTCTGCAAACGTCGCTTATTCGTCGTTCCCAGGCAACGAGGGCGCATGCGCAATCCATTTTTTTGCCCGGCCGAACTCCACGGCCTCTTTGAGTATCTCGGCTTCCATCGTCTTTTTGCCCAGAAGGCGCTGGAGTTCGCGAATTTGCTTATTGGCGGCAGCGAGTTCGGAGGCCGGCACCACTTCCTCGCCCGATGCAACAGCCGTCAGTGAACCGTCTTAATATTGCTTGCGCCATTTGAATATCTGGTTTGCATTGATGCCATGCAGGCGCGCGACATGAGACACGGTCATACCGGGCTCCATAGTCTGCTGAATAATGGCAATTTTTTCCTGCGGTGTACGACGCCGACGCCGCTCAGGTCCTGATAACACTCCAACCATCTTATCGTTCTGACTGGTATTAAACATAGTTCCAAGACTACCTCTTATTTTAAGAGAGTCGAAGTGTCTGGTGATCTATGGGGCCAGTCTAGCCCTCTTCCAAGTGTAGGGAGATATAGTCAAAGTTTGCTTCTCCGCCGATGAGTCCGCCCTGCGTCGGATAGTCCGATTTTTTACCGGCGAAGCACGGCTCTCCTAACCCTATCTAAAGCGAATAACTTTTTTCAACAGGGCCGCGTGCCAATGCAAGAGCGATAGGCGCTCTACGCGCCAATTTGACCACTTAAAACAGGTAAATTGAGGGGTTGTAATGTGTTGATGTAACAGGCTTTTATTTTAATGTCTTGGCATATGTATAATGGTAGTCTAGCCCTCCTTTCAACAAGGAGTACTCATGGAAACCTACAATCATACATATCGGCACCACAACTTTTCACATAAAGACTTAAGTGATCTCACCTTCACCGCTTGCACATTCATTCGCAGCGACTTTCGACGTGCTAACTTGCGTGATACGACATTCGTCAACTGCAAGTTCATTGAACAGGGTGATATCGAAGGCTGCCACTTTGATGTCGCAGATCTTCGTGATGCAAGTTTCCAACAATGCCAACTTGCGATGGCAAACTTCAGTAATGCCAATTGCTACGGTATAGAGTTCCGTGCGTGTGATTTAAAAGGTGCCAACTTTTCCCGAACAAACTTTGCCCATCAAGTGAGTAATCGTATGTACTTTTGCTCAGCATTTATTTCTGGATGTAATCTTTCCTATGCCAATATGGAGAGGGTTTGTTTAGAAAAATGTGAGTTGTTTGAAAATCGCTGGATAGGAACGAACCTAGCGGGTGCATCACTGAAAGAGTCAGACTTAAGTCGAGGTGTTTTTTCCGAAGATGTCTGGGGGCAATTTAGCCTACAGGGTGCCAATTTATGCCACGCCGAACTCGACGGTTTAGATCCCCGCAAAGTCGATACATCAGGTATCAAAATTGCAGCCTGGCAGCAAGAACTGATTCTCGAAGCACTGGGTATTGTTGTTTATCCTGACTAATTGCTTTGATGTGTGATTTTAAACGCTCAAATTTATAAAACGAATAATATTGTCAACCTTGCAATAATAGACATAGGGACAACCATGTATAAATTTTTACCCTCAGGCGTCTTCACAATAGAGCCATATAGCAGTGGGTCACTTAGTGGGCTTAATTTTTCCATTAAAGATAATATTAATATTGCTCAGTATAAAACATCATATGGTAGCCCATCTTGGCAAGTAAACATAAGGCTGCCATTTATAAGGCACTGTTGCAAAAATGTGGAGGTGATAGGGGTACTACGCCGGAACCCCAGATTTTTCCGTCCGTTCAAATTATCCACGGTTGAACAGCTTGATCCCGTCCGCCCGCAGTTGACCAACAGGGGAAATATGCCTGTACAAAGTTTGCCGGGTTATCCCAAGTTCCTGGCATAGCGTACTGACCTTTGTTTCTGATTGTCCCATTGATGCCATTGCCAGTCGCAGTTTGACTGGCGTCATTTTATAAGGTCGGCCGCCGTTCCGCCCACGGGCTCTTGCTGATGCCAGACCTGCAGTCGTTCTTTCAGCAATCAGTTCGCGCTCAAACTCCGCCAGTGCGGCAAAGATACCGAAGACAAGCTTGCCAGCGGCCGTTGTTGTGTCGATAGTCGCCCCGTGACCGGTCAGCACTTTCAGACCGGTCCCCCTCGCGGTCAGGTCGTGCACTGTATTAATGAGATGACGAAGATCACGACCGAGGCGGTCCAGCTTCCATACGACCAGCGTGTCTCCGGGTCGTAGTGCTTTCAGACAGGCTGTAAGTCCAGGACGCTCTTCTCGTTTGCCCGATGCCCGGTCCTCATAAAAATGTGCGGCATCAACACCTGCGGCGATCAGTGCATCACGTTGTAAATCATTCGTCTGCGAACCATCCGCTTTTGACATCCGAATATATCCGATGAACATATTTCCTCTGTCACATATACGTTCGATTATGTGACATTCTGATTTGGGTACCATAATCTGTCAACGGTAGTCACATTACCCGTAATTTAAATTATGACACGTAAAGGTTCTATGTTAATGATAATGTGACAAGCGCGTTTAAATAGGCATAAGGATCAGAGATGCCTACTAAAAATAAGCTCCTCAGTATTCTTTCGGACGCCGAGCAGGAAGCGCTCTATGGTCTACCTGATTTCGATGATGCACAGCGGCTGGAGTTTCTGGCGCTGAATGAATATGAACTGGCGCTGGCCTGCAGTCGCCGGGGGCTTCACGCTCAAATTGGCACTGTTGCAAAGTTAGCGATGAGGCAGCCTTTTGTCTTATTCAAAGGCCTTACATTTCAAAAACTCTGCTTACCAGGCGCATTTCGCCCAG
>NZ_JBMKHB010000071.1:0-3511 GCF_049238285.1 Enterobacter cloacae complex sp. IR53041 | reverse complement strand
GTCTGACAGGCAGCTATGACGTTTTCAGGGATGTCTGGTAATACTCTTGTTTCATCCCTTTCAATGTATTTCACTTCAATTATTTCATTTTTTTTTGGGAAAAAACGTTGTAAAAGACGTTGTAAAAAATTAATCCATTTCAAAATAACTCCTTAGGCATGACATGAAGCAGCTGCACATTGCAAAAGCAGATTAAACGACACGGATCCAGTAGGCTGGTTCAACAACCCAAACTCCGCAATCATATGCGATAGCCCTACGATGGCGGTTCATCAGCCAGAACGTCCAGGCGACAAACCGACTATTTCCACTATAGACGGTTCTATCCCCATCCAGCATGACAGAATAGCGAGGCTTTTTGTCCATATTATGATTCCTTATGTTGTTTACCTGGAATTATCGGAGCATCCAGGTGGCAAGGCAACTCTGTATCAGAGGATATTTTACCCCGCGCAACCAGCCATGCGCGACGTTGTTCCAGCCATGTTTTGAAAGCGGGTGTCGCTTCGACTTTTTTCACTTCCTTCTGTTTCCAGGCTTTTACCGGGCCTGCACTGAGCGGCGCACCGAGAAATTCACTGATCGCCTTGTCAGTCCAAAGACGAGCTTTCAAGCCACGTTTACTTATCCACTCAGCATGCCATTCATTGCTCGCTTGGGCTCGTCTATCTACTGCATTGTAATAAAGCCTCACGGTCATGGCACATCTCCTTGTACTTCTACATCATGAATGGGTTTGGCATAGAGGGACCAAAGAAAAATACAATGATTGAGGTAAGGATAAAACAGGTTAACCAGAGCCATTCAAGTTTCCAAGGTCTGAATAATTGCCAGATAAATCCGGCCGCGATAGTGCCGCAAACAACACCACCAATTAGAGCTTCAGAAATTGTCGAGTGTTCCATTGATTTTGTTTCTCCAAAAATTACGCCATTGTGCTTTATAAAACTACAAGCGATGCGACAGGGAATTTCATACTGAAAGAAATCACAAAAAACCTAGTTTTTTAGATAGTTAGGGCTGAAAATGTAGTGGGAACTTTTTAGTGGAGTCACACATTAAATTCCCACATTTTTTTATTTTTCGAAGGACTGCATGTTGCCCATAACCAGCCTGATGGCCTTATCTAACTCAGCCTGAACTGAAGCAGGAAGACGGGCAAATTCATAGGTCACTAAGCGTTTAGACGGATCGGTTTTCTTCCGGGCAAACTGCTTTTTGTCTTCAAACTCACGTAGCTTTTCAGTTTGTACAGTTTTCACTGGCGCTGGCTTCAGCTGCTTCGAATGGCGTTTAAAAGAGTCCATAATTAGCGACTTACTTACGCTTTCAACTTTTGCTGCACTGATGTCTGCCTGCACTTTTCCGAGCAAATCAGACAGAGGCACACCTTTGCTATCTAAGTCCTCTGAAATTTTTAACAGCAGCTGGTAATCAGCAAGGGAGAGTTCATTGATAACCGGGAATAACTCGACCATTTCAGCTGGCACAGAAGCAGCTTGAAACGCTCGGGAAACGCTTGCCGGTGAGACGTCCTCTACGCGCGCAATTTCATCCTTAGACATGCCATTTGCGTACATAAATTGATATCTTTGACCTATCTCACGAAGCGTATGCTCACGCGCGGTCTGAATGTCTTTGGCAAGCTGACGAGCATCTTCAAGACTTATCTCATCTTCTGTAACCAGAATTTCGAATTTCGCGCCACTGAAGATACATGCCGCCCGGCGCCGGGAACCATCTAACACTTCTATACAACCGTTAATAACTCGGCCGATTGCTGGGAAAAATTGCTGCAGGTTGATAGTTCGCGTTATGTCGCTCACTGACTCAGGGGTTACATACCTTTGGTCGCGACCGTTAACAGCTGGATCCACAAATGTCTTCTCTTCAATATCACCATTCAAAATGGTTGAGAGGGTGAACTTGGCCTGATTACCGGACTTAAGGGTGAATACCTTCTCTGCTTCTTTGGTTTCGAGGCTACGGATAAAATCTGAGCTATCACTACCTAAAATGTTTCGCCCGCGAGCTACTATTTTTTTCTTCACGCTGATTGGCTCCTCAGGAATTCAATACGGTCAAACACAGCCTTCGTAAAATGCTCTGCTTCTGTACGCGCTTTTTTTAACGCGTCGTTGCTACCGGGATAAGATGCTGGGTTGGCACTAATAATCGTATCAAACGTTTCTCCGCAACGTTCAAAGCCATCCAGGCGGGGCAGGGAAGAGTCCAGTATGCTGCTTGTGTAGACTTCACGAGCAAGGCTATGTGAAACCAGATGATCGGGCTTGCCAGTCATTTTCGACATAAAACCAATACTGGCAGCCAGACGCGGTTCAATGCCTTCTTCTTCCAGCGTTTCCAGCATTTCAGGCAAGCGGGTAAGGTATTTCAACGTGGAATGGAAATCGACTTGCGCCGGCGGAGTAGGGGTGAGAATAAGGTCACTTGCCGCCAAACCGTTTAGTAAAAATGGATCGAGGTGCGGACCTGTATCAATCAGGATGAAATCGTAGTCATCAGCCACACGATCGATAATTATTTTGCGAAGCACTTCGTACTGGTTTACGCCCGGCAGGTGCTCGCTAACCAGCTCCTTCCATGCGCTGGCTACAAAACCATCATCAATAGAAGCAGGAATAACATCTACACCTGGAATGATGGTTGGCCGTATCACTTCGTTACGCAGGGTTTCAGCATCGACATCGTTTAGCATCGCTTGCGCGGCGGTTTCAAGAATGGAACCAATACTGTGCGTGTGATCGAGGAACATGGTGCTGGATGCCTGCGGATCAAGGTCAATAACCAGAATACGCAGATCGTGACGCAATAAATCCTGATGCACTCGCAACGCGTGCGCCAGCGTTACAGTTGATACGGTTTTGGATACGCCACCTTTCAAGTTAACGACGAAAATAACGTAAGGCGATTGATGGATTTCACGATACTTCGGGATCTTGCGGTGGGCGTAAATATCAATAACATTCTGTACTGTAAGAGCATATTGCTCAACATTTCCGACGCGTTTCTTGTTGAAATCGTAGCCTGCATCTTCCATTTCTTTAATGGCCTGCTCCACGATGCGACGGCTTAGCTTGGGTAATTTGGCTACTGCGTTCCGGGTAAATGTCTGGAAGTATTCTGTAAGGTTAAACTCTTTGCGTTGATCTTCAATGTCCCGGCTCATTGACTCAAGCAATATGCCAGCTCGTCGCGCTATCGAGCCTACTCCACCGTAATCTCGTTTCATTCTGTTCTCCATGATGTTTTCAATGTAGAGGACATTGATTGTACAGCTCGGAGTGTACAACAAATACCGTGACGTGCAAGAAATTATTGATATTGGTGTTTTTGTTGCACGTTCAGCGAGTGACTCAAAGGCTGAACGCTGATACATGTGTTTATAAATCGGCTCGGAAGTGAGCAAACAGGTGTGTTTACAAAGCGGAAACAATATGAGAGGGAATAGATGTGTTTATAAAACGGATGCTGATGCTGTGTTACCGGG
>NZ_JBMKHB010000070.1:0-3729 GCF_049238285.1 Enterobacter cloacae complex sp. IR53041 | reverse complement strand
GGCGAAGGTGAGTTGATGGCTCATGATGTCCCTCTGGGATGCGCTCCGGATGAATATGATGATCTCATATCAGGAACTTGTTCGCACCTTCCTTAGGATTTTCGCCACTGAATAAATTATAATAAATTGATTTTATAAGATATTCGTCATGGGCTATATGACCAGTACGAGTTGCATGCTCTAATGTTTCAGATGCCAGTATATGTGCGGCTTCAGCAAACATCCCAGGCCAACCCTTACTCAGCATAGACAGTCCTTTAAGGACTCTTATCTGAATCTCCCTCATACTCGCACCATCACGTGCAACAGGTAAGAAAAAGTCTTCCAGTAGGTCTTTGATCTGAAGTGGCGCAACATGTACTGAAGGATATATCACTTCAGTTTCATCTATTTTATTCTGCGCGTAAGCGGAGAGTATTCGAACACCTCTGCCAATGACATCAATCGCAGTACCGGGATCGTTTACTGCGGGCGAAAGGGCCCTGCAGGCTATTTCGGCCATGACGCTGAGACAGAATCGGGGATCCTGAGCAAATGAACGCACATCCGAGACAATGATCGTTTCAAGTAAATCGGTACAGATTGATGACTCCTGACCAGAACTCAGGTACAAAACTGGCATCGATGGATGTATGAAACTGCCTGGCTGCGCCACAAGATATACATGACGAGGATCATTGCTCAGCAGACTGCCGAGCTTGACCATGTCAATATATTCAACATAGCCAATTTTCTCCGGATATACGGCAACAGTTCCTTTTGGTTGTTCATTGTTCTCAAGCCATGGATATCCGCCAAGACATGGACTTTTTGCTCTCGCAATAAATGTCTCGATCGCCGCCTGTTCTACTTTTGCTGTTGTCTCACCTACCCTGCCCAGAGAGGTCAAATGCTGTATCCAGCGAAGCAATGTGATGATTATTAAGGCAATGACAACCAGTGTTACAATGAATAAAATGACTCTACCCCTTTCTCCGTAGGCTCCCATATTGAGGGCAATAATCCCTACCAGGCTGAAGAGAAAAGAACCGATAAAAGTGGCCAGTACATTTTGTGTGGTTACGTCTTCTACAACTAAACGCGTGGCTCTGGGCGTCACATTAGTAGTGGCTGAACCGTAAGCGGTGACCATGATACTCAGTGAAAATGTGGTCACCGCCAGCATACTCGATGCCAGTATGTTCAGAATATTATCAACTGCTTCCGCACCAACCTTCACTGATACTGACTCTGGGATCATTGATCTAAAAAGAATAGATAAAAGGGCCGTTATTATTGCTACCATTGCAAATAACGTTGCCCTGAACCATAGTTTTTTAAGTGTCTGCCTGAGAATCCATTGCCAGCGTAAAATCATTCAGCATATCCTTGTATTAAGTTCGGGAAAATAAATGCCGCCCGGCAGGACGGCATTTTTGTATTAACGAACGAGGTGCAGGAAGTGCAGGTGTTTTTCGTACTGGTCCAGTATGTCATTAATCAGCTGTTCCTGATTCCAGCCCATCACATCATAGTTTTGACCGCCTTCTTTCAGATAGACCTCAGCGCGATAATATCGATGTTGCTCAACCTGCTGCTCGTCATTGTCCATTGCAGCCATGGCGAAAGCCGGTGAGTTATAGCCACGAAGTCTCACTTCATAAATAAAGTTCAGCTCATTGCCCAAATCGACTTCAAGCCGAATTCGTTCGTCATCAGTATCACTTATATGGCTTATCGTTCCCTGTTTATTCAGTTCTTCCTGAACCAGCGTCATGGCGGGCTGGATAACGTCGCCCATAAAGCGTTTCACAAGAGAGCGCTTTGGCAGATAAGCGATATTGCGCAAGCGTCTCTGCCATGGAATCGGGTTACGCGCTGCAGTCGGAGCAATAGTCGCCATGCTCAGGCTTTCACGCTTGGTCAAATCCCGACGCAGGGCTTTTAATAATCCGTATATGGATATCAGTAAAATCACTGAGAAAGGTAATGCGCTCGCTATTGTCACGGTTTGCAGCGCGCTCAGTCCCCCCGCAATCAGCAGTGCGATTGCCACAATCCCTATGAGCGAGGCCCAGAAAATTCGCTGCCATACAGGCGTGTTAGCGACGCCACCCGATGCCAGCGTATCAACAACCATTGCCCCGGAGTCAGCCGAGGTGACAAAGAAGACAATGACCATCGCCATTGCAATAAATGACAGCACGGAAGAAAACGGGAAATGCTCCAGGAAATTAAACAGGGCCAGCGCGACATCCTGCTGAACGGTATTGGCGAGATCAGCCGCCCCCTGGTGCATAATGAGATAGATTGCGCTGTTACCAAACACCGTCATCCACATGAGCGTGAAGCCGGCGGGAACAAACAGCACGCCGGTGACAAACTCGCGAATGGTTCGACCGCGCGAGACTCTTGCGATGAACATCCCCACAAACGGCGACCATGAAAGCCACCATCCCCAGTACAGTAATGTCCAGCCCCCCAGCCAGTTGCTCGACTTAGGTTCATACGCATAAAGGTTAAAAGTTTTACTCACCAGTTCAGAAAGATAACCGCCCGTATTTTCCACAAATGACTTCAGCAGAAGCACGGTTGGTCCCAGACACAGGACCAGCGCCAGCAGCAGCACTGCCAGGCCCAGGTTGAGCTCAGACAGTATACGTATTCCCTTGTCCAGGCCGGACACCACCGAAATCGTCGCTAAACCAGTGATGACAACGATTAGAATCACCTGCACCGTTTCATTAATAGGCACCCCGAAAAGATGATTCAAACCAGCATTCACCTGCAAAACACCGTACCCCAGCGATGTCGCAACGCCAAAGACGGTGCCAATAACGGCGAAAATATCAACCGCATGGCCTACAGGTCCGTATATGCGCTCGCCAATAATGGGATAAAGTGCGGAACGCAGCGTTAAAGGCAGACCGTGACGGTAACTGAAAAAGGCCAGGATCAGTGCCACAATGGCATAGATTGCCCATGCGTGCAGGCCCCAGTGGAAGAACGTCAGGCGCATTGCTTCCTTCGCTGCCGCAACGGTCTCTGGAGTGCCGACAGGAGGTGAAAGATAATGCATCACAGGTTCAGCAACGCCAAAGAACATCAGGCCGATCCCCATCCCTGCCGAGAAAAGCATCGCAAACCAGGAGTGATAGCTAAAATCAGGCTGCGCATGGTCCGGACCCAGTTTGATATCACCGTAGCGTGAGAGTCCCAGGAACGAGACACTCAGTAGAATCAGGGCCACTGCAAGGATGTAGAACCAGCTGGCATTCGTGAAGATTTGTTGCTGAAGTAGTTTAAAATTTTTGTCGGCGACATCCGGGAATACAGCGGCAAAGGCGACAAGAAGGAAAATTAACAAAGCAGATGTAAAGAATACCGCTTTGTTAATCTGGCTTTTAGACTTCTTTTGGATTGTATCATTTTCACTCATAATCATTTATTCCATTAATTAAAATCCGCACTGTATAGAGGGTACTACATCTCAAAGATTAGCAAACTTCAACTTACGATGCGGCGTCAATCGGAATGCAGAGTGCAAGAGTGGCCATACAGATATCCTGTTGATAGTCTGCCAGCCGTCTTCTGGAGCATTTGATTTGCATAAATTGCATCAGATCTGGGGATTCACTTTGATTAGAGCAATATTGAGGGCACTGTTGCAAATAGTCGGTGGTGATAAACTTATCATCCCCTTTTGCTGATGGAGCTGCACATGAACCCATTCAAAGGCCGGCATTTTCA
>NZ_JBMKHB010000069.1:0-3793 GCF_049238285.1 Enterobacter cloacae complex sp. IR53041 | reverse complement strand
AGTCACTGTCGTTCTCAAAATCGGTGGAGCTGCATGACAAAGTCGTCGGGCATTATCTGAACATAAAACACTATCAGTAAGTTGGAGTCATTACCTACATGTCCCACTCTGGAGCATTTCAGTCGCCAGAGGATGGGAGAGATCGAGACTGAAATACTGATTTTCCAGACGCAGTGGAATGGCGGCTGGCACATGGCGCAGCGGCGTCAGCGGCACGCCCACGCGGGAAGAGTTGACGATCCCGCGCACATGGTCAGGGCTGCCCACCTTACACTGGCGCGGAAACTGCTCCTGCAGTTGCGCCACCGGAATCGGTGAGCGCACAGAAAGATAGTAATCAGCCCCTTCGCGCAGACGCGGGTCATGCAGGCGAGCCTGCCAGAAGTGCAGCCGTGGGTCATAGTCGAGTGCCAGGGCCACCACGCGTGACGGCAGGCTGGCTTCAAGCAGATCGCCAAGCAAATCAAACAGCGGTGGAAATACCGCATTGAGTTGCTCGTGATGCCAGGCCGGTATGGCGCTCACCTGATGTTCCAGGGAAAAGGTCAGCAGGCTCCCCGCAAGGCGAGAAAGTTCCGGATACAGACGTTCCGGTGGGCTTTGAAGATTACGCTGGAACTGACCCAGCACGGGCTCGGCACTGTTCAGCGCGTTGAGCAGCCAGAATAGTGATACATCTGCCACGGCGAAATCAGCCATGCGCTCATTGCTTTCACGCCGCATTGCCATCAGACGGCACAGTCGCGCCCGCAGTTGTGTCAGTAGTTGTTCCAGTTGGGTAACCAGCCAACGGCTGCCCTGGAGGGTCAACAGCGGAGGAAGAAATGTTTCATCCAATAGCCATGTCCCCTGCGAGTCTTGCTGCAGGCGGGTGACCGGACAAGTCAGATAATCGCTGTTGTTCTGATGGGCAAAACGCAGCGTCAGTTCAGGCTGCATCACGGCAATCTGACGAGTATCTTCCCCGAAGGTATTGCGTACATCCCGCCAGCGCTGACGATATCGCACCGGACGCTCGGCCACCTCATCGGGTTTCAGGCAGTTGCCGCCGTTCGCCCGCAGTAGCGGGAGCGCCAGCACCACCGTCACCTCCTGCGATTCGCTTTCAAGCGACAGTACCGGAGGCAGCGAATCAGCATTGTCTGTATCAATCAGCGTACCGTCCTGAAAACGGACATGCAGATGACGGGCCTGAAGACGACCAAGCCTGAGCGCTTCCGGCTCGAAGGTAGCATTTATGACCCCCCACGGGCAGGAGAGGCCCAGCCGGGCAATACACTCGGCAGACCAGGCCGCATACGCGACCTGTTGCTGAAAATGCTGGGGAGCGACCATAATGCCCCTACCCCATAACGGTTGTTCCGTTTTCATCGGCTTCCTGCCTGTTATTACGATTTCGCTTTCGGCATCTGGGAAACCAGCGACAGGTTGACGTCCATCCCTTCCACCTGGAAGTGCGGAATCGCATACAATTTCACGCGGAAGAAGCCCGGGTTATCTTCAATATCTTCCACCACCACTTTTGCATCACGCAGTGGATGAGACGCCTGCAGCTCGTCACCCGGATCGGTCATTTCGGTTACCAGAGTGCGGACCCAGGTGTTCAGCTCCAGCTCCAGCAGTCGGCGATCCTTGGTGGTACCGATGTTCTCGCGCTGAATCAGCTTCAGGTAGTGGGCGATACGCGACAGCAGGAAGATGTACGGCAGACGCGCGTTGATGCGGCTGTTGGCGATCGCATCAGCGGTGTCATACAGCGCCGGTTTTTGGGCGGAGTTGGCTGAGAAGAAGCAGGCGTAGTCGCGGTTTTTGTAGTAGGACAACGGAATAAAGCCCAGATTCGCGAATTCGAATTCACGCGTTTCAGGGATCATCACTTCACTCGGGATTTTTACCTGATTGCCGGTACCCAGGTCATACAGATGGATAGGCAGATCCTGAACCGCACCGCCGGCCTGCGGGCCACGGATCTGTACACACCAGCCATTATTGATAAAGCTACGCACCATGTTGGACGCGAAGGCAAACGACGCATTCGTCCACAGGTATTTTTCGTGATCCGGACCTTTGACTTCTTCGACATAGTTGAAGCTGCGAACCGGAACGGTATCCGGGCCATACGGCAGTCGTCCCAGTACGCGGGGCATCACCAGACCGATGTAGCGAGCGTCGTCCGTATCGCGGAACGATTTCCACTTGATGTACTCGGCGCGATCAAAATAGTTGCCAATATCTTTAATCGCAGCGACGTCTTCCATTGACTCCTTGAGGAAGAATTTCGGGCCTGCTGAGCCGATAAACGGCATATGTGCAGCTGCGGATACTTTTGAGATGTTGCGCAGCAGAGCGACATCCTGCGCTGAAGCATCGAACTCATAAGCGGAAATCAGCGCCGCAATCGGCTCGCCGCCAGGGGTATCATATTCATCAATATAGGCGTGTTTATACAGGCCACTCTGGATGATTTCCGGGCTGTCTTCAAAGTCCTGGCGCAGCTCTTCTTTAGACATGCTCAGAAGCTCAATTTTCACGTTCTGGCGAAAATCCGTTTTATCAACCAGCGACTTCACGCCGCGCCACAGGCTCTCAACCGCCTGAAATTCTTCATGGTGCATAACGGCGTCAAGCTGGCGGCTTATCTGGTAATCGAGCTCAGCGATGTGGTGATCGATCAGGCTTTTATCCAGTTTTTCGACTTTCGAGCCTGCCTTGGTCAGGCATTCCAGAAAGACCTGCATACCTGCGGTCAGACGCTCGTCAGCGGTCGCATCGGACATCGCCTGTGCATCTTGCCAGATGTCCAGCGCACTCAGCTCGGAGACAGGATTCAGATTGATTTTCTCAAGCAATGAGGCGTATACACCACCCACAGCAGGACGTTCCAGCACCACGCTTTCCCCGCCAGCAATATTATTTTGTACAGACATGAGCATTCCTTGATTAATCCGTTAAAACAGCATGATGGTTAAGGTTGTTTTGAAGCCAGTGCGGACAGTTCATTTCGCAACTCAGCACTAAGCGACTGGTCAACAACGATTTTTTCCAGCTCTTTTCGGAAAGTCTGGTTATCCAACAGGTTAGCTTTGAGATCGCGAAGCAAGTTGCGCATCGCCAGCATCGCCTTCAGCTGCGGAATTTGGGCAGCCACCTGCTCTGGCGTGAAATCTTTCATGCTCTGGAAAGTCAGCTGAATGTTGTCTTCACCACCATCGTCAGACAGTGTATTTTTTACGGCCAGGTTAACTTTTGGGGAATATTCGGAAAGAACGCTATCAAAATTATTTTTGGTGATGTTAATCTTTTCACGCTCAGATATTGTAGCAGATTCCTGCCCGTTGCTGAAATCACCCGTAACAAGCAATTTCAAGGGTAATTCCATTTTCTTGCTTGCTCCGCCAGTATGCAGGTCAAGCTTCAGGTTAATACGTGCCTTAGGCACCTCGTTCTGAAAACTGTCAGCCATCTAATCATCCCTCTTTGTTTTGCTATGCCAACTTCACGGTATCGTTCTTGATGCGCAATAATAGAATAATGATCGGAACAAAATCAAATACACAGATCATTTATCCGACACAAGAATTTTCTTAAGAATTTTCCACTAAGACATTATCGCAAATTGCTCAATCAACTCAGAAAAAGAAACTACTCTTTTCTCACAAATCGAATATTTGTATCGCCGAAGGGATTGCAGCCAGAGAGGGTAATGGTGCCAACTTACTGATTTAGTGTATGATGGTGTTTTTGAGGTGCGCCAGTGGCTTCTGTTTCTATCAGCTGTCCCTCCTGTTCAGCT
>NZ_JBMKHB010000068.1:0-4934 GCF_049238285.1 Enterobacter cloacae complex sp. IR53041 | reverse complement strand
TCCCGTCAGAAACGCCCTGAGGGCCTCTCAGGCGGTGCTGATAACGGATGTTATGGTAAATCAAGTGAATGGCAGGTACAAAAAAAGCCCCAGAGGGCTTTTAGTTTAGACTTCTGAAGATATTTTATTTTTCTTGGAAGTGGTGGTTGTTTTTGCTCGGAGGGAACTTATCACCCTTGCTCACATGGCGATCATATTCAGAACCAGCGTATGAGTTGTCGGTATCATGATATTGACCGTAAGTACCTGTTTTTGGACATTCTTGCCCAGACCAATGTTTTGCCATTTACTTTTCCTTTGCTCGTTTTAGGAGCTAAGCTCCTAGCGGTACGAAATTGTGCCGCACTTCATAAATGTAATTGCTTGAAATTATGCTTCAATGTATTGACTTGTTGTTTTTGTGGTTATTCGATTGAGTTCACATTTTGAGCTGATTTGGTTGTGGGTTTTTAGGGAAATATCTTTATGTACTTATTTGCGTACATGTTCTATGCTAAGCCCCAACAAATGGGGGTTAACAACATGCATGCAATCAATTTTACTGATGCCCGTAAACATTTTGCCGAGACGATGAAGCGCGTCACTGATGATGCTGAACCGGTACGTGTCATGCGCCGTGATGCGCCTGATATTGTTATGATCGATGCGGGAGAGTATGAGGCGCTAATCGAAACGGTCTATCTGTTCAGCAATCCGGCGAACGCAGAGCATATCAATGAGTCAATGAAACAGGCGGAGCGCGGCGAATTTGTCGAAGTGGAATATTAAGTTCACTAGGAATGGCGCTGATGACCTTAACTACTGGCGTGATACTGACAAAAAGAAGTTTGAGCGTATCCGGCAACTGTTGCTCAGCATCGAGGCTGATCCGCTGACAGGTATAGGAAAACCCGAACGGCTGCGGCACCACAAAGATCCGGCACTCTACTCCCGCAGGATTGATCAGAGCCACCGTCTGGTCTATTCAATCCAGAACGGAGAAATCATCATCTACGCAGCCCGTTATCACTATGGTGACAAATAGCAAAAGTCGATATAGCCCGCTTGATGCGAGCTTTTCATGCAAGGCGTACAACGGATGTTAGGGTAAGTCGCTGTCAGATCGACACAAAGGCAAAGTCGGTGTAACGTTAGCCTCAGAAAAAACAAAGCCCCGGAAATCATGTCATATCTTGGCGGATCGCATGATAACCAGGGCTAGGTCGAAACCTTGAAAGGATATTAGCACATGAACCGTGCCAGACAACAGCCCGCCATAAGCGCAGGGCACATTGCATAACGCCGCACTCGAACTTTTCAACGAACGCTTACCACACAAGCCGTACTTTTCGGACGATCTGCACTTTGGTGTCCGTATCGCCGGTAAGGAACGCGCTATTCTGGCGAAATATATCCAGTTCAATCAGCCTCACGCCATGTTCTGGCTGGGATTTGACGTTGACCGCGCCGGTTCCTCCATCGACTGGAGCGACCGCAACGCGCCTGCACCGACGCTGACCATAACTAACCCCGAAAACGGACACGCGCACCTGCTGTACGCGCTGGAAAACTCGATACGCACCGCGCCGGACGGCAAAATAAAACCGTTACGCTACGCCGCCTCCGTGGAGAATGCGCTACGTAAAAAATTAGAGGCTGACGCTGGATATTCGGGGCTCATCTGCAAAAATCCGAACCACAACCACTGGAAAATCGCCGTGTGGCAACCGAAGCTCTACACTCTGGACTGGCTGGCCGACTTTCTCGATCTGAACACAGGGAATGACAAGGAAATCGTTGCCGACTACGGCTTAGGTCGTAACTGCACGTTGTTCGACAAAACCCGTAAGTGGGCATATCGCGCCATCCGTCAGGGCTGGCCTGAGTATGAGCAGTGGCTGCAAGCCTGCTACGAACGCGCTTGCGCATACAACCTGCAATTTGCACGGCCTCTGGATGAAAATGAGGTAAGAGGGATAGCTAAGAGCATTGCTAAATGGACATCAAATAAATTTTCACCTGAAGAATTCAGTAAATTTGTTGATATTACTCATTCCTCTGAAATTCAATCAAAGAGAGGGAAAAAGTCAGGGCAGTCAAGGAGGAAAGGAAGCCTAGAGGAAATAAAACCTTGGGTAGCTATGGGAATAAGCAGGCGGAAGTATTTTTATATCAAGAAAAATGGTGAAATAAGATGAAAACCTTCGTAACTCTTTGGACTATAGTTTTTTTAGCATTTATTGCCGTGATGTGTACTGTTGATATATCTAATTACATTCCGTCTGTTTACACAGTTTTTAGTAAGAATAGACCTCTTGTAACTGGCGCCCTTTCTATTCTTTTGATATCTGTTTTTATTTGGCTGATGGTATCCCTCTACTTACTTAAAAAATATTCGGTTAAGGTTGAGAAACTTAGCCTTGGTGGAGTGAATATACTTTTCAATGAGAGTGCTACACTTTACAAAAAGAGTGTAAAAAATCACCTAGATTCAAAAAGAGCAATTTTCAAATTAAGAAAAAACGTTGATGCCTTTGATGAGGTTATTTCATCATATTATCAGACTTACCAATTTATTCGTGATGAAATGAAAATACTAAACCCTAAAAAAGATCGTGAGATTTATGATTTCAGCAATGAGATGCTCATGGTGTTAAATAGATTTCTAACTAACTACCAGAACAACTACAAGCGTTGGTATAAGTACATATCAGACAAAGATGAGGTTGTTGATAGGGTTAGCGGTGATGTCATGAGATTTCATGCAACCAGCATAAATAAAATACAAATGCAGTATTATGATTATGAGCGTATTTTAAAAGGTTTTAAAGATGTTAACCGGTTCTTTGTTAATGATGTGAAGCCTAAGTTTGGAATCAATACAGATAAGTGGAACTGGTAAATTAAAGGAGTAGCCAAGGCTACTCCTTGGATAGTACTATGAATTATGCATTCTCATTTCTCTCGACATATCATACGTTGCTTTTTCTCTATCGTTATAAGTCATGTCTATTAATTTTCTGAGTGTTTCTGGGTTGTTTTCTATTTGATTCCAGTTGACCACTGATATATAAGACCCGCTCTTCATGAAGTTGTCTATTATTCTTGCTGGCATATATGGGAACCTTTCCTCATAAGTTGAGCGCTTATCAATAGAAAACCATTCAGTTACGGTAGGATGAACTTCTGATTTTTCATTAGTTCCATGTGTTGAACGAATGTACGTAGTATTTGTTGACGGGAGATTGACGACTAAAATTCCTGATTTTTTGTTAATGGTACTATCTCTCATGCTAGAGTAAAGTTCCCAATCTACGTGTTTTCTGTTTTTTGTTTCAGTTCCAACAAGAAGGATAAGAACTGATGTATCTCTAAGATATTCATCTCTTATTATCTCTCTTATTTTTTGTGGGGCTTCATCTTCATCTATATCACCTAATGATACTGAGCGATTCACGAATATTTCATGTTCCTCATTCATTTTTTCAAGTGCGTTTTTGTAGTACTGATCATTCGCATGGTGGTAGCTAATGAATACCTTATGCTTTCCCATTTTTATTGTCCTTTTTTTGTTTGTGTGCACTCTATTTTGCACTTGAACCTATATCAGATAACAGCTCTCTTTTAGAGAGCTCTTTTTTTCTCAGCCAGCACACATAGGGTCCCTTCAGCAAGGTCTCACCATGACTGGTTTAGGGCGGGCTCGTTGAACGTAGTGAGCGAATGCGCGAGGAAGCGGAAAGTCATTTGTTGCCTGCATTTTGCACGGTCACTCCTGTGTTTCATCGCCCTTCCGAAAAACACATCACTTCTGGACCAGTATGTCGTAAGCTGGCCCCTGTTTCCTTGAGACTGAATGTATTAAAGGATGATAACTGATGACCAGAGTGTCTATTAGTGAGGCTGCACGGCTGACGGGTAAGAGCCGGACAACGCTGCACAGGTTAATCAAAACAGGTGAACTGTCCACTTGTAGCGGTGAACGAAATAAAAAAATGGTCGATATATCAGAGCTTTTACGTGTTTTCGGACCGTTTGACCAACCGAAGAATGAACACCTTACTCGACAAGTACCTGAACAGCGTGATACAGCGCCTGCTGACCAGAGTGAACATGTCATTCGTCAACTGAAACAGCAGATTGAACACCTTAACATATTGATTTTATCCAAGGATTCGCACATTGACAGCCTGAAACAGGCCATGCTCCTTCTTGAAAATCACCAGGCAAAATTAACTGAACCCCCGGCGCCGTGGTGGAAATTCTGGAAAAAATCCTGACCCCGTCATGCTTCAGTTTTCCTCTCCGGCCATTCCGGGGAGTTCCTGAACCTTCCCGAAAATCGTCAGATCTCTGAACGCTCCTCACCACGAAAAATACCCACACCCCACGCAAAATTAAAATTTTGCAGATTTGTATTTAATATCAGCAGCTTACTTTACTGAAATTTCGTTTTTTAAATTTTATTTATATAGATCCGACTCTATGACGACTCGTCATAGAGTCCCCGGCGAGTCGTCATAGAGTCGGTAACGACTCAGGCCTATAAAAACAATGAGTTAATAACGACCCGACTCTAGATCCGACTCCCCGTTTGGTTGTTTTTTAGACGCGGCGACTCTGGGTACGACTCTAGTGAAGAGTCGCCGGTGAATCGTGTGGTGAGTCGTCCGGCGACTTGCCATAACGTGATTGCCGGCCGTGGACGAACCGATTCCTGAACGTGCTGAAAACCGGTTTTCCGGCTGCGCCGGCAACGCTTCACGGCCACGCAATAAATTGCGTCCCCGTTCACCGTTTTCGGATGGGAAGAACGCCGGAAACAGGACTTCCCCTGGCTGAATGGTGTCAATTTCCGCGCTATGCACTTGTGCGCATACTCATGCATGCCGTAAAAACAGAGCCTGCGCGTTTCTGGCGGGTTTTCGGGTGGTTTGTTGCCTTGTTTTACCGGT
>NZ_JBMKHB010000067.1:0-5086 GCF_049238285.1 Enterobacter cloacae complex sp. IR53041 | reverse complement strand
TGAAAATGCCGGCCTTTGAATGGGTTCATGTGCAGCTCCATCAGCAAAAGGGGATGATAAGTTTATCACCACCGACTATTTGCAACAGTGCCCTCTGTCATGGTTGATAAAGTTACCGAAGCTGCCGTTGTGGGTGGCGTGGATACACATAAAGATTTGCACGTTGCCGCTGTCGTAGATCAGAACAATAAAGTCCTTGGGACTCAGTATTTCTCCACAACACGACAAGGTTACCGGCAGATGCTGGCATGGATGACCTCGTTTGGGACATTAAAGCGAATTGGTGTTGAGTGCACAGGTACCTATGGTTCCGGTTTGCTTCGTTATTTTCAGAACGCCGGGTTAGAAGTTCTTGAGGTGACTGCTCCAGACCGGATGGAGCGACGCAAACGGGGTAAAAGTGACACAATTGATGCTGAATGTGCCGCTCATGCAGCATTCTCAGGCATCAGGACAGTTACTCCCAAAACGCGTGATGGCATGATTGAGTCCCTGCGGGTATTAAAAACTTGCCGAAAAACAGCAATATCAGCCCGCAGAGTCGCTCTCCAGATTATCCATTCAAATATTATCTCTGCCCCGGATGAATTACGTGAACAGCTCAGAAATATGACGCGCATGCAGCTCATCAGGACCCTGGGTTCCTGGAGACCTGATGCCAGTGAATACCGCAATGTAACCAACGTTTATCGCATTTCATTAAAGTCCCTTGCCCGACGCTATCTCGAGTTACATGACGAAATCGCTGATCTGGATGTCATGATTGCGGCAATTGTCGACGAGTTGGCACCTGAGCTGATTAAACGTAATGCTATCGGATACGAAAGCGCTTCACAGTTGCTGATCACTGCCGGAGACAATCCTCAACGGTTAAGATCAGAATCAGGATTTGCGGCACTGTGTGGTGTCAGCCCGGTCCCCGTTTCTTCTGGAAAAACGAACCGTTACCGACTTAATCGTGGTGGAGATCGTGCTGCAAATAGTGCACTTCACATCATCGCCATCGGACGCTTACGAACTGACGCAAAAACAAAGGAATATGTCGCCAGGCGTGTAGCCGAAGGACATACAAAAATGGAAGCGATACGCTGTCTAAAGCGATATATCTCCCGCGAAGTTTACACGTTACTGCGCAATCAAAACAGGCGGATCAACAGTATCCCGATAACAGCTTGACTCTTAGAAGGGCGTCCAGGGCAGCCAGTACGGCAGTGACGACTGGCAGCGCTTCTACCGGGCCAATAACCTGGCGCCGAGCATGAGCCGGCGTGGCAACTGCTGGGATAATGCGGTGGCCGAATCGTTCTTCAGTTCGCTGAAAAAAGAACGGATCAGAAAACGCATATATAAAACCAGGGATCTGGCCCGGGCGGATCTTCGATTACATTGAAGTCTTCTATAACCGGTCCCGGCGCCACAGCCACCTCGGCGACGTCAGTCCGGAGGCCTTCGAACAGGCCTCGTCGTGAGGACAGGATTTGTCTACAGGCGTGGGGTCAGTCCAAACTATAGGGCAGGATCGTCTACCGGGGCGGGGTCAGTCCATCAACGGCTCGGAAGTGTCTAGATTATCCGTGGCGATTCACCGGGGCAAACAGGCCGATCAGGAACGACATAAGAAAGTTCTGTATTACCGACAGGTCAAGAAACTGAGCATAAGAGAAACTGCTGAAGCCACCAGTTACAGTACATCTCAGGTCTGCAGGGTTCAGGCCCTGTTCAGGCCTGAAAATTAAGCACATTTTCTGAGGCTGGAAATCAACTCATGCTGACAGCCTGAGCCTGTTGGCATGGTAAGCAATGTGCTCACCAATAAAGCTGGAAATGAAATAATAGCTGTGGTCGTATCCAGTATGATATCGGAACGACGCATTGAGGTTCATCTCATTGCATACTCTCTCAAGGATTTTGGTGCGCAGTTGCTCTTCATAAAAGGCGTCACTCAGCCCCTGATCAATGAAGATTTCTGGTAATTTTTCACCCTGTAAAATGAGGCTGACTGGATCGTAGGCTTCCCACGTTTTTCTGTTTTCACCCAGGTAAGCGCTAAATGCCTGTTGCCCCCATGGCACCTGAGAAGGCGATACTATCGGGGAAAATGCTGATACGCTCACATATTCACCAGGATTTCGCAGAGCCAGCACCAGAGCACCCAGCCCTCCCATAGAATGACCGGATATAGATTTTCTTGCCGTTGCAGGAAAATGATTCATGACGACATCCGGAAGCTCTCTGAGAATATAGTCATACATCCTGTAATGAACATTCCACGGCTGTTCCGTCGCGTTCAGATAAAAACCGGCCCCCTGGCCAAGATCGTAACTGTCGGCATCCGGGACATTATTACCCCGGGGACTGGTATCCGGGACAACAACGATGACGTTATGCCGGGCTGCATAATGCTGCATACCTGATTTGGTGATGAAATTCTGCTCAGTACAGGTCAGGCCCGACAACCAGTATAGTACCGGCAGTTTTTCTGTTACTGCTTTGGGAGGAAGATACACACCGAAATTCATTTCACAATTAAGGGATTGTGAATAATGCCGGTACACGTTTTGCCAGCCGCCAGAGCTGGCATGCTGCTCAATGAGTTCCATCAGCCGTTATCTCATGGTTATTTCCCCTGACCGAAGCCAGGGGAAGTATCTTTAAATCCGGACGTCAGATAAACGTATACGCCGTGATTTTGTTACCCGCCGGATCCCGCAGGTAGGCAGCATAGGCCCCGGGAAGGTGACCACGCGGGCCAGGTTGACCTTCATCAGCTCCACCGGCGGCAAGGCCGGCAGCATGGAAAGCATCAACCTCTTCCGGGGTGGCAGCAGCGAAGCCGACAGTCACCCCGTTAGCGGAAGGTGCTTCACCGTTGCCCGGACGGGCAATGATAAATGCCGGCTTTTCGCGGCCATAGAGTACCCAGCCGTTGCCAAACGGGCCGAGGTTATTGATACCAAGCGTGCCCAGGACGACATCGTAAAATGCGGAGGATTTCTCGACATCGGCTGCGCCAATGAACACATGAGAAAAGATGCCGTCACCAGAAATTACCGGAGTTGTCATTTTCCACTTCCTTCAGTTTGAGTTGATTAAAATTCTGATGGGATCAGTAATGAATCACTGTCCGGATAGATTTGCCTTCATGCATAAGCTCGAAGGCGTCATTGATTTCATCCAGTGTCATCGTATGGGTTACAAATGGCTCAAGGTCAATATCCCCCTTCATGGCATCCTCGACCATACCGGGGAGCTGAGTGCGGCCTTTTACTCCGCCAAACGCGGAACCTTTCCATACGCGCCCGGTGACCAGCTGGAAAGGACGGGTGGAAATCTCCTGTCCGGCCCCTGCGACACCAATGACAACGGACTGCCCCCACCCACGGTGAGCACTTTCCAGCGCTGCACGCATGACGTTAACGTTACCGATACATTCAAAGGTATGGTCAATACCCCACTTGTTGATATCCAGCAGAACATCTTTAATCGGTTTGTCATAATCATTCGGGTTAATGCAGTCAGTGGCCCCGAACTGACGGGCCAGGTCAAATTTTGTCGGATTAGTATCGATAGCGATAATACGTCCCGCTTTTGCCTGACGGGCCCCCTGTACCGCAGCCAGACCAATTGCCCCCAGACCAAAAATGGCAACTGAATCGCCCGGCTGCACTTTAGCCGTGTTATGGACGGCGCCAATACCGGTAGTCACGCCACAACCCAACAGGCAGACGTGTTCATGGTTCGCCTCCGGGTTAATTTTTGCCAGAGAAACCTCGGCCACAACGGTGTATTCACTGAATGTGGAACATCCCATGTAGTGGTAAAGAGGCTGACCGTTGTATGAAAAGCGAGTGGTCCCGTCAGGCATCAGTCCTTTGCCCTGAGTCTCGCGAACCGATACACAGAGGTTCGTTTTACCGGACTGGCAGAATTCACACTCCCCGCATTCAGCGGTGTAGAGCGGAATAACATGGTCACCCGGCTTCACACTGGTGACGCCTTCACCAACTTCAACGACGATACCGGCTCCCTCGTGGCCGAGAACCACCGGGAAAACGCCCTCAGGGTCATTCCCTGAGAGGGTAAAGGCATCGGTATGGCAGACACCTGTGTGGGTGTTTTTAATCAGCACCTCGCCTTTTTTAGGCGGAGCAACATCAATTTCAACAATCTCCAGGGGCTTCCCTGGTGCAAATGCAACAGCGGCACGTGATTTCATACGTAATATATCCTCAATGTAATAATGGCCTCACCTATTTAAGATAGGCACGAACCAGCTCAATCGTATCGTCAACTGATTTACTGACTTCATGACTGTAGCTGTCATTCTGGTCAAAGGTTTCCCGTATGTGGCTCTCCAGCACCTCTGCCATCAGTCCGTTAGCGGCGCCCCGGACGGCGGCGATTTGCTGGAGAACGGAACGGCATTCAGCGCCACTTTCAAGTGCTCTTTCCAGAGCATCAATCTGACCCCGGATACGGCGAACCCGGGTTAGGACCTTTTTTTTCTCTTCAGGAGTACTGGGCATTGCTTACCTCACTGCTCTGTATTTCTTATACTATAGGGGAGTATTACATTAAGATCAACACATACCCCACTATAGTATAATAAATATATCAGAGCACCGGTAATGACTCCAACTTACTGATAGTGTTTTATGTTCAGATAATGCCCGATGACTTTGTCATGCAGCTCCACCGATTTTGAGAACGACAGTGACTTCCTGCCCAGCCTTGCCAGATGCTGCCTCAGATTCAGGTTATGCCGCTCAATGCGCTGCGTATATCGCTTGCTGATAACGTGCAGTTCTCCCTTCAGGCGTGATTCATAAAGCGGCCAGCCATCCGTCATCCATACCACGACCTCAAAGGCCGACAGCAGGCCCAGAAGACGCTCCAGCGTGACCAACGTGCGTTCACCGAATACGTGCGCCACAACCGTCCTCCGTATCCTGTCATACGCGTAAAACAACCAGCGCTGGCGTGATTTAGCGCCGACGTAACCCCACTGTTCGTCCATTTCCGCGCAAACAATGACGTCACTGCCCGGTTGTATGCGTGAGTTTACCGACTGCGGCCTGAGTTTTTT
>NZ_JBMKHB010000066.1:0-5305 GCF_049238285.1 Enterobacter cloacae complex sp. IR53041 | reverse complement strand
CTGAACAGGAGGGACAGCTGATAGAAACAGAAGCCACTGGCGCACCTCAAAAACACCATCATACACTAAATCAGTAAGTTGGCACCATTACCCAGGTTGTCATAACGGGGACAAATTTCGGTTCTGTGATTTAGATACAGTTGAACCTGCCTGTCATTCCGTCGTGACAATGAACATTCTTGCTTCCTGGGCGAGCTGGCGTTCAGCCTTAATCGGCGCATATTTTTCCGAATGATAGAAGGCAAGGGCCTGATTTAACGTCGGGAATTCAAAAATGCCCGCATAGGGTAACGGCTCTTCATCACCTTCCAGTACCTGTGCGACAGCACCAAAATGAACAATTTTACCGCCTGCTTCCTCTAATGCTGAGGTGAAGCGGGGGGCAAGGCTGGCCTGTCTGGCTGGGTCAATAACGCGTAAGTTGATATGAACAAAGGCTGGCATAACCGTTCCTCAAGTATGCTTAATAGTGTATATACAGTATTAACTTTAGCATTGAATGTCGAGATGAAATGATGAGCAACATTGATGTGACGTTGTTGAAGGCCATTCCGGAAGTCTGCCCGGCGTTTCAGGCGCGCGCTACTGCTCGGGCTATTACGCGCTATTACAACGCCTGCTTCAGACCGTTTGATCTGACCGCTGAGCAGTTCAGTCTGATAGTTGGCATCGGGGGTTCTCCTAATGAAACCGTTGCGGAACTCGCCGCCAGAGCAGGGGTGGATGCGACAACACTGAGTCGAAATATCCGTAGTCTGGAGTCCCGAGGCATTATTGGCTCTACTGGAGGGCGTGGACGTTCAGGAAAACGACTCATGTTGACGGGGGAAGGCTGGCGTCTGCTTGAACAGGTCATTCCGGTATGGCAATCCGCTAAGCAGGAATTGTCCCAACTTATGGGCAGCGAGCAGCTTAGCCTTACGACGAAGATGATGAAAAGTCTTGCCAGAATCAGCGCTTCTCTATGACTCTCTCCGCATCACTGCCCATTTCTGCAAAACGGCAAAGCCTCAACCGGGCGCAATGCCCGGTATCGTGTTCATATTGCGTGGCAGCTTACGGAAGCCATAATTTTATTCCCGCCGATATTACCCATAATTAGCTCGAGTAATTTCCGGTATTCCTTACGGGTCATCACCTCGGCCCGTATTTCGGTTTTTCCTTCTGCTTGCGCCGTATCGCAATAAATGGCTTTCAGACTCAACGTCAACTCTTTCGCCATGTTGACCACACTCTGCCGCACCGCATCTTCATGCTCGTCATCACAGGTGATTTTCAGGACATAGCATTTTTCGCCTTCATGGATCGCGGGCAGTTGATTAATCCGCTGCGCAGCTTCGCGAAGCAGGATGTTGGCGCACAGAATAATCACGCTGGCCATACCGGCATTCCAGAATTGACCTAATCCACATAGCACGCCAATTCCGGCCGAACACCACAGCGTCGCGGCGGTATTAAGACCGCGAATATTCATTCCCTCACGCATAATAACGCCAGCGCCAAGAAAGCCTATTCCGGAGACAATCTGCGCTGCAATACGCCCCGGGCTATCGGGTGACGTCGAGAGGGAACTTAAAATAAACACGGCCGCACCCGTTGCAACCAGAGCATTGGTGCGAAGCCCGGCCATACGCTGACGCCACTGTCTTTCCGCGCCAATAATTGCGCCCAGCAGCATCGCTGCGAGCAGATGAGAGATATAAGGGAACATCAGCCTGTCGCCTGTTAACATGGTTACACGATAAGCGTCAGCGCTTCACAAAGCACAGTATGACGCCGTTAAAACGCAAAGCATGTCAGCGCGAGGGCGGTGGAAAGAGTGAATGATTAAACATGAACATCGCGATGCCCCACAAATTTGGTCGTTCTTAATGTATTGGGATGCAATCACGTCAAGAGGATTGCTGCCCACCGTTAAGGTAAGCAGCGAGAAAATCGCGTCAGCTTACCTTCGTATCAACGATAAAATGGCTTTCCAACGAAGGACTCCTGTGAAATTTTTTGCCAGTATAAGCAGGCGCAATAATGAGTAAAGTAAAAAAACAGCGCCCTTGATGTATTGTTTAAGTTTGCAGGGAATATTTTTCAGACGTCATCTGATTTTCAAAAATACCCGGTATACTGCATTTTGCTAATTTCAGGCAATAACAGGCAAGGCAGGAAGTATGTCTCTTCGTTCGCTGCGGGCGTTATGCCTGACAAGTTTTTTCATTGCTGATGTTCGTGATGGTCTGGGGCCTTTCCTCGGTATTTTCCTGACCGAACGCCACTGGACCCCTGATGATATCGGCATCCTGATGACGGCCGGCGGGCTGGCGGGGTTACTGGCCACGCTGCCGGCGGGATTCATCACCGACACCTCCCGCAACAAGCGCGCTGTGCTCGCGCTGCTGTGCATTCTGATCACGCTCAGCACGCTTCTGCTCTGGTTTAGCCAGCAGAGCGGCGTTGTCGCCGTGTCGCAAGTCGTCACCGGTATCTGTGCGGCATTTGTCGGGCCGTTAATCGCCGGGATTACGCTAGGGCTGACCGGCCAGAGCGGATTCAGCGCGCAGATGGGCAAAAATGAGGCGTTCAATCACGGCGGCAACTTTGTTACCGCACTGATTGCAGGGGGCATTGCCTGGTACTGGGGCGTCGGCGGAATTTTCCTGCTGATGACCTGTACCACGCTGTTAACGCTCTGCGCGCTGCTTGCCATTCGCAACGGGGATATCGACAACGACGCGGCGCGTGGGCTGTCCTCTTCCGCGAGCCTGCCGGTTCCCGGATTTGCCGTGCTGATAAAAAACCGGGCGCTGTTGGTGACCGGACTGACGCTGCTGCTCTTTCACCTGGCGAACGCCGCGCTGCTGCCGATGCTGAGCATGAGGGTGGCCGCCGCGCCCGCCTCGATCAACCCCGGTTTGTACGCGGCCGGTACCGTCATCATTTCTCAGGCCGTGATGATCCCCGTCGCCATCTGGGCCTCGCGCCGGATCGAACACTATGGCTACTGGCGCTTGATTATGTTGGCGCTGCTGGTTATGCCGGTGCGTGCGGCGCTGGCGGCATCCACGGATGCGCCGTTAATGATGATCCCGGTACAAATTCTCGACGGCCTGGCCGCCGGGATCCTGGGGGTCGTCGTACCGTCGTTTATTGTGGTGCTGCTGCGCGGAAGCGGGCACGTCAATGCCGGGCAGAGCGTGGTGATGTTGATGCAGGGAGTAGGGGCATCCATGAGTCCGGCATTAACCGGGACGATCGCCGGTCATTACTCGTTTGCGACGGCATTCAGCGTTCTGAGCGCGATTGCGCTGGTGGCCGTTCTGCTATGGTGGTGCTTTGCGCACCGGACCTGGGAAACTGACAGTACGCCGGATGGGGCATAGACGCCACCCGGCGTCACGCTTACGCCAGTTCGTTAGGGCACGCTTCGCCCTTTTCCAGCTGCTGCAGGTTCCCCAGCGTGGTTTCAGAAATGCTGATCAGCGCTTCGGCCGTCAGAAACGCCTGGTGACCGGTAAACAGCACGTTATGGCAGGCAGAGAGGCGACGGAACACGTCGTCCTGGATGACGTCATTAGACTTGTCTTCAAAGAACAGATCGCGTTCGTTCTCATACACGTCCATCCCCAGCGCGCCAATCTTCTGGGTCTTCAGGGCTTCGATAGCAGCCTGAGAATCAACCAGCCCGCCGCGGCTGGTGTTGATGATCATCACGCCATCCTTCATCTGGTCAAACGCCGCCTGGTTAAGCAGGTGATAGTTTTCCGGAGTCAGCGGACAGTGCAGGGAAATCACGTCGGACTGCGAGAACAGGGTCGGCAGGTCGACGTACTCCACGCCCAGATCCAGCGCTGCGGCGCTTGGGTACGGATCGAATGCCAGCAGACGCATGCCAAAGCCTTTCAGAATGCGCAGGGCAGCCACGCCAATTTTACCGGTGCCGATTACGCCAGCGGTTTTGCCGTACATGGTAAAGCCGGTCAGCCCTTCCAGCGAGAAGTTGGCGTCACGGGTGCGCTGATAAGCGCGGTGAATACGACGGTTGAGGGACATCATCATGCCAATCGCATGTTCAGCCACTGCTTCCGGGGAGTACGCCGGAACGCGCACCACCTTCAGACCCAGCTCTTTTGCCGCGTCGAGGTCCACATTGTTGAAGCCCGCACAGCGCAGGGCGATGTACTTCACCCCCTGTTTTTTCAACTCTTCCAGCACCGGGCGACTGCCGTCATCGTTTACGAAAATGCAGACGCCTTCACAGCCGTGCGCCGTTTTGGCGGTTTTTTCGGACAGCAGAAAGTCGAAAAATTCAAGCTCAAACCCGTAAGCCTCGTTAACATGTTGCAGATACTTTTTGTCGTACTGCTTTGTGCTATATACTGCGAGTTTCATAAGACTTTCTCCAGTGATTTTGCATTCACGTTAGCATGATTAAAATTATCTTACAATTTCTAAAATATTATTGAATTCAATAAGTTCTATCAATTATTCTAGAGCATATGTGCACCCTAACTCCATGATATTCATATCCACCGATTTCTTAAGCGGGACTGACACCAGCGACATGTCTGCTTGTTTTACTCTAAGGGGGCTATGGGGGAGACTAAAGTCACAACAAGTGCGTATGTTTGGGTAAGTGGTTTCCCAATGCTTGAAAATGTGACTACCTTTAGCTGTTAAAATGACGTAGCTCTTTGAATGTCCTAACATCGAAGGTAGGGTGATGCTGCCAACTTACTGATTTAGTGTATGATGGTGTTTTTGAGGTGCTCCAGTGGCTTCTGTTTCTATCAGCTGTCCCTCCTGTTCAGCTACTGACGGGGTGGTGCGTAACGGCAAAAGCACCGCCGGACATCAGCGCTATCTCTGCTCTCACTGCCGTAAAACATGGCAACTGCAGTTCACTTACACCGCTTCTCAACCCGGTACGCACCAGAAAATCATTGATATGGCCATGAATGGCGTTGGATGCCGGGCAACCGCCCGCATTATGGGCGTTGGCCTCAACACGATTTTCCGCCATTTAAAAAACTCAGGCCGCAGTCGGTAACCTCGCGCATACAGCCGGGCAGTGACGTCATCGTCTGCGCGGAAATGGACGAACAGTGGGGATACGTCGGGGCTAAATCGCGCCAGCGCTGGCTGTTTTACGCGTATGACAGGCTCCGGAAGACGGTTGTTGCGCACGTATTCGGTGAACGCACTATGGCGACGCTGGGGCGTCTTATGAGCCTGCTGTCACCCTTTGACGTGGTGATATGGATGACGGATGGCTGGCCGCTGTATGAATCCCGCCTGAAGGGAAAGCTGCACG
>NZ_JBMKHB010000065.1:0-5532 GCF_049238285.1 Enterobacter cloacae complex sp. IR53041 | reverse complement strand
CGTTCACACGATTCCTCTGTAGTTCAGTCGGTAGAACGGCGGACTGTTAATCCGTATGTCACTGGTTCGAGTCCAGTCAGAGGAGCCAAATTTGAAAAGCCTGCTTTTGAAGCAGGCTTTTTGCTTTTCTGCGTCGGGTAAAATTGTCGGGTGGCGGCTTCGCCTTATCCGACCTACGGGACTGCATCTCTGAAGTTAACTCTGAATCGCATCCAGCCTGGCAATCACCTTAATCTCAAACTTAAATCCGTACAGCCACGTCACGCCGATCCCGGTCAAGGTAGGATAAGGCGCGTCCCCCCAATATTCTGGCAGGATACTCCAGATAGCGTCGAGGTTTGACTCGGGATCGACGACAAAGAGGGTCACGTCAACCACGTCAGCGAACGTGCAGCCCGCAGCCGCGAGGACAGCATTAAGATTATCGAAGGCCAGCCTGACCTGCGCTCTCAGATCGGGTTCAGGCGAACCATCCTCGCGACTACCCACCTGCCCCGAAACGAAAAAGAAACCGTTGGATTTGATGGCCGGTGAATAGCGATTGCGCTCATAGAGCGCCTGCCGACCGGAGGGGAAAACTGCTTCGCGTGCTGTCATGTTTGTACCTTTGCAATAGGGCAAAATCAGCCCGTTGAACATAAAGACACTTTACAGGTGCAGGTTCGGGCGGATAAACAAGCGACTTTGTCCATCATTGTTTGTAATATCCAAACAATCGGTGAAAAGAGAGGATAAGGAATGGATCGTTTCGACGCGATGCGCGCCTTTGCTCGCGTGGTGGAGGCAGGTAGCTTCACAAAGGCTGCCCAAACGCTTCATATGAGCAAAACCACGGTGACGCAGCTCATTCAGCAACTGGAAGCGCGCCTGCGCGTCAAATTGCTCCATCGCACCACCCGCAGGCTCGGTGTGACCCCCGATGGCGCGGTCTACTACGAACGCGTCATCCGCCTGCTGGCGGACATGGAAGATGCTGAAAACAGCCTGTCCAGCGCGACGATGACGCCCAGGGGACGGCTACGGGTTGATGTGCCCAGTCCGCTGGCCCGCCTCATCCTGGTGCCGGCGCTACCGGCTTTCCATGCACGCTACCCGGATATCCAGTTCGATATGGGCGTGAGCGACCGGGTGGTGGATCTGATCGGCGACAACGTGGATTGCGTCCTGCGCGGTGGCGAAATCAACGACGAGTCCCTGATCGCACGCCACGTCGGCGATTTGCACATCGGCGTTTACGTCGCACCGAGCTATGTAGAACGCCTCGGCGCCCCTGCGCACCCGCGAGAGCTGGAAAACACCGACCATCGCATTGTAGGGTTCTTGTCCTCGCGCACCGGTAAGATTGATCCTCTGGTACTGCGCAGTGAGAGTGAACATATTGACATCACGGGCAGCTATGTCCTTGCCGTGGATGATGGCAATGCTTACCTCGAAGCTGGGTTAGCCGGGTTAGGCGTGATTGCGCTGCCGGTCTATATGGCAGAAGCGCATCAGGCTTGTGGTTCCTTGATTCGGCTATTCGAACATTGGCGTATTAAGCCAATGCCCCTGTACCTGGCATTTCCGCCTAACCGCCACGTCAACGCCAGACTGCGCGTTTTTATTGATTGGATCGTTGAATTGATGCAGCAGCATATCCCTAATTCCAATAATAAGTCACTCCCTCCCAGACCCTGATTCGCTCATTAGAGTTGGTTACTTTCCACAGCACTCACCGCTCGCCGCCAGGCACGATCTCTTTCTCAAGACCCGCATTCACGCACCACGTTTTCCACGACTCCATGGAAAAAATAAGATGACTTTTTGCAATGTCAGACGGCGTAGCGGGCAGCACGCCCCCGTTATAGCCAGGTGCGGCCACCACAATAAGCTCATCGGAAAAAAGGTAATGGCTTTCACTCCCTTCCCAGTTTCCCTGCCCCATCCGTATCGCGATATCTATCCCTTCCTGCTGCAGGCTGGTGACCGTCAGACTGGCCTGGATCCGCAGGGTGATAAGCGGATACTTCGTCCGAAAGCGTTCCAGGCGCGGCAAAAGCCAGTGGCATCCAAATGACGGCACCATCGCCAGCGTCAGCTCCTGCTTTCTCGGCTTCACCTGTACGAGCCGGGTGGCATCCGCGATGTGGTTCAACGCCTCGCGTACCTGTAAGGCATAGAGCCGCCCTTCTTCGTTGATCTGCACTCCTCGCCCCAGACGGATAAACAGCTTTACGCCCACCATCTCCTCCAGCGTTTTGATCTGCTGGCTGATAGCGGAATGGGTAACGTGGAGTTCTTTCGCCGCCAGCGTCACGCTGCCAAGACGGGCGACGGCTTCAAAGCTTCGCAAACTGGCAATGGGTGGAAAATCCGACATGAAAGCACTTCCTTATCTGCGCTGGATATACAGCGGCAACCTGACCGTATGTCAGTAATACTAACCCTTACGGTAAGATACTGAAGATATTCGCCATGCAAATTGTATTGTAATGTCGGATCATCCTTTTCAATGACGCGTTCTTTCACACAGACAGGAAAACGGGAAAGATGATTAAGCTTGTTGGCATGATGGATTCACCTTATGTACGGCGCGTGGCGATCTCCCTTGAGCTTTATGGCGTTGAGTTTGAAAGCCAGCCGCTGTCAGTCTTTAGCACCTTCGACGCACTCTCCCGGATCAACCCCGCGGTAAAAGCCCCGACGCTGGTTCTGGATAACGGAATACGTCTGATGGATTCCTCGCTGATTCTGAATTATTTTGAGGCTCAGGCCGACCCCGAGCGGAGACTCCTGCCCGTCGCGCCGGATGCGCAGGCAAACGATCTTCAGACGCTGGGCTTTATTCTCGCCGCCGCTGAAAAAGCGGTGCAAAATGTGTATGAACACAACCTGCGCCCGGTAGAAAAGCAGCACGTTTCATGGGTCGAACGCATTACAATCCAGCTGCTGGCGGCCTGCAGGGAATGGAATACCTTACTGGAGGGGCGTCCCGCCACCGCCGTTCCCGATCAGGTTACCGTCACGAGCACGGTTGTCTGGACTTTTATTCAGTCGATGATCCCGCAGGTCGTTAACGCAGCGGATTTTAGAACGATTCAGGCGTTTGCCGAATCATTCGAATCGCAGTCGGCCTTCAAAAAATATCCGTTCAATTAAATGCAGAGCCCGGTAAGCGCAGCACCACCGGGCAAACCCGCACCTAAATCTGATAATCAATCGCCACTTCTTCCGGCTCCATTACCTGACGTTTAATCTCATCCACCGACAGCCCGGCGTTGCAGAGCTCGATAAAGCGCCACACATAGTTGCGCTGCAGCTGCCCGCGCTTCAGGCCAAGCCATACGGTGTTGGCGTCAAACAGATGACGCGTGTCAAGACGCACCAGATTCCCGTCCTCGCGTTCTCCGCTGGACTGTTCCGCCACCAGGCCAATACCCAGACCCAGCTCGACGTAGGTTTTGATGACGTCAGAGTCCTGCGCGCTCAGCACGATGTCGGGCGTTAACCCTTTACGATTGAAGGCCTCGTCTATGCGCGAGCGTCCCGTGATCCCCTGGCGATAAGTAATGAGCGGCCATTTCGCAACGTCTTCCAGCGTCAGGGGAGAGACCTGATTCAGCGGATGATCGACCGGGAGCAGTAAGCTGTGATACCAGCGGAACCAGGGGAACGCCACCAGCAGCGGGTCGTTGCTCAGGCGTTCGCTGGCGATACCGATATCCGCCCCACCGTTTTGCAGCAGCACTTCAATTTCCTGCGGCGTGCCCTGGATAAGCTCCAGACGCACCTCCGGAAAAAGTTCGCGGAACGCCTTAATCACCGGCGGCAGGCTGTAGCGCGCCTGGGTATGGGTGGTGGCGATGGTGAGCACGCCCGAGGCGTCATTGGTGAAGAGATCCGCCAGGCGACGCACGTTGCTGGCCTCGTTGAGGATCCGCTCAGCGATGGTGAGCAATGCTTTACCCGGCTCCGTCATGCCGAGCAGCCGCTTGCCGCGACGGATAAAGATCTCTATGCCCAGCTCCTCTTCCAGCTCGCGGATATGGCGGCTGACGCCGGACTGAGAGGTATAAAGCATATTGGCGACCTCGGTCAGGTTGTAGTCCCGCCTGGCCGCCTCACGGATAATTTTAAGTTGCTGGAAATTCACGATTCACTCCGGCGCATCTGACATAGCTCTATTGTTAGAGTCAGCCGAGCTGCAGAACAAATAATAAAAACCAGCATCTTATGCTTTTATGGAATATCAGCTCACGAGCTGGAGCTCACGGTTCTCAAGCGACGGCTTGCTGACCAGCGACATCAGAATCTCTTTTACCGCCTGCGCCTGTGGCGACAGCGAACCGCGTGCGGACATATTCAGCGACAGCGGCAGGCTCATCGAAGGCGTGGTGATCCGCGCCATCCAGCCGTTTGCCGCGCTGCACAGCGAACGCGCGGCGGATTCGGGCAGTACGGTGACGCCCATTCCGCTGGCAATGGCTGCGGTCAGCGTGGAGATCGAGTCAATTTCGCCGATGATTTTGGCCGTCAGGCGGCGCAGGGAAAACGCTTCGTCCACGCGCACGCGCACGGCGCTGTAGTCGCGCGGCAGATAGAGGTTCATCTCTGCCACGGCGGTAAGGTCTACGCTCTGGCCCGGACAGTCGCGGGTGCCCACGAGATAGAGATCTTCCTTCAGCAGCGGCTGGCTGGTGATCCCGGCCACCGGGGAGCGATCGTAAAGGACCGCCATGTCCAGCTGGCCGTTGAGCAGTTTGTCATTCAGTACGGACCCGCTGTTTTCGTGCAGGTACACCAGCACTTCAGGCAGCTCAGCGCGAACGGCCTGCAGCAGCGGCATGGTAATAGAGGACGCGGCCGTTCCCGGCGCCAGGCCAATAGAAACGTGTCCGCTCAGGGTCTGGCCCACGTTATTCACCGCCAGCTGCGCCTGCTCGCACTGGCGCAGAATCGTGCGCGCATGGGTATAGAGAATTTTTCCGGCTTCCGTTGGCGTGACGCCGCGTTTGGTGCGGATCAACAGCTGCTGATCCATCTCGCCTTCCAGAGTAGCCACCTGCTGGCTCAGCGCAGGCTGCGCGATATGCAGCACTTCTGCTGCTTGAGTCAGGCTGCCGATATCGACGATTTTTACGAAGTATTTCAGTCGTCTTAAGTTCATTTTGCCCCCTGTTCGAAATGCTGTGCCGGAACCGGCTGTCGTTGTTGAACAGGTTTTGCAATATGAATGCCACTTTTACCAGGCGGTCTGAATTGGGCGCTAAGCGCCTGAAAATAAGGAAACCTAATCATGGAGGGGGTTTTATTACCGAAACAGCAGTTTATGATCTGCCCCATTAGAGGTATATCCGCACCAAAGCGGTGCATTCCGCTGTCAAAAACAGCACTTTGCCGATTTTGTCAGCAAACGATCAAAAGGCGGCGATCCACCCTTTGACAAGGGAGACGCAGGTCGATAATATGCGCCCCGTTCACACGATTCCTCTGTAGTTCAGTCGGTAGAACGGCGGACTGTTAATCCGTATGTCACTGGTTCGAGTCCAGTCA
>NZ_JBMKHB010000064.1:0-5698 GCF_049238285.1 Enterobacter cloacae complex sp. IR53041 | reverse complement strand
GCTGAAAATGCCGGCCTTTGAATGGGTTCATGTGCAGCTCCATCAGCAAAAGGGGATGATAAGTTTATCACCACCGACTATTTGCAACAGTGCCGCCGTACGTCCCCCACGGGGGTGCGCAGTGGGCGCCGCGCGCCTGCGCGCGGGAACGGCGGCCCGCCTTCGGGTCGCGGCGCCGTACTGCGCGTTAGCGGCCGCACGCGGCCGGTTACGGGGGACACTACGCCATACGACAAGCGACCCGCTGAGCTGCACAATCCACGGATAACACAAGCTACATACATGTCGATATGGGAATCCGCCCATCTTGCCGGGCGCCGCTGTTGTGTGGGAATCGGCCCACCTTGCCGGGCGCCGCTGCCGTGTGGAAATCCGCCCATCTTGCCGGGCGCCGCTGCCGTGTGGGAATCCGCCCATCTTGCCGGGCGCCGCTGCCGTGTGGGAATCGGCCCACCTTGCCGGGCGCCGCTGCCGTGTGGGAATCGGCCCACCTTGCCGGGCGCCGGTGCTGTGTGGAAATCCGCCCATCTTGCCGGGCGCCGCTGCCGTGTGGGAATCGGCCCACCTTGCCGGGCGCCGGTGCTGTGTGGAAATCCGCCCACCTTGCCGGGCGCTGCTGTCGTGTGGGAATCGGCCCACCTTGCCGCGCGCCGGTGCTGTGTGGGAATCGGCCCTCCTTGCCGGGCGCCGCTGCCGTGTGGGAATAGGCCCACCTTGCCGGGCGCCGCTGCCGTGTGGAAATCCGCCCACCTTGCCGGGCGCTGCTGTCGTGTGGGAATCGGCCCACCTTGCCGGGTGCGTAATTGCATCGGACTTGACTACCCATTTGCATTTTACTTGGTGACCGTTTGCAGATTACTTGACCATCACCAACTAAATCTGTCCCATTAGATTTAGTTGGCGTAAGGCCTTACATCTTAACGGCTGCTGTGTGCCAGAAGCGGACGTTATAGGAAGCAATCTTTTGCCGGATTCGGTAAAACCCCAATTTTTCCGAACCGCACTCGTCCCCGCGCCGTTGTGGCGCTGATAACTACATGTAGTGGTTTTCTCAGATGCTGCCGATACTACATACAGCGGGTGCGGGGGAACCCGCAGGCCAACACTAAATAGCTGCGCGGAATAGTAGATCACTGAAAGGGAACTCAGCCCGGATTGCGCGATCTGATCATTCGCCAAACCAACCAAAACCACCAACCGGACTGAGCGATGCCGATCATAGCACCAATACCCCGTGGCGAACGACGCCTGATGCAGAAAGCTATTCATAAAACGCGCGATAAAAATCATGCCCGCAGACTCACGGCCATGCTGATGCTTCATCGGGGTGAACGGGTCAGCGATGTTGCCAGAACTCTCTGTTGTGCCCGTTCATCCGTTGGTCGCTGGATTAACTGGTTTACGCACTCAGGTATTGAAGGCCTGAAATCCTTACCCGCAGGGCGCTCCCGACGCTGGCCTTTTGAACATATCTGCACCCTGTTACGTGAGCTGATAAAGCATTCTCCCGGCGATTTTGGTTATCAACGTTCACGCTGGAGCACCGAATTACTGGCAATAAAAATCAATGAGATAACCGGTTGCCAGTTACATGCAGGAACCGTTCGCCGCTGGTTGCCATCTGCGGGGCTTGTATGGCGCAGGGCCGCGCCAACTCTGCGCATCCGTGACCCACATAAAGATGAAAAGATGGCGGTAATCCACAAAGCGCTGGATGAATGCAACGCAGAGCATCCGGTATTTTATGAAGATGAAGTGGATATTCACCTTAATCCTAAAATCGGTGCGGACTGGCAGTTGCGCGGACAGCAGAAACGGGTAGTGACGCCGGGGCAGAACGAAAAATACTATCTGGCCGGCGCACTGCACAGTGGCACGGGTAAAGTCAGCTACGTGGGCGGCAACAGCAAAAGTTCAGCGCTGTTTATCGCTCTGCTGAAGCACCTGAAAGCCACTTACCGGCGGGCGAAAACAATCACGCTGATCGTTGATAACTACATTATCCATAAAAGCCGCGAAACACAGCGCTGGTTGAAAGCAAATCCCAAGTTCAGGGTAATTTACCAGCCGGTTTACTCGCCGTGGGTGAATCATGTGGAACGGCTATGGCAGGCACTTCATGACACGATAACCCGTAATCATCAGTGCCGCTCAATGTGGCAGTTACTGAAAAAGGTCCGCCATTTTATGGAAACCGCCAGCCCATTCCCCGGAGGAAAACATGGTCAGGCAAAAGTGTAGCGGTATTAGGCGCAGCTATTTAGTCAGCAGCACCACGCTGTGAGGCGCCAGCTCACGCATTAGCGCCCCAATAATGATCATCAACAGACCGACCGCCACGCTATCACGCTCGCGAATATGACGAGTGATCCAGCCTCCCGCCAGCGCCAGTCCGCCCATCGCGACCATCGGTAATGCGGTAAGAAGAGAAGCCACAGTAAAACTCATGCCGCTGGCCGCACGTAATTGCGGGAGTAAAGGCCCGATTGACGTGAGTAGCGGACGCATATTCAGGCCAATCAGCACCAACACAAGGAGCATCAGACCCGTACGAGGAGATTGATTCATATTGTTCTTTGAGCCCGGCGCGGATAACGCGCCAGGCTTTACTCGGGTTTAGAAAGGTTTTGTCGGCAGATATTTGCCATCAAGCGTAATCACCGCGCGTTCACCGCCTTCCGGGTCAGCCACTTTTTTGACATCCAGCTTGAAGTTAATGGCGCTGATAATGCCGTCGCCAAATTTCTCATGCACCAGCACCTTCAGCGTAGAGCCATACACCTGCAGGATTTCATAGAAGCGATAAATGGTCGGGTCAGTGGGTACGCGATCGTCAATACTGCCGCGCAGTGGGATCATTTGCAGAAGCAGCACCGCATCTTCATCCAGTGAGAGCTTTTCACCAACCAGACGCGCCGCATCAGCCGGCAGTGCATGCTGCCCCAGCAAGGCCGCGGTAACAAAAGCTTCAGATAAGCCCGTACCATCGGTGAGTTGCGCAAAGGTCAGATCTTTTTTCGCTTTGATAAGCAGAATCTGGTCAGCCAAAGAGAGGCGAATATCGCGGTTAATTTGTGCGTGGATCATAATGGAACCTCCTGTATAGAGAGAAAAAATTAAGCTGCGGTGAGGCTGCGAAGCGGCATCGCGCAGGTATTTGGATTTTCGGCAAGCGAGACAAACTGCCCGCTGGCACCGTTGTAGGCGGCAATATCGCCACGTTCGATGTCGTAAACCCAGCCGTGTAATGCCATCCGCCCCTCTTCCAGCGCCAGGCGTACTGACGGGTGGGTCTGAATATTGGCCAGCTGTGCGATAACGTTTTCACGCACCATTGATGCGGTTTTCGCCTGCAATGAAATATGCGTGCGTGATTCATTCACCACGCGGGCTGAATCGGCATAGCGCAGCCAGTGGCTGACGGCGGGCATACTGTCCAGGCAATGGCATCCGGCGATGGCCGTCATGGCGCCACAGTCAGAGTGACCACATATAACAATGTCATTTACTTTCAAAACCGACACGGCGTACTCCACCGATGCGGTAACGCCTCCCGGTTCCGGGCCATAAGAAGGAACAATGTTGCCCGCATTACGGATGACAAACAGATCGCCAGGCTCACGCTGCGTCACCAGCTCCGGCACCAGGCGGCTATCTGAACACGATATAAAAAGCGCGCGTGGGTTTTGCTGGTTTGCCAGCGATCTGAAAAGCTCGGCGCGTTCGGGAAAGACGCTGCGCTGAAATTTCAAAAAGCCATCAATAATCTCTTTCACGATTGTTCCTCTGTCTCACTATGGAATGGACACAGGCTACTCGCTACGTTCCATAAGATAAAAGACTCATTTATAATCAAGTCTATTGGTAAAACTTATGGGAAAGATGATGCTGTTACGACATATTCACTACTTTCTGGCAGTCGCTGAGCATCGAGGCTTTACCCGTGCCGCCACGGCGCTTCACGTTTCGCAGCCCGCGCTTTCTCAGCAAATCAGACAGCTTGAAGAGTCACTTGGCGCGCAACTGTTCGATCGCAGTGGTCGCCATATTCAGCTCACCGATGCTGGCGAAGCCTGGTTGGGTTACGCGAAAAATGCGCTGAGATCGCTGGAAGAGGGAAAGCGGGCAATTCATGATGTCGAGGATTTGAGCCGTGGCTCACTGCGTGTCGCCGTTACCCCCACGTTTACCTCGTGGCTTATCGGGCCGCTAATGGCGAGGTTTTATGCGCGCTATCCCAATATCACCCTTGCGTTACAGGAGATGTCGCAGAAAAAGATGGAAGAGCTGCTGCTCAACGATGAACTGGACATCGGCATCGCATTTGATGATGTTCATTCGGCAGACATCGACGTACTGCCGCTACTGAAGGAATCCCTTGCGTTGATGGTGTCTGAAAGCCATCCTCTGGCGCAACAGGAGTGCGTAGCCTTGTCACATCTTAATAATGAACGACTCATTTTACTGAGTGAGGAATTTGCGACGCGCGAACAAATTGATCGCTATTGCCGCCAAAGAGATCTGCATCCGCAGATAGTAATAGAAGCAAACTCTATCAATGCCATTCTGGAACTGGTGCGTCGTACAACGCTCGCCACCCTGCTTCCATCGCCAATCGCCGCGCAAAATGAGGGATTAAAAGCCGTTTCACTGACGCCGCAGTTGCTGGAACGAACCGCCGCGCTGATGCTACGCAAAGGCGCGTGGAGAACGGCCGCCGTGAAGGCATTTACGGCAATGGCGCAGGAAGTGACGAAAACGTACACCCGGTAACATTGAATTTCGCACGCCAGCAGGCGATAGTGCTTTTTTGACTGAGACAGAAGACGAGTATGACATCAACCGCACTCTCATCGACACTCAAAGGCGGCGCGCTGATCCTGTTGCTTGCCCTGATTTACACCGGCCTCTTTACCGCTGACCGCACGACCTGGCTCATGGAGGTCACCCCGGTCATTATCATTGTGCCGCTGCTATTGTCCACGCATCGTCGCTACCCGCTGACGCCCCTCCTTTACACGCTTATCTTTTTCCACGCGCTTATTCTGATCGGCGGCGGCATGTACACCTACGCCAAAGTGCCCATCGGCTTCGACGTGCAGGAGATGTTTAACCTGAGCCGCAATCCTTACGACAAACTGGGCCACTTTTTCCAGGGGCTGGTTCCGGCACTGGCGGCGCGAGAAATTTTACTGCGCAGCGGCTACGTGCGCGGGCGTAAAATGGTCGGTTTTCTGGTCTGCTGTATCGCTTTGGCCATCAGTGCAGCCTATGAATTGATCGAGTGGTGGGCGGCGCTGGCGATGGGCCAGGGCGCAGATGATTTCCTGGGGACTCAGGGCGATCCGTGGGATACGCAGTCGGACATGTTCTGCGCCTTGCTCGGGGCATTAACCACGGTATTGCTGCTTGGTCGTTACCATCAGCGCCAGCTAATGCGCTTACTGTAATTTCTCGAACCCGCCTGATTGGCGGGTTCTGCGTTATACAGCACACCGTTTATCAGGCAACAACCTTACAAATCAGGATGGTTCTTCTCAGGTCGCTCCAGCGCCAGATATCATTTTGCAATTTATCCAGCTTATAGGGAAGGTGCGAACAAGGGCACTGTTGCAAAGTTAGCGATGAGGCAGCCTTTTGTCTTATTCAAAGGCCTTACATTTCAAAAACTCTGCTTACCAGGCGCATTTCGCCCAGG
>NZ_JBMKHB010000063.1:0-5730 GCF_049238285.1 Enterobacter cloacae complex sp. IR53041 | reverse complement strand
GCGGCGAGAACCCTGGCGGTGAGAACCCGGGCGGCGAGACCCCGGGCGGTGAGAACCCTGGCGGCGAGAACCCGGGCGGTGAGAACCCTGGCGGTGAGAATCCGGGTGGCGAGAACCCTGGCGGTGAGAATCCGGGGGGCGAGAACCCGGGCGGTGAGAACCCAGGCGGTGAGAACCCTGGCGGCGGTGATAACGGCAATGCAGGCGGTAACGGGAACGGCGGGAAGAAGCCAATGACCACGCCTGCAACCGATGCCATTCTGGCCATGTCTAATGCCGGTCTGAACGTTATCCATTCTGAGCTGGATGGCCTGCGCACGTATCGCGCGAGTCTGGATAAAACCGGACCAGAAAGCAACGTATGGGGACACTACCTCGGCAGTAAAAGTGACATTGATACAAGCAATGGCGCAGCCTATAAGCTGAGCCAGAACGGACTTGAGATCGGTGCTGATACCCGTACTGACTTTGACCGAGGCAGCCTCGTCACTGGCACATTCATGTCCTTTAGCGATAACAAAGTGAAACATGCCCGCGGCGGTACAAGCAAAATCGACAGCTACGGTCTCGGCCTGTATGCAACCTGGTACGACGCAAGTGGGTTCTACGCTGACGGTGTAGTCAAAGGTAACCGTCTTAACAACAAACTGAGAGCGGTTATGACTAACGGAGGTAGAACCGGCGGTGACTGGACTCAGTATGCACTCAGCACAGCCGTTGAAGGTGGTTATCAGTTCGATCTCAAAGATGACGTAAGCATCACGCCTTATGCGCGCCTGGCATTTGTTCAGATGACTAGTGAGGATGTGAAACTCAGCAACGGCATGAAAGGCAACACGGGCACTCCACGTTCTGTCACGGGTGAAGCCGGTGCGAAGATTGCCGGGAAGTTCAATATTGGCTCGACTGAGTTCAAACCTTATCTGTCAGCTGCGGTGGTGCAAGAGTTTGCTAACTCAAACGACGTCACGATCAATGAGCGCAATCGCTTTGACAACAACGTCAAAGGCACATCAGGCAAGTACGGTCTGGGCGCTTCAGTCAATGTTGGCAAAGACGTAACCTTGTACGGTGAGGCTAATTATCGTCAGGGCAGCCAAATCGAAACACCGATCCAGGGTGTGGCCGGTATCCGTATCGGATTCTGATGTTCCACAGGGGCCTTAGGGCCCCTTTTCACTGTGTTCTGAAATGTTCTGGTTATGTTTATGCCTCACATGATTTTGACGAAAGATGTTTTTTTGAATAAAGCGCTGTCTGTCATCCTTCAGCAAGCATCCCCCAGCAGAAAGGTTTGCGTCGTAGATATTGAATCATTCAGAAGCCTGGGTGCTATTTACAACCTTCTGAAAAGAAAGAAACTCACTGAAAAGCATGAAATGATCTTCATCGGTGGCAAGGATGTCAGTTCAAGAGTTCTCGAACCGCTTGTGACAATTTACAGGAAATCGTGCTTTATGGAGTTTCGAAAGCAGCTTACGGGCGGTCGGACGTATTCATCAGAATATGCGTTGAACCACATCGCGCGCTGCAGAAGTCTGAGCATGCTTTCAGAGCAGGAGAAAAAGACACTTTTCGCCCTTCTGGATACTGATGACACGGTGGCTGCTGCAAGAAAAATTTACCTGTCCCCCAAAACTGTCTATACCTACACCAATAATATTGGGCAAAAACTTAACCTGAATTCGATACTTCAGGTCAGGCAATTTATTCATTCTGAATTCGAATAGTCGTTGCGGGAAAAACAATAAAAACCGGGCGCGAAGCCCGGTTCTGTTATTTGCTAACGGCGGTTTTACGCGCTCAGCCCGCGATTCTCCAGCATCGGCTCAATCTTCGGATCGTGCCCGCGCCAGTTCCGGTAAAGTTCAGCTAAATCAGTACTGTTCCCGCGGGACAAAATGGCCTCGCGGAATGTCTGCCCGTTTTCACGGGTCAACCCGCCCTGCTCGACAAACCACTGGTAGCCATCGTCCGCCAGCATCTGCGTCCACAGGTAGGCGTAATACCCCGCCGCGTAGCCGCCGCCGAAGATATGGGCAAAATAGCTGCTGCGGTAGCGCGGCGGAACGGCGGGCAGATCCAGCCCCTCTTTCTTCAACGCTGCCGCTTCAAAATCCTCCACGCTCAAAACGGCCTCGCTGATGCCGTGCCAGTTCATGTCCAGCAGCGCGGCACCCAGCAGTTCGGTCATGTCATAACCCTTGTTGAAATGGGTCGCGTTTAGCATGCTTTCCCGCAGCGCGTCCGGCATCGGTTCGCCGGTTTCGTAATGGCGCGCATAGTGGGTAAACACCTGAGGATGGCTGGCCCAGTGCTCGTTGATTTGCGACGGGAACTCAACAAAATCACGCGGCGTATTGGTGCCGGAAAGGGTGGCGAAACGCTGGCTGGCAAAGAGACCGTGCAGCGTATGGCCAAACTCGTGGAACAGGGTTATTACGTCATCCCAGGATAGAAGCGCGATACCGCCATTCGCCGGTTTCTGGTAGTTACAGACGTTGTAGATCACCGGACGGGCAGCAAACTCGAAGGATTGCTCGACGAAATTCCCCATCCATGCCCCGCCCTGTTTGGAATCACGGGCAAAGAAGTCACCGTAAAACAGCGCCATGCCCTCGCCGGTGTGGTCGAAAATTTCCCATACGCGGACGTCCGGGTGATATACCGGGATATCGAAGCGTTCGACGAAGCGAATGCCAAACAGCTGGCTGGCAGCCCAGAATACGCCATCCTGTAGCACGGTATTGAGCGCAAAGTAGGGCCTGATCTGCGACTCATCGAGGGCATATTTTGCCTGGCGCACGCGCTCCGCATAAAAGGCCCAGTCCCAGGCCTCCACGGTGAAACCGCCCTGCTCGTCGTCGATGACTTTCTGAATATCGGCCTGTTCGCGTTCCGCGCGGGCGCGGGCGGCAGGCACAATGCCGCGCATAAATTCCAGCGCGGCGGCCGGGGTTTTCGCCATCTGGTCAGCGATGCTCCAGCTAGCGTAATCCTCAAAGCCCAGCAGACGGGCCTGCCGCGCGCGCAGCGCCGTCAGACGAAGAATCAGCGCGCGGGTGTCGTTTTCGTCCCCTTTCTGGGTACGCGTCCAGCCTGCGTTGAAGAGGTTTTCGCGGGTCTGACGATTGCGCAGCGCGGAAAGCGCGGGCTGCTGGGTGGTGTTCAAAAGCGGGATCAGCCAGCGATCGTTTAGCCCTCGCTCCGCGGCAGCCTGCGCCGCGTCAGCGATCTCCGTTGCGCTGAGCCCGTCAAGCTGGTGCGCATAATCCACCACCAGACCACCGGTCTTATCGGCAGCCAGCAGACGCTGGTTAAACTGGCTGGTCAGCGAGGCCGCCTCGGTATTCAGCGCCTTCAGCTCGGTCTTTTCTGTCTCACTCAGACGCGCGCCGGCCAGAATAAACCGCTGATACAGCTCCTCGACCAGACGACGGCATTCGGCGTCCAGCGCGGCACGGTCCTGCCAGACGCTCTCCACGCGGGCAAACAGCGCGTCATTCAGCCAGATATCGTTTGCCAGCGCGGCAAGCTCGGTGGAGAACTGTTCTTCCAGCTCCTGTAAAAACGAATTGGTGTGCGCGGAAGTCATGGCGAAGAACACGCTGCTGACACGCGAGAGCATGGCGCCGCTCTTCTCCAGCGCCAGCACGGTGTTCGTGAAGTCGGGCGCAGCGGCCTGAGCGACAATCGCGTCAATGTCCGCACGCTTCTGGCGAAGGGCTTCATCGAAGGCCGGACGATAGTGGCTGTCGTTGATCTGATCAAAATGGGGGGCCTGGTAAGGCAGCAGGCTGATGTCAAAAAAAGGATTCGTGGCCGTCATCTTTCACTCCTGAGTACGGGTATCCTCCCAGAGTAGGCCAGGCCGCCATCCCCTGCAACGCTGTCATACAAATGTTGCCTTAACGCACCCTCTGCGGCCGTGCTATGTTAGTTAAACACAAAAAGCGTTGAGGAACAGTGAGATGATTATTTTAGTTACCGGGGCAACGGCAGGTTTTGGTGAAAGCATCACGCGTCGCTTCGTCGCCAACGGGCACAAGGTTATTGCAACGGGCCGCCGTCAGGAACGTCTGCAGGAGCTGAAGGACGAATTAGGCGACAGCATCCTGACCGCGCAGCTGGACGTGCGTAACCGCGCGGCGATTGAAGAGATGATTGCCAACCTGCCCGCCGAGTGGCGCGCCATCGACGTGCTGGTCAACAATGCCGGTCTGGCGCTGGGCATGGAGCCGGCACACAAAGCCAGCGTGGAAGACTGGGAAAACATGATCGACACCAACAACAAAGGGCTGGTCTATATGACCCGCGCGGTGCTGCCGGGCATGGTTGAGCGCAATCGTGGCCACATTATCAATATCGGCTCCACCGCCGGAAGCTGGCCTTATGCAGGCGGCAACGTCTACGGCGCAACAAAAGCGTTTGTGCGCCAGTTCAGCCTTAACCTGCGTACCGATCTGCACGGCACCGCCATTCGCGTCACCGACATCGAGCCGGGCCTGGTGGGCGGCACCGAGTTTTCCAACGTGCGTTTCAAGGGCGACGACGCGAAAGCGGACAAGACCTACGAAAACGCTAACGCCCTGACGCCGGAAGATGTCACCGAAACGGTCTGGTGGGTGGCGACGCTGCCAAAACACGTCAACATCAATACCGTAGAAATGATGCCGGTCAGCCAGAGTTTTGCCGGGCTTAGCGTCCATCGTAGCTAACGCTGCCCTTCCCGGCCTGCGGGCCGGGTCTGTTTCGGGTTATAAAAGAATGGTAGTATGTTCAGGCTAACTCTCTGAGAAATGACAACTCATGGCCGCTGAATCGCAACTCAATCCCACCCAGCCCGTAAACCAGCAAATCTATCGCATTTTGCGACGTGATATTGTCCATTGCCTGATCCCACCGGGAACGCCGCTTTCTGAAAAAGAGGTGTCCGTGCGTTTTGACGTTTCCCGTCAGCCGGTGCGTGAAGCGTTTATTAAGCTTGCGGAAAACGGTCTGATTCAGATCCGCCCGCAGCGCGGCAGCTACGTGAACAAAATTTCACTCTCTCAGGTGCGCAACGGCTGTTTTGTTCGCCAGGCCATTGAATGCGCGGTGGCGCGCCGTGCCGCAACGCTCATCAACGACAAGCAGTGTTACCTCTTGGAACAAAACCTGCATCAGCAGCGGATTGCGATTGACCGTAAGCAGCTGAATGATTTCTTCCAGCTTGATGATGAATTCCACCAGAAACTGGCGCAGATTGCAGATTGCCAGCTGGCCTGGGACACCATCGAAAACATCAAGGCTACCATCGACCGCGTGCGTTATATGAGTCTCGATCACGTCTCTCCGCCGGAAATGCTGCTCCGACAGCATCATGATATTTTCAGCGCGCTGGAAAAACGCGACCCGGACGGCGTGGAAAAAGCGATGACGCTGCATCTGCAGGAAATTAGCGAATCCGTGCAGCTGATTCGTCAGGAAAATAGCGAGTGGTTTAGCGAAGAATAATATTTCGCCGCGCCCTTTCGGGTGCGGCGAGAGGGTTAGCGAACGACTAACACCGGAATGGTTGCGTAGCGCAGGATAGATTCCGCATTTGATCCCAGCAGATGGGTGGTGATGCCCGGATTTTTCGACCCGATGACGATCGGGTAATGGTGCCAACTTACTGATTTAGTGTATGATGGTGTTTTTGAGGTGCGCCAGTGGCTTCTGTTTCTATCAGCTGTCCCTCCTGTTCAG
>NZ_JBMKHB010000062.1:0-6632 GCF_049238285.1 Enterobacter cloacae complex sp. IR53041 | reverse complement strand
GCTGAAAATGCCGGCCTTTGAATGGGTTCATGTGCAGCTCCATCAGCAAAAGGGGATGATAAGTTTATCACCACCGACTATTTGCAACAGTGCCCATAATAACTATTATTGTTTCTTATCAATAAATTATGGAAAAACATACCTTGACCGAGGCATCCATAGTGCTATGTTTACGGTAAGCGACACAGCGCTTGGGCTGCACTCCTGAGGGACCATTACATTCGAGGATGATGCCTGTCTGCTATGTCAGGTTGGTCAAACCCTTCGCCCCGCAAGCGAGACAATCAGCAAGGAAGATTAATAGTATTGGCAATCTGTAGCGAAGAGTTGCAGTACTGCCCCTTCCATCATCCACAATGATAGCTATCAGTAAGTTAACGAAAATGAGAGGGCATCGGAAATGCTCGAAGTTGAATTTCAGGAATGGTTGAAGAGCAGAGGCGCCAAAACGCAAGCAGGCCTCAATTCCCGTATTTATGCTGTCAAAACTATAGAAAAAAATCTCGCAGCACTTGGTTCTCCTCATGCAGATCTGGATGCAGCCTACCAGGCGGATGGATTTGCGCAATTGCGGCAGCGGATCAAAGAGATTCGCCGTGATGCCAAAGACAACGGCAATGACTATAGGTTACTAATGCCTGAATCAGAGCAACCGCTTAACCGATTGTCCAACTGGAATAGCTGGCTCGGACAATATGGACGTTTTCTGAGCGGTGATGACTCTCAGGCCGACGAAATTCGGGATTATGTCCTTGAAAACTACATCACCCCAGCCAGAGAGCGAGGTGACGCAAGTGTCACCCTGGTAGTTGGTCCTCTGAATACTGAAATGGGTCTCGACAAGGGATGGCCGAACATCTGTCAAGCTCTTGATGGTCAAAAATTTCAGGAACTAGCGGATGTTCCCCCTCCGGTGACGGAAGGGCCTAAAAAGAGCACAACCCGGAAATATACGTTCATCCTTACGGAAGGAAGCGAACTGGTGGCCCAGACTAAACCAACTCCGACTAACCTTATTTTTTACGGTCCTCCAGGTACCGGAAAGACCTATCACACGGCGAGGGAAGCCGTAGCGCTCTGCGATGGCAAAGATGCCTATCCGAACTCAAAAGATGGGCGTGCGGCCCTGATGGCGCGCTATAACGAACTGATGGCAGAAAAGAGAATCTCTTTCGTCACATTCCACCAGAGCTATGACTACGAAACCTTCGTTGAGGGTCTTCGTCCAGAAATCGGTGAAGATGAGTCTTCGTCTGCTGGATTCAGACTCATGCCTACGCCGGGGCTCTTCAGAGAAATTTGTGCCCTTGCCGATCAGGCCAGAACACAACCCCGTGCACAGACAGATGCCTCGGCACTGCAACTATCCAAGAAACGCTTCTGGAAAATGGGGCAAGGGACAATTGGCACCGAAGACGATGTGTATGAAGATGCCCGCGACAATGGGTATATCGCTCTGGGGTGGGGTGGGACCATAGACTGGAGCGCGGATAGATTCTCATCGTTCAACGCGATTCATGATGAATGGATCAAGCAAAATCCAGGGAATCTGACGCCTAGTAACTGGACGCAAACCTATCCCTTCCGTTGCGAAATGAAGCCTGGTGATATCGTGATTGTCCCTTACGGGAACACTGCGTTTCGCGCTATCGCTGAAATAACTGGTGATTACTATTTCGTTCCTGAAGCCGAAGGTTACTATGCCCACCGCCGCCCAGTTCGCTGGCTACTGACCCTTGATGAACCACTGCCACTCGATACAATTATCGATGGTAACTTCACCATGCGGACGCTCTATTCCATTGCCACCAGTCGTGTGAATATCCCGGCGCTAGGCAGACTGCTCTCGAGTACAGAGAACCTGGATAATAGTTCCGATGTTAAAGGACAACCAGAACAATTCGTCCTCATTATTGATGAGATCAACCGGGCAAATATCTCGAAAGTGTTCGGTGAACTGATTACGTTAATTGAGCCGGATAAACGCCTTGGAATGCCTGATGCACTCACCGTAACTCTGCCTTATTCGAAAAAGAAAGATTTTGGCATCCCCGCCAACCTTCATATCATAGGCACCATGAATACCGCCGATCGATCCATCGCATTGCTCGACACAGCATTAAGGCGGCGATTCAACTTCCGGGAAATGGCTCCCGACGCGACCCTGCTAAGTGAAGTAGAGGGGATCGATCTCAAAGCCGTTCTTACCACCATCAACCAGCGTATTGAATATCTTATAGGTCGGGAATATCGCATTGGACACGCCTTCTTTATCAATTGTGAATCCAGGGCACAAGTTGAAGATGCAGTGCGCAATAAGGTCATACCGCTGTTACAAGAGTATTTCTTCGAGGACTGGAGCCGAATCGCGGCAGTGCTGGGCGATGGTTTTATGCAGGAAGCGCAGATTTTACCGCCACCCGGAATAGAGGGGGAACCATTATCAAGCTGGTCGGTACGTGCACCGTTCAGAAATGACGCCTTTGATCGACTGATAGGCAAAACCAGAACGTTAAATGTCACCGATCTTGAGGTGGCTGGTGAATCGAAAGAATGACGCACCTCACGGTTCGCGAATGGGGTGGTGTTTGTGTGAACACTGAAAGCAGCATAAACGCTCCTCATGCTTTTACCCGCCCTCAGGCTAACGCGCTGCTTACGGCGGCGCGCGAGCATCCGCTGGCAAATCAGCACGGTACTAATATCTTAATCGATCGCCATAACAAAATTATTGCCGGGCAAATGGTTGGGGTCATTGCCGCTCCGGGATGTAGCCTTGAGATCCTGCCCAAATTCGACGACGAGACGATAGAACCGGACGCCACAATACGCAATCGCCTGATACGTATGCTTGATGTCGCCCTCGGCCTTAAACTCGGCAATGGACAGGCTGCAACAATGGCGAGACAAGCTGAAAGCTTACTTGAGATACTCATCCGCTTGTTCGCCGAGCGACTCTTATCTGAAGTACATCGGGGATTACCGCGCACCTATTTGGCACAGGAAGACGATTTGCCCTCATTGCGCGGAAGGCTCAATATCAAACGACAATTCACTATGCTTGCCGTCCGCCCCGACCGTCTCGCCTGTCGTTACGACGAACTGTCGGCTGATACCGCCCTGCTTCGAATTATGAAGGCGTGTGTAGTTCTGCTTCACCATTATGCCCGCGCTGCTGATACGCTCTGTCGTCTGAATGAATTGCGCATCCTGTTATCGGGTGTTAGCGACGTCCCTTTCAGTCATCTGCCGTGGTCACAGGTACGGATCGACCGAACCAATCATCGCTGGGAAGCCCTCTACAATCTGGCACGTCTTCTCCTGCGACGCGACTGGCAAGCTACACACCACGATAAACGAGCGCAGAACGGGATTACACTGCTTTTCCCAATGAACGACCTGTTCGAGGCATATATAGCGGCGCTGGCGAAGCGTGCTGTACGCGGTACGGAATGGACGGTTCGTGCACAGGCAGGCAGGTTATACTGTCTGATCGAGGACGTAAAAGAAGGCAAACCACGCTTCCAGACCCGACCAGATCTGCTTATCGAGCGGAACCATCAGATTGTTATGATGATAGACACTAAATGGAAGCGTATTGGTCGTCATCCCGAAGATGCCAGGCATGGCATATCGCAGGCTGATGTCTACCAGATGATGGCCTATGCACGGATTTATCAATGCCCACAAGTTATGCTTCTCTATCCACATCATGCAGGTCTGGGAACGCAACCTCTGAATGCAGGCTATAGGATTCTAGCAGGCAAGGAACAATTACAGGTGGCTAGTGTGAATCTGGTTCTCGATGAGGACAAGATTGTCGAGCAGTTAATTAACCTACTCGGCATCAACACGCAGTGAGGCGAAAAGGCGAGACCGTGACCTGCCCCCAGGATTAGATACAACCGTCAGTTAGTAAGGTCGGTTTGTTTACCTTCACATTTTCCATTTCGCCACCGTGCTGCAAACTCTGATGGCGTCTGATAATTCAGTGCTGAATGTGGACGACACTCGTTATAATCCTGCCGCCAGTCATTAATGATTTTCCTTGCGTGAACGATATCGCTGAACCAGTGCTCATTCAGGCATTCATCGCGAAATCGTCCGTTAAAGCTCTCAATAAATCCGTTCTGCGTTGGCTTGCCCGGCTGGATTAAGCGCAACTCAACACCATGCTCAAAGGCCCATTGATCCAGTGCACGGCAAGTGAACTCCGGCCCCTGGTCAGTTCTTATCGTCGCCGGATAGCCTCGAAACAGTGCAATGCTGTCCAGAATACGCGAGACCTGAACGCCTGAAATCCCAAAGGCAACAGTGACCGTCAGGTATTCCTTTGTGAAATCATCGACGCAGGTAAGACACTTGATCCTGCGACCGGTGGAAAGTGCGTCCATGACGAAATCCATCGACCAGGTCAGATTGGGCGCCGCCGGACGGAGCAGCGGCAGACGTTCTGTTGCCAGCCCTTTACGACGTCTTCTGCGTTTTACGCCCAGGCCACTGAGGTGATAAAGCCGGTACACGCGCTTATGATTAACATGAAGCCCTTCACGGCGCAGCAACTGCCAAATACGACGGTAGCCAAAACGCCTGCGCTCCAGTGCCAGCTCAGTGATGCGCCCTGATAAATGCGCATCAGCAGCCGGACGGTGAGCCTCATAGCGGCAGGTCGACAGGGATAAACCTGTAAGCCTGCAGGCACGACGTTGCGACAGACCGGTCGCATCACACATCAGCATCACGGCTTCCCGCTTCTGGTCCGTCGTCAGTACTTTCGCCCAAGAGCCACCTGAAGCGCCTCTTTATCCAGCATGGCTTCGGCAAGCAGCTTCTTGAGTCTGGCGTTCTCTTCCTCAAGCGACTTCAGGCGCTTAACTTCAGGCACCTCCATCCCGCCATACTTCTTACGCCAGGTGTAAAACGTGGCATCGGAAATGGCATGCTTGCGGCAGAGTTCACGGGCGGGTACCCCAGCTTCGGCTTCGCGGAGAATACTGATGATCTGTTCGTCGGAAAAACGCTTCTTCATGGGGATGTCCTCATGTGGCTTATGAAGACATTACTAACATCGGGGTGTACTAATCAACGGGGAGCAGGTCACAAATATGGGGTTTTCAGCACGCCTTCTTTCAAAGTACTTATTTCTCTCCGATTCATTTTTAAAAGCGCTACCTGTCCTTGCAATCCTCTCCTGAATAAGCATCTTTTCATGCTCAGCCTTTTTGGTTGAGTTGGCCTTAGCGAGATTCTTTTCAAGGGATTTCGTATGCTTTTTTATATGCTTTCTCAACCTAGCTTTATGGCCAAATGAGAGTTTACATATCGGACAAGTGAATAATTCTTCCATAAGCTTCATGAGTGTAAGGGGAAGGTTATATTTACCATAGCATTCCTTGCCCGAACTGCCATGCGATGGTCCACCGGGGCAATGAGGCAAAGCCGTTGTCTGTGGAAGCACTACGCGGCATGATGAGCGTCGCCAGTTGCACACCGGCAAAGACGTGAAACACTTTTAACCGGAGCCAGTCATGCGCGTTGCCGAAAGCATCATCCTCGATGCCCTCACTCGCGGAGGATGCATCAAAACCTTTTACCGCATATCCTCACGGCAGGCTGGTGAATCGGCCACGCGGATACCTGAGGGGTATATTCTGGAGTCGCCCGGCGAGCGGGAAGATATTGTGCTCTCGCGCGCGGACTTTCATGCGCTGGAGAAGCTGCTGGAGCAGAAGGAAACCTGGGAGCAGGTGGTCGGTGTGACCTGTTTTGGTGGGGCAACATGGCAGCTGAGACCGACTGTACAGAGCTGAACAACTGAGATTTAAGACCAGGGAATCAGTAAGACTGAAGGGAGGTATCTGTTATGACGCTGACAGAAAAAACAGGCCATCTGGCATGGTGTGCACTGGTCGCGCTGGCACTGGCCAGACAGGAGCAGGGAGAACTCTCTCCCGCACAGGAAAATCTCTTTCTCACCCGCTGGCTCGCGGCAGCACTGAAGCAACGGCGATTCTCGCGCGATGTGGCACAGGATATCGGGTGGTTACTGAATCAGGGGCGTTTGCTGGGTGTGAGAGCTAAGCTGGTCGACAAACTGGGCTATGTCTGGCGCTCCTGCAGCGGCGAGTTGACTGAACAGAACGACATGTTCCGGCTGACGTATGCGCTGGAAACAGCGAAAGACATGGGCTGGAATTACCGCGTAATGAGCGACAGAGAATGGGCCGGACGATATGCTTTGGTACTCAATCCTGGAGTAAACGGTGTTTATCTCTTACGGACAAACCTTGATGCCGCTTTTGACGACAATGGCCAACAGACAAATCCGCTGACAGTACGTCTGACAGGGAACGTAACTGGGATAATGAAACTGTTAAATCGCTGTGGCTGGCAGGCTGAGCCTGAGTCTGGTGCCTCCCTGCCGGGCCACCAGTTTTCACTGATGGCCCGGCAGGGAGTGCCAGGAAAGGGGGATTAGTGGCGGATTTGTGCCAGTCATCTTCAGTCAGACCGGTCATTTTCATGACAGTATTGCGGTCGGCACTGTTGCAAAGTTAGCGATGAGGCAGCCTTTTGTCTTATTCAAAGGCCTTACATTTCAAAAACTCTGCTTACCAGGCGCATTTCGCCCA
>NZ_JBMKHB010000061.1:0-7007 GCF_049238285.1 Enterobacter cloacae complex sp. IR53041 | reverse complement strand
CGAAAGCAGGTATGCCTGAAAGCGTGCGTATTGCCTGAAAACACAACCCGCTACGGGGGAGACTTACCCGAAATCTGATTTATTCAACAAAGCCATCCAGTGCCTGAAAGAAGGCTGGGCATCACAGGCATTTGTCAGGTCGGTGTTACAGACGTTCCGTCATCATGATTATGACGCTTTCCTCATTGAGAAGCATCACCGCAGTATCGTTTATTCAGACGAAATGTGGACTCTGGCCGTCCAGCTGGGGATATCTAAATTCATCAGGCCGCCAAAACTCACACATGAGAGAACACGTATCCGTGTAGAGCCATTCAGTAACGGTGAAAAGGAATACAAATAACATCGCAGAGAAACTGTCAGGCCGATGGATAGCGGCCTGACTACGTTACTTAACCCAGTCTTCCAGAACCAGACCCGGCACCCGCTCAAACTCTCTTGTATTATTCGTCACCAGGATGGCGCCCGCCGCGATGGCGTGTCCGGCAATGGCGGTGTCGTTCGGGCCGATCGGCGTCCCGGCGAGGCGCAGCGCCACCCGGATGTCCGTCGTGGCGTCCACCGCAGCCCGGTCCCAGGGCAGGATGGCATCGAGGCGCGCGCAGAACGCGTCGACCAGCTGAATATGGCGCGGCGAGGCCTTCGGGCCGGTGGCGCCGAAGCGCATCTCGGCATACGTCACGGCCGAGACCACGATGCGATCACCGCGCAGCACCACCTGCTCCAGGCGCTTCAGCACCGCTGCCGGCTGCTCGCGCATGATGAACGAGCAGATGTTAGTGTCGAGCATCCAGGTTTTCTTCATGGATCAAAGCGTCCTTCGTCGCTGACCACATCCTCACGCTGCGCCATAAAGTCCGGATCGGCCCTGTCTAGCTGCGCGAACGAGCCCCAGGTCGGCCGGACGGGACGCAGAATGATGCTGTCCCCTTCCCGGACGATCTCCAGCTCGCTGACGCCGTCAAAATCCAGGTCCCGGGGCAGACGGATGGCGCGGTTATTGCCGTTTTTAAATATCGATACTGTGCGCATGGATGTTCCTCCGGCTGATCATGCATGATGTATGAGTGCATATGTGCAGTATATGCCTGCCGGATGGGTTTGTATAGGTGTAACATATGCAGATGACTGGCATATGCGTATGTCTGCCCTATGCAGATGCGCGGCATATGGATATGCTGTGCATATCCTGCTTTCTCATTTTTCCACCGCAGATCCGAAAACTCCCAGTTCCGGATCTGCTTTCCGGCCTCCGGTGCGCAGCGGCCCGGAAACACAAGATGTAGCGGTGTTACCAGCTGAGGATGACGCTATATGTTGTGTCCCTCCCCTGCCCCGCGACCGGCCGCTCACCACCGGAAAACGCCGCTTTGCTTATTCTCTCACCGTGGTACACTTCCGGAAACTTCGTAAAGCGCGAAAAGTCGGATCCGGACGGAACGGCCGTCCTGTAATTTAACGGCGTGGCTGTATGGCTGCTTGTTATCTCTAAGGTGATTATTTTGTATGTGAATTTCACGAAGTGAAATTAATGGCGACATAACAGTATGTTTCAGGCGGGCGTGAGTCAGCTGCATCCTTACGCTATACTGATATGCATATCATCAGTATGTATTCCGGAGTGCATTATGAAGCAGCGCATCACTGTCACCATAGACAGCGACAGTTATCAGTTACTGAAATCCGCAGACGTCAATATCTCCGCCCTGGTGAACAGGGCCATGCAGAATGAGGCCCGTCGTCTGCGTTCCGAACGCTGGCAGGCTGAAAATCAGGAAGGGATGGCCGAGGTTGCCCGCTTTATTGAGATGAACGGTTCATTCGCCGACGAAAACAGGGACTGGTGAGATGCAGTTTAAGGTTTATGCCTATAAAAGAGAGAGCCGCTATCGTCTGTTCGTGGATGTGCAGAGTGACATCATCGATACCCCCGGGCGACGGATGGTGATCCCGCTGGCCAGCGCCCGGCTGCTGTCGGATAAGGTTTCCCGTGAACTCTATCCGGTGGTGCACATCGGGGATGAAAGCTACCGCCTGATGACCACGGACATGGCCAGCGTCACGTCCTCCGTCACCGGGGAGGAAGTGGCCGATCTCAGCCACCGGGAAAATGACATCAAAAATGCGATAAACCTGATGTTCTGGGGAATTTGACAGCCTCCCCGCCCTGAAAGACATCGAGGATGTCAAAACGAAGCATTGCCGCAGAGCTTAACCCTCAGCATGAACTGCCCTCCGGAGCGGATGCCCTGCAGGCTTTCGCGGGGTCAGCTTAAACGAACGGTTCACACAAACACCCTTAAGTCAGTAAAAGGAAACCAGATGAACAGAACTGATGGCGAACCAGAGACAGACGTGATGGCCACCGCTTTCAGCACCATGCGCAAGTACGGCATGAATATCATCACCGCCACGCAGCATATGGATATTAATGCTTACGTGAAATCCGATCCGCGGATGCCGAGAACGCGGCTGCGTCGTTACCTGGGACAGTACGGCCTGCGCGGTGAGGCCCTGAGCGCGGAGGTAAGACGTATCGTCGCTGGCCCTGAACGACCAGATAACACGCTGAAAGCCGGAATCTTCTATACGTGGCCCTATGGCTGGGAGCCTGCGGATTTCACGCCAGTGATGAGGCGCATTTTCAAGGGAAAGCGCACCCGCCATGTGATGTTGTTTGATGAACTGCCTCAGCTGTTTGGCAAGAATGACTATTGAACCGGATACTATTTTTGAGGCGAGGTATGGGTACACCAACATTTAGCTCATTTAACGATGTGGTCCGGGAGCTTGAGGATGTATATGGCCACCAGGAGCTGTGGCTTTATTCTGGCCTTAATGAGGACAGCCCCATCGAGACAGCCCGCAGGCGTCAGAAATGGCGATCTCCAAAAATTCTCAAACGAAACGGCAGAATGGTGGCAGAACAATCAGGCCAGCCTGATTTCTGGGTGCTCACGGGTGACTACCATCTGCCGCAGTCTGAACACAGCGCTCCGCCGTGGAAAGCCTGCCTCATCAATAAGGTCTTTAAAGTGTATTGTTCACTTCACTGTTAGGGAAAAAAACATGACCGACTGTGTTACCCGGACTGGTGACGACAAAACAATGTGGCTCGTGACATTGCCGGAGATCATTACAAATAACAGTACCCGCCAGGAGGAAAATCTGGTCGTTATTCTGAGCAGGGAGGAATCGTGGGGGCCAACTTCTGACCATTTTCCCGACGGATTGTACCGGGTCTCCTGCATAATGACACTGTACCTTGCCGATACCGAACTGACGAAGACTCAGACTTTCACTGCAATCTACTGGCCTCAACAGAAGGCCCTGCATCTGTTTACAGATGAGTTCAGACTGGAACGCCGCCTGCAGGGACTCGGCCTGGGTAGCTGGATCACGCAGCAGTTTGTTCTCTGGGCCAGAGGCCTTCCGCCAGCAACCCTGGTTTTGCCGATTGAAATTTCCCGGGTTGATGAAGAAAACGAAGAAAACAAGATCCGGAGGGACAGGCTGTGGCACGCAATGGGTTTCCGGTTCCCGGCGGGGGAAACCAGCTCAATGCCGCTGCGGGCAGACGAACTGCAGTTGCCACGGGGCAGGTGCTCAACGCTCCGGGTGGAGCCCCTGGTATCCGCGGTACGCCGGCTGGAAGACTGTTATCGCGGGCTGCAGGAAAAAATCGTGCAGCTCGAAGGCAAAAAACGGTCGCAAAAACAGTTAATTACTTCACTTAAGAATCGTCCATTTTATCATCTGTTGCACAGGAAAGAGGGCCAGCTCCCGGACGAGAAATGTGACGCCCTGCCGCTGCGGGCAGAAAAACTGTCTCTGCCGCAGAGCGGGGATTCAGACCTGGAGGTGGCGCAACGGGCAACCGGGGTCATCCGGCTGGCTACCCTGTGTGCTCAGTCGCAGAAAAGAATCCTGGAGCTGGAAAGGGAGCTTGCCTCGCAAAGTGAGGAGCTCGTTGACCTGCAGGCACATCCCTTTTTTAACCTGCGGGATAAATACCGCGGCCAGATCCTGTTCTGGGGATGGGGGATGGGTTTTCTGTGCTTTATCTACTGGATGTTGGTGTCATGAATGTTCCCGTTCCATAGCCACCCACTGAAGAGGAGTGAAACCTGTGCCCGAAAATATCGTGTCTACCGTCATTGACGGGGTAGTTTTGTTTGTGACTTCGTCTGTTTTCTGGCTGGCCGTCGCTGGCTGGTTAGTCATCCTGACTCCGGTAATATTACGAAGAAAATTCTCGGCAAAGAAAAAAATTAACAGAAATTATGAATAACCTGGTTCCAGTTGGATCTCCGGCATCTCCCGGAACATTGCTCCCGGTGGCCATCGATTACCCTGCCGCCCTCGCCCTGCGCCAGATGGCGCTCGTGCAGGATGAACTGCCGAAATACCTGCTGGCGCCGGAAGTCAGCGCCCTGCTCCATTACGTGCCGGATCTTCACCGCAAGATGCTGCTGGCGACGCTGTGGAACACCGGCGCGCGCATTAATGAAGCGCTCGCGCTGACCCGGGGGGATTTTTCGCTGGTGCCGCCGTATCCGTTCGTGCAGCTGGCCACGCTCAAGCAGCGCACCGAGAAAGCGGCCAGGACGGCAGGTCGTGCCCCCGCAGGCAGTCAGGTCCATCGTCTGGTTCCCCTTTCCGATCACCACTATGTCAGCCAGCTGCAGATGATGGTGGCCACCCTGAAAATTCCGCTGGAAAGACGAAACAAGCGCACCGGCAGAATGGAGAAGGCACGTATCTGGGAGATCACAGACCGTACCGTGCGCACCTGGCTTAGCGAAGCGGTGGAGGCCGCAGCGGCCGACGGGGTGACGTTCTCAGTACCGGTTACCCCCCATACGTTCCGTCACTCCTACGCGATGCATATGCTGTACGCCGGCATACCTCTGAAGGTTTTGCAGAGCCTGATGGGCCACAAATCGATCAGTTCCACGGAGGTCTATACGAAGGTGTTTGCGCTCGATGTCGCGGCACGGCACCGGGTGCAGTTTGCTATGCCGGAAGCTGAAGCTGTTGCGTTGATAAAAAAGTTAACCCCAAACCAATCTACATAGGTCAACTATGGGTAATACCCCAGGTTTCGACCTAAAGTAGTTCTTGTGTGGGAAACAGTCCAAGCTTAATGGGGGCTTATCCAGCCTCACTTTTTACAGCTTTCAATCACATTAATTATGTTCAGAAAGGCCCTCATTGCCCTAAAGAAAAAAAATGCAGCCATGAAAATAAGGAATAATTGAGATACAACTCCTGCTAAATCATGGTTGCTACCAGCCACTGATAGCAACGTAAATAGTAATGCAAGCGAAAAATGTAAGGCGATTGTAGTATTTGAATTCATGTATATCCCCTTATGTATAGGACTGAGGCCATCCGCAAATTTTCACTATCGCGAAGTTGTTGCCTCGATATAAAAGGTGTTACCACCCTGAACAAGATAACAAGATAACAAGATAACAAGATAACAAGATAACAAGATAACAAGATAACAAGATAACAAGATATTATCGTTGTTTCGCTTCTGCGATTAATCTGGATATCTCTGTTTTTGATAAACTTTTTAGTGCCTCTACCGCTGCCCTGACTACGTCAGAACGATTCACTCTGCTTTTACCTGAAATCATTTCACCCGCTATAAGATCATCAATGTCTTTTAAGTTTTCTTCAAAAAAGGAAATGCTCACTGGTTTTGCTTTACTTACAGCCAATGGTCTCTCTGAAGTCACTTTGGTATTATCAATACCAGCAGTACCACCGTTAATAAACGCTGCCTCATCACGAGATGGAGTATTTGCTCTATTTCTCACAGAATAACCTCTTTAACTAACGATTCGATTTCTTGTTGTGCTTTGTCATTTTGCGTTTCAAAAATTGTCATTGATTCTGCCCAGGCATCTCGATGCGCTTTTCGATCACAAACTCGGGAACTAGCCAGACGCATTTCAGGATAATCCTTGAGTACGTCAGCTGCCTGATTTGCTTCATTGACAAACATGTTCGTGGGCGTCATGTTTAAAACGAGATATCCCCGGACGTCCTCATTAAAATCTTTTGCTGCTGTAAAAACAGAGCATGTATGAGGCACTACATCCAGGTCCATCTGAGAAGGCCGCAACGGAGAAATGAATACGTCAGCGGCCATCAACCCACTACGCATTTCTGCACTGTCGCGGCCAGCACAGTCTGCGATGACAAAGTCATAAGATTTCTCGTGTTCCTTTAGCATGGCTTTGATGTTGCCTGTTGCGCCAGTAACCGGAATATGGGGAAGATCTTCAGGACGATTGTTGTACCAGGTCAATACAGATTTCTGGTCATCTGCGTCGACAATGATCACTCTATTGCCCAGTGACATCAGATACGCAGCTATAGATACCGCCAGTGTACTTTTACCAACCCCACCCTTTTGACTACCCAATACTATTATCATCATAGCCTCATATTAAATTGTTAAGTTAACAACTTAATATTGCCAAACAGGCGACAATATTGCAATTTCTTTATTAAGTTAATATCTTGTTAAGTTGTTAACTGTGTGATTTATAACTGAATTGTTTTTGTATCTTAACAAATTAGTAAGATGTTAGGATAACAATATAACAAGATAGCAAGATAACAAGATAACAAGATGGCAAAGTGGTGCCTTTATCCGAAATCCCCATAGAACCACATAATGCGGCTTTCAACTCCAGGCTACCTTTAGGGAGGGTAGTATCAACCAGTTATGACCGCGTGAAGCAAAAAGTGGGGCGTAGTGGGAAGCCTTTGAATCTTCGGTGTGTCGAAGTGGGGAGTCGGTGAGACAAATTTGGTAAAAGGTGGTGAGAAGCGGGATAGCTTCTCACTTCTATCCAAAAAGGTGTGTTGAAGTGGGAAGGTGCGTAAGTATATACGGCACTGTTGCAAATAGTCGGTGGTGATAAACTTATCATCCCCTTTTGCTGATGGAGCTGCACATGAACCCATTCAAAGGCCGGCATTTTCAG
>NZ_JBMKHB010000060.1:0-8361 GCF_049238285.1 Enterobacter cloacae complex sp. IR53041 | reverse complement strand
CTACGACCGAAAAACCCAGAGTGTGGTGCGGATAGACTAAAAGTGTTACCCATGTTCCCGGTCTGATCTGTCACCTATGTATCCGGTCATACACTCCGCTTACCCGGCCTACATGCAGACCCGTAAAAGCGTAGCGCCACCGGACTGGGTCGTTCAGGAACGTACCACCAGCGCGTCGTAGCCGCGCCAGCGGTAATTCGCCATGGAGATCAGCCAGCAGGCGACAAACAGACCCACGACGACAAACCCGGCGTTGCCCAGATTGTCGTTTACCGCGCCAATCAGATCCCAGAGGCCGCCGCTGAGGGCAAATTTATCCATCAGCAGACCCAGCGCTTCCAGCCCGCCGATAAACAGCGCCACCACCACGGAGGTGCCGGTGATGGTCATGTTGTAGTAGAGCTTGCGCTGCGGTTTGTTAAACGCCCAGCCGTAGGCACCCACCATCAGCAGGTTGTCGAGGGTATCCACCAGCGCCATGCCGCTGGCGAAGAGTGCCGGGAAGATCATGATTGACCACACCGACATTCCGCTGGACGCGCTGGCGGCAGAGATCCCCAGCACGCCGATCTCGGTGGCCGTATCAAAGCCGAGACCAAACAGGAAACCGACCAGGTACATCTGCCAGCTTTTATTGACGAGGCGGAAGGTCTTGCCAAACAGCCAGTTCATCACCCCGCCCTGAGCAGGTAGCGTGATGTCGTCCTGCACGGGCCTGCCGCGTTTTAGCGCCTGAAAATTGCGCCAGACGCCGCGCAGGATCACCATATTCACCAGCGCCATCGCCAGCAGGAAGGTCGCGGAAACGGCGGTGCCTATCAGGCTGCCGGTTTCGTGGAACCACTCCATGTTCTTCTGAAACGCCGTGGCGGTAGCGGCGATGGCAATGGAGGCCAGCACCACGATAGTAGAGTGGCCCAGCGAGAACCACGCCCCCACGCCAGAGGGGCGTTTGCCCTGCTGCATCATCTTACGCGTCACGGTATCAATGGCGGCAATGTGGTCAGCGTCCACCGCGTGACGCAGTCCGTAGCACCACGCCAGCAGGCTTGCCGCCATCAGCGCCGTGCTGCCGCTAAAGGTGTGCCATGCCCATCCCCAGGCCAGCAGGTTTGCCATTACCAGAGCCAGCAGCAGAAGCGCGGCGCGAGGTTCATTGCGTAACAGTCGTAACATTTTAAGTCCTTTGTAAACATGACCGGGCAGCGGCGACCACCGCCTGCCCGAAGGAGATCGCTCCGTCACCTGCGGGCAGGCGCGAAGGAAAAAGAAGCGTAAAGTCAGAAAGATAATGACGCAGACGCGCGCGCAGCAGACGGTTGTGCAATACCCCGCCGCTGAGGCAGATTGTCGACAGCGACAGGCGCCGGGCGTGAAACGCGGCGAGCTGCGCCAGCCCTTTTGCCAGCGCGTCGTGAAACGCCCAGGCGCGCGCGCAGGGCTCCGCCTGCCAGCTCAGCCACTGCTGCCAGAAAAGCGCGAGATTATCCGCGTCCAGCGTCACCGGATGGTCGACACCCGCGCACTGCGATGCCAGGGCTTCCAGCCGGCAGGCGGCTTCACCTTCCCAGGATTGCGTTTCGATACCCAGCGCGCAGGCGACTGCATCAAACAGGCGACCGCAGGACGAGGCCCGCGGCGCGTTGAGGCCACGCTGGATCGCCGTCGCCAGCAGCGGCCAGTTCTGGCGCTGTACCGCGTGGGTTTCCGGGTACTGCTGCCAGTCAGGCACAAACGCCAGGCAGTGGGCGAGCAGATTGCGCCACGGCTGCCGCGCCGCCAGATCGCCACCCGGCAGCGCAACGGCAGGCAGGCCACCCAGATGCGCGTATTCGAGATAGCTGACCCGAAGGCACTCTCCGCCCCACAGCGTGCCGTTTTCCCCCATGCCGATCCCGTCCAGCGTCAGGGCGATAACGTCTCCGCCCTCGCGCGGCCAGCCGTTTTCGGCCATGCACGCCGCGGCGTGAGCGTGATGGTGGTGTACCTCTTCAAGGGGCAACGCCTGCGCTTGCGCCCACTGGCGAGCGCGGTATCCAGGATGGGCATCGCACACCACGCGCGTCGGCTGAAAGGCGTAAATGTCCTGCATCACCGACAGCGCGGAACGCCACTGCGCTTCCACACCCTCGTCACCGAGATCGCCAAAATGCTGGCTCAGCACCGCCTGGTTCCCACGCACCAGGCAGAAGGTGTTTTTCATCTCCGCCCCGGTGCACAGCATGGCGGGGATATTGTCGAACCCGGCAGGCAGCGTGATGGCATCCGGCACAAAGCCGCGCGCGCGGCGCAGCATCGCACCGTCCCGATCCATCACCGAATCGTCCATCCGCTGCAGAATGTCACGGTTATGCAGCAGGAAACCGTCCGCGATGCCGCTGAGCTCATCCAGTGCCTGGCGGTTGGTGACGGCAGGCGGTCTGCCGCTGAGGTTGCCGGAGGTCATCACCAGCGGGCGCTGGCAGTCCATCATCAGAAGATGCTGCAGCGGGTTCGCAGGAAGCATGATGCCCACGGAATCCAGACCGGGTGCGATACCTTCCGGGAGCGCGGGCAGCCAGGCTTTTGGCGTGAGCACAATGGGTGCGGCGGGTGAGCGTAGCAGCGCCTGAACCGTCTCCGGCAGGTCATCCGCATGTGGGATCATTACCGCCAGCGGCTTCGACGGGCGCTGCTTGCGTGACCGAAGCGTCGCGACCGCCTGCGGGTTACGCGCATCGCAGACGAGGTGAAAGCCGCCCAGCCCTTTAACCGCAACAATACCGCCGCTTTTCAGCATCGCCACCGCCGCGCGCAGCGCAGCCTCGCGCTCAGCGGTCATGTCGCCCGCACGCCACGCCAGCGCGGGTCCGCAGTCCGGGCAGGCGACCGGCTGGGCGTGAAAACGGCGGTCGGCAGGATTACGGTACTCTGCTTCACACGGCCCGCAGAGCGGGAACGGCGCCATTGCCGTGGCCGGGCGGTCGTAGGGCATGGCGCGGATAATGGTAAACCGCGGCCCGCAGTGGGTGCAGTTGATAAACGGATAGCGATAGCGGCGTTCGCGTGGGTCGCCCATCTCAGCCAGACACGCCGGACAGGTCGCGGCATCGGGGACAATCTGGGTGTCCATCGTCCCGGCCCCGCTGTGGCGGATGGTAAAGTCCTCCGGCACGTGCGCCCAGGTAAACGGCTGCGCTTCCACGCGATCAATGCGTGCCAGCGGCGGGCAGTCCTGATGCAGCCTCGCGGTAAAGGCCCCCCCATTACCCGCGAGGCGCACCAGCACGCCCTCTCCGTCATTGCAGACGTCACCGGTCAGCTGAAGCGCCTGCGCCAGCTGCCAGACGAAGGGACGAAACCCCACGCCCTGCACCTTGCCGCGCACCCGCAGCTGAACGCCGTTGCTGCTCATACGGTTCAGAACAGCAGTGATGACGAGGTGTCGAACGCCGCGCGACGGCGCTTTTCGGCGCTCATCTGCTCAAGCTTGTCGCGATCCACGCAGACCAGCGCGTGCGTCGGGCAGGCTTCCATACAGGCCGGGCCGGCCTCACGGTGGTAACACAGGTCGCACTTGTTGGCTTCGGCTTTCTCCGCCCGCACGCTCAGCCCCATGCCGCTGTTGCGCACCACCGGACGGACCACCACCTCCATCGCGCCATACGGGCAGGCAACCACGCAGGTTTTGCAGCCAATGCAGCGCTCCTGCATCACGTGCACAAAGCCTTTCTCGCGTTTAATCGCCCCGTTCGGGCAGACGTTCGCGCACGGTGCGTCTTCGCACTGGCGACAGATGGCGGCGGTAGAAATATTCACGCCTTTGATGACGTGGATGCGCGGCAGGAAGGTGTCAGGGGTGAGCGACGCGCAGTCCTGCTCCGCCTGATGGGAAACCACGCACGCCACTTCACAGGTACGGCAACCAATACACTTACTGGCATCGGCCATAATAAAACGGTTCATCTGCTTCTCCAGCATTACAGTTATGCGCGGAGATATTCATAAACCGTGCCAATAATTAAATTATTGATTTTGTTTCATTTTAAAAATTAAAGCGGTGCCGTCATCGTCACTTATGACGATGACGGCTGTCGACATCAGCGGTGCGGGCCGTCAATAACCGAGTCGCGCAGGACAAGCTCGCCGCAGAAGGTTTGCTGATATTTAAACTCACCGCCGTCGAGCATGAAGATCAGGCGGCTGATGGTCTCTTTGATCATTTCCGTTACCGGGATGCGGACGCTGGAGAGCGACGGCACAATGTAAGGCGCGATGGCCACATCGTCGAAACCGATCACCGACACCGCGTCCGGCGTGGCCACGCCGCTGTCGTGCAGTTGCTTCATGGCACCGATGGCCATATCGTCATTGCTCGCCACCAGCGCCGTAAAGCGCTCACCCCGAGCAAGCAGCTCGGACACCGCCGCCGCACCGCTGGCGGGGTTCCACTTCCCCTGCGCAATCAGCGCCTCGCGCAGCGGAATACCGTGCTGCGCCAGCGCGTCCTTATAGCCGGAGAGACGCTCAACCCCGGTGGGAGAATCCAGCGAGCCGGTGATAAAGGCGATCTCACGATGCCCTTTCGCAATCAGCTGTGACACCGCGTCCTGGCTGGAGGCTTTATGATCGGACCACACGCTGTGGCTGCTGTTTTTCCGCAGGCGGCGGTTGAGCACCATAATGGGCTGCTCGCACTTCTCGACGATCGCATCCATCTCTTCCACGCTCAGAAAACGCGGATAGATGATCACCGCGTCGCAGCGCATATCGAGCAGATACTGGATCGCCTCGCGCTCTTCATCGGCGCTGTGCTTGCCGTCCGCGAGGATCAACTGCCGCCCTTTCTCCTCCGTCATGCGCGCGGCGTGAAACAGCAGTTCGCTAAAGTAGACGCCGTGATAAAGGGTGTTGGTCACCACCAGGCCCAGCGTCTGGGTGCGTTTGGTCGCCAGGTTGCGCGCCAGCAAATTTGGGCGATAGCCACTCTCTTCAATGGCCTGAAACACCCTGTCTTTGGTCTCCTGGCTGACATAGCCATTGCCCGATAGCACCCGGGATACCGTCGCTTTCGAAACGCCTGCCCGCTTCGCCACTTCAAGCATCGTGGTCATGTTGTTATTCCGTCTGAATCTGATGGAGCGCAGTGTACTGCACTGCAGAAAAATTGTCGCAGCGGCGACATCACGCTTTGGGTTCCTGCTGGTGATCGGCGTCACGAAATAAAAAAATGGTCAAAAAGCGATCTTGTTTCATTCATAAAAACTCATGATGATTATGTGGAACCGGTTTCCTACATTTCACACAACGATAACAGGATCACATCCGATGGCCAAAAATTACGCTGCGCTGGCGAACGACGTTATCAGCGCGCTGGGCGGCAAAGAGAACATCGTCGCCGTCACCCACTGCATGACGCGACTGCGTTTCGTTCTGAAAGACGAAACCCTCACCGACGCCGCGCGCCTGAAAAGCATCAGCGGCGTGCTCGGCGTGGTGCGCAGCGACAACCAGTGCCAGGTGATTATTGGCAATACCGTCTCTCAGGCGTACCGCGAGGTGGTAAGCCTGCTGCCCGCTGACCTGCAGCCCGCGGTGCCGGAAGGCCCGCAAAAGCTGACGTTACGCCGCATTGGCGCCGGGATCCTCGACGCGCTGATCGGCACCATGTCCCCGCTGATCCCGGCGATCATCGGCGGCTCGATGGTCAAGCTGCTGGCGATGATCCTCGAGATGACCGGCGTGCTGCCCAAAGGCGCACCGACGCTCACCATTTTGACCGTCATCGGCGACGGCGCGTTCTTCTTCCTGCCGCTGATGGTGGCGGCCTCGGCGGCGGTGAAATTCAAAACCAACATGTCGCTGGCGATAGCCATTGCGGGCGTGCTGGTGCACCCGAGCTTTATCGAGCTGATGGCGAAAGCCGCGCAGGGCGAGCACGTTGAGTTCGCCTTTATCCCGGTGACGGCTGTGAAATACACCTACACCGTCATCCCCGCGCTGGTGATGACCTGGTGCCTGTCTTACATCGAACGCTGGGTGGATCGCATCACCCCGGCGGTGACGAAAAATTTCCTCAAGCCGATGCTGATCGTGCTGATTGCCGCCCCGCTCGCCATCGTGCTGATTGGCCCGCTGGGGATCTGGATCGGTAGCGCCATCTCCGCGCTGGTCTACACCATTCACGGCTACCTGGGCTGGCTCTCCGTGGCGATCATGGGCGCATTGTGGCCGCTGCTGGTGATGACCGGGATGCACCGCGTCTTTACGCCGACCATCATTCAGACCATTGCCGAAACGGGCAAGGAAGGGATGGTGATGCCGTCGGAAATTGGCGCCAACCTGTCGCTCGGCGGTTCGTCGCTGGCGGTGGCGTGGAAAACGAAAAACCCGGAGCTGCGCCAGACGGCGCTGGCGGCGGCGGCCTCCGCCATCATGGCGGGGATCTCTGAACCGGCCCTGTACGGCGTCGCGATCCGTCTGAAACGCCCGCTAATTGCCAGCCTGATCAGCGGCTTTATCTGCGGCGCGGTGGCGGGCATAGCCGGTCTTGCCAGCCACTCGATGGCGGCACCGGGGCTGTTCACCAGCGTGCAGTTCTTCGACCCGGCCAACCCGATGACCATCGTCTGGGTGTTTGGCGTGATGGGTCTGGCAGTGGTGCTGTCGTTTATTCTGACTTTGATACTGGGCTTTGAGGATATTCCGGTCGAAGACGAGGCTGAAAAAGCGCGCGCCCTGCAGACCGCACCGGTACAGAACAACGCAGCAAAAGCATAAATTGAAAGCGAGGTAAGAATGTCTGTTTTTCCACAAGGATTTTTATGGGGCGGCGCGCTTGCCGCCAACCAGAGCGAAGGGGCTTACCGTGAAGGCGGCAAAGGGCTGACGACGGTCGATATGATCCCCCACGGCGCGAATCGCCTGGCAGTGAAGCTCGGTAAGGAAAAGCGTTTCTCGCTGCATGACGACGAGTTCTACCCGAGCCACGAGGCGATTGATTTTTACCATCGCTATAAAGAGGACATCGCCCTGATGGCGGAGATGGGCTTTACGGTGTTCCGCACCTCGATCGCCTGGAGCCGCCTCTATCCGAACGGCGACGAGCCGCTGCCGAACAAAGAGGGCATTGCCTTTTACCGCGCGGTGTTCGAGGAGTGCAAAAAGTACAACATCGAGCCGCTGGTGACCCTCTGCCACTTTGACGTGCCGATGCACCTGGTGACGGAGTACGGCTCCTGGCGCAACCGCAAGATGGTCGATTTCTTCGCCCGCTACGCCCGCACCTGCTTCGAAGAATTTAACGGGTTGGTGAAATACTGGCTGACCTTCAACGAAATCAACATCATGCTGCACAGCCCGTTTTCCGGCGCGGGACTGGTGTTTGAGGAAGGCGAAAACGAAGACCAGGTGAAATACCAGGCCGCGCACCACGAGCTGGTGGCGAGCGCGCTGGCGACCAAAATTGCCCACGAGGTAAACCCGGAAAACCAGGTGGGCTGCATGCTGGCGGGCGGTAACTTCTACCCCTACTCCTGCAAGCCGGAAGACGTGTGGATGGCGCTGGAGAAAGACCGCGAGAACCTGTTCTTTATCGACGTGCAGGCGCGCGGCCGCTATCCGGCCTATTCTGCCCGCGTGTTCCGCGAGAAAGGCGTGGTAATTGTGAAAGACCCGGGCGATGACGAACTGCTGAAAAATACCGTCGACTTTGTGTCGTTTAGCTACTACGCCTCGCGCTGCGCCTCGGCGGACATGAACGCGGGCAACACCAGCGCGGCGAACATCGTGAAGTCCCTGCGCAACCCGCACATTCAGGTGAGCGAATGGGGCTGGGGCATCGACCCGCTCGGGCTGCGCATCACCATGAACATGATGTACGACCGCTACCAGAAGCCGCTGTTCCTGGTGGAAAACGGCCTGGGGGCGAAAGACGTCATCGATGAAAACGGCGAGATCAACGACGACTACCGCATTAGCTACCTGCGCGAGCACATCCGCGCAATGGGCGATGCGATTGAGGACGGCGTGCCGCTGATGGGCTACACCACCTGGGGCTGCATTGACCTGGTCTCGGCCTCGACGGGGGAGATGAGCAAACGCTACGGGTTTGTGTACGTCGACCGCGACGACGCCGGGAACGGCACGCTGGAACGGAAACGCAAGAAATCGTTCAGATGGTATAAGAAAGTGATTGCGAGTAACGGGGCGGATCTGGCGTAGCCTGTTTTGCCGGGTGGCGGCTTCGCCTTACCCGGCCTACAAAACCGTAGGCCCGGTAAGCGTAGTGTATGACCGGATACATAGGTGACAGATCAGACCGGGAACATAGGTAACACTTTTAGTCTATCCGCACCACACTCTGGGTTTTTCGGTCGTAGT
>NZ_JBMKHB010000059.1:0-8844 GCF_049238285.1 Enterobacter cloacae complex sp. IR53041 | reverse complement strand
CTGGGCGAAATGCGCCTGGTAAGCAGAGTTTTTGAAATGTAAGGCCTTTGAATAAGACAAAAGGCTGCCTCATCGCTAACTTTGCAACAGTGCCAGAAAAGCCAAGTTGGCGCTCAAACAGCTGCACACGTCGGCTGACGGTGGATTGCGATATCGATAGGCGCTCCGCCGCTCGGCGGAAGCTGCCGGCCTCGGCGACCTGAACGGCGTACTTCAGGTATCGGAGATCAAGAGTCAGGTCGGGCATGAGACCCGTCCGATCATACCGGCGGTCTCATCGGCGAACCGCCTGCGCCCGGTGAGCGGCACCCATGCACGTCCACTTTCATCGAGCCCACCCCCGCTAGCGCCTGGGGAACGAGCACGTCCGTTGATCTCAGATGTGGAATCCGAGCTGAGCCCCTCAATGAGCATGACCATGTCCGAATCTGTCATAGATGCATGCGGCGGTCATACATTTTCACACGCTTGAAGTCTATGCGCGAAGCATATATTCTTGCGGTATGGAGCCTGAGGTCGCCAAGTACCATTTAGGTGCACTCGCGTTGGCCGTTGCAGACAGCATCGCCAGTGTCTCGGCCTCGTTTTCACCAAGCGGCCCGGGGACCGCCGTGATGGTGTTACTCAGCATGGAGCCCGGACTGCCGATCAGCGTTTTGGCTACCTCGATCGGGCTTTCTCATGCCGGGACGGTGCGATTGATCGATAGGCTCGAGCGCGAACAGTTGGTGGAACGACGAAGACAAATCACCGACAGGCGGGCGCGCTTCATTCACCTCACCAATTCGGGGAAGAAGATAACGGACGCCTTGCTCAAGGCACGGGAGCAGGTGATCTCCGAATGTATTTCGCCCCTGTCGCCCAATGACCTCGACATTCTAGGCATGCTGTCGGAGCGGCTCCTTGTGGCAAACGGCTTCGACAAAGATGGCTCGGTCAGCCTTTGCCATCTGTGCGGCTACAGCAGGATCGCGCCTTCCCGTGGTAAAGCTAAGCCGGGGCGCTCGCCACGCTGGAACGTCGCATCAGAAGGCTGACGATATGATCAGGCAGGCTTGAAATAATGGGATCGTTTGCGCTCGAACTTCTTCTATGCGTACTTGCCTTCGGGTTCGGATATGCGGCGAACCAAGGCGGAACCTGTTTAGTGGTGGCCGCTCATGAGTTACACAGAAGACAGCCGCCGAAAATGTTCGTCGGATTTCTCGCAGCGTCGGCAGCGGCAGGCCTGGTTGCGGTCCCGATAGTCTGGACGGGAACACTGGGCGCAACACTCGCACCCTCGACCAGCATCAATTTCCTCCTGCTCATCGGCGCCATCGCCTTCGGCCTCGGCGCACTCATTAATGACACATGCCTGCTCGGATCGCTGGCGCGGCTTGGGGATGGGGAGATGCGACTTCTAGCTCTACCCTTGGGATTAACGATTGGTATCTTGGCTGCCGACCATGGCAGGTTCGGCTACGATTCAACATGGCCAAGCTTAATCTCCAAACCGAGCGCAACAGGCCTCGTTACTCTCCTAGCCTTCCTAGTTGTGCTCGTGCTGGCACTCGTTTTCGTTTCCACGAAGAGCGTTCTGCGAACAAAGCCGGGTTGGTCGTTCGGCGCTTCGATGATTGGACTCGGTATCACTGGCGGACTTCTATATGCACTCTCGCCGGCCTGGACCTTCGCAGACGTGATTCAACGCGCCCTTCCTCTCAGAATGTCCCCGGCCGGCGAGGTCGCGCTCACTGCGGTGATCTCTTCGATCGCAGGCGCCCTAACCGCCTCCTTTCGCCAAGGCAATCTGCGTCTCCAACTGCCGACAGCCAATGGCATTCTGCGATCTGTCGTCGGCGGCACATTGATGGGTATCGGCATCGCGCTCATACCCGGCGGGAATGATGGGTTGATCCTCGCAGCGGTTCCGACTCTTTCACCTGGTGGGATAGTCGCCTACCTTCTGATGACGACGACAATCGTCTTCGGATTTGCAGCGCGTGGTAAGTTATTCCGGCGCTGCCTTTCACGGCCATGATAAGGGCAACAGAGGACTTGCCCTCCTGACATGAGCATTTATCCCGACCGGGAATATCGGCTGACTAGCTCGTATGCCTTTGCAGGCCCTTGGACCATGATGACCACTTCAAAGGCCGCCGGCCCCAGAATCCTGTAGGTTGCATGGTAGGTGTCGTCTCCGCAGGCATAGACGCCACTCGCTTCCAACCCGGTATCCGTCCGCGAGAAACTCAAGCTGAGGAACTGCGTCCCGATATGAGGTCCGTCTGCGAACTCGACGACAACACTGTCCTCGCTCAAGCGATAGCGATACTGCCGGCACGCGGAGAATACTCTGCCATCTGCCAGTGAGAGAATGCCGCTCTCTCGATAAGCGAGCGCGCCTTCGCCGATCGCTGCTACGATTTCGGTGGGCATGGTTATCTCGTCCAGGGCCGCGTCCATCCGTACAGGCTGGACGTTTGCCAACGGGCTATAGGCCCACCCGGAGCGCCAGCCCCATCAAGTCAAAATCCCGCAAAGGTCGCGCGTTTGCTGGGTAAAGGCATCGCCGATGAGGATGGCTTCGTGAGGCAGCGAAGCGCGAGCCAGCCGCTCGACATATCTCGCTTATTAGTATATGGTATATGCGTCGCGCATATACTGCAACGCCTGCCCGAAGCACGTAGACGACGTTCGTGACGTTCCCACGGGACCACTGTTGAGGAATTTTAGATGAGCATTTTCGACCGTTATGAATTTCTTGTCCCCGAGCACGGTCGGAGGGATCTTGGCCTGCTTAGATGGGCTCTCGTGATCGTATTTCTGTGGTTCGGCGCGATGAAGTTCACAGCGTACGAGGCCTATGGTATCGCCCCGTTTATCGAACACAGCCCGATCATGAATTGGCTCGGCATGTTCGGGACGCAGGGGCAAAGCTATTTCATCGGCGTTATCGAGTTATCGACCGGTCTCGTTCTGATCCTTGGTGCATTTCGTCCACTCTTCTCTGCGCTAGGCGCACTAATGTCAGCAGCGACCTATCTGATCACGCTGACCTTTTTCATCACCACTCCAGGTGTCGCGGAGCAGACTGCCGGCGGCTTTCCTGCGATTTCGGCTGCACCAGGGCAGTTTCTACTGAAGGACGCAGTTCTGCTAGCGGCGTCCCTCGTGCTGCTGCGTGCTTCGGTCCGCCACAGAGGGGCGCTTGTGCTCTCGTGACTGTGGTCCTCTCGTGACGGCGGGCGTGCAAATCCTGCAGAACCTCCGCGGGGCATGGATGCTCCGTCGCGATATCGAGCCCGGAGGCGCTCAGCTGCATGGCGACGCGGTCTTCGCCCGTTTCGCCGCAATCCCCGACGTCGTGGAGCACGGACTGTTCCTCAATGGGATTGATACAATCGTGATCGCGCGCGGTGACACGATGGAAGTGCGACGCCGGGGGCAAGCTAGGTCTCGCTGATCTGCACCTGCGCGGCCTGGATGACAGCGCTGACGCGGAGTGATTCTCGGGCGCGACCTACGGCGATTCCGAGCGAAAAGGCTTGCCCTATAGCCGCCAGGTATCAACGGTTCCGCGGCCTTAACGAGCCGGACCCGTTTTTTTCGGCGCGCTCGATCAGTCGAAATCCTCCGAAACCCTTCTAAAACAGGACATTTTCCACAAGCCGCGCGGAGGAAGAGGACCACGGTATGGCTTGCTGTCTATGCTCCGCGCACATATAGATGTGGCAATGGATGGACCTCGAGATCGAAACATTTTCGGGGCGTTCGCACTCATGATCAGCGACGACATCGTTCGCGCTAGTTCATCGCGGGCGCCGGAAGCTGGACCCGCCGCCTCAGCGCTGGCGTTGCTCGCGCACAAGCCCGGGCTCTCGATCCGTATGCTTGCGATCGGGGTGGGCCTTTCACATGCTGGAACTGTTCGCCTGGTGGATAGATTGGTAAGCGAGGGATTGATCGAGCGTAGGGAGCATTCGACAGACGGGCGCGCGCGATCCCTCTATCTTACTCCAACTGGCAAGGTCGCGAGCGACGAGGTCCTGGCCTCGCGCGATCAAGTGATTGCCGAAGGGCTATCGATCCTTAATCCAGACGAACTGAAAACCTTATCGGACATCGCTGAACGCGTTCTCCGAAATCGCTTGGAAAACCTCGAGCAGTCATACCGCATCTGCCGCTTGTGCTGCTACGAGGGCTGCACGAACTGCCCCGTCGATGCCGAATTGCATGAGCGAGGTGTGGACCGCGAGAAGAACGACGACGCGTAGGAGACTCGCAATTGCGGCAGCTCAACGCTGCTCAGATGGCGGGGCTTCATAATGTCAGCGAGCCTACCATCAGCCGCATTCTTTTGGCTACGCGTCAAGCCGGCCGATCGGGCATGGCGGTCTCATTCTAATATGTCGGTGATCGCCCCACTTTTAGCCGCTCAATTGATCGGAACGCGGTTTCGGAAGCGGCCGTTCAAACCACTCGCTGCATTCCCATTTCTCTATGTCCGATAGGTAGTTTCGGGGAAAAGCAGTCGGGAACAGGTTTCGGGAACGCATGCTCCGGCAGGAGCGCAGCGCGCGTCCCAAACGCGTTTTCCCGGTAGAGCTTCCCAATCGGCAAAGTGCGGGCCACCTCAGACTGCGAACGCGAAAAACCGCCTGGCTGGTCACTCAAGGCAGGGTAACGACGATTTTCGCTGCGGATACACCCGCCTTCAGGGCTTCCAAGGCAGCCTGGAGCATTTCAAGGCCCTGGCCCACGATCTTCGCCGGAGGGGCGGGGACGAACGTGCGCGCCGCGAGAGCCTGCGGCAGGAATTCGCGGTAGATCATTGGACCAACCTCGTCATCCTTGAGGCTCGTCCCGGAGATGTGCGTCGCCTCGACTCCAAATGAACGCTCGTCGGGCGGGGCCAGCGTCGCTGCCACCCGGCGCGAGCCCTCGCATCTCGCAACTACGGCAAAACAGTCTTTCATGTGACCGGTCGCGTGAAGCGTTCCAGCGAGACTGCGCCCGCGCATTGCCTCAATCACGTCTTCCACGATGGCTGGACTCGAGTGGTCAAGAACCTCGCTTGCACCCAGCTCCTTCAACAGGCCGACGTTGCGCGCCGAAGCGGTGGCGACGCACCTGTAGCCCGACGCCACCGCGAGCTGGATGGCGTTGCAGCCAACGCTCGACGATCCACCCCAGACCAGAACGACCTCTGGACGCGCGGTCGGCGAGTGTAACGGTGGCGCGAGAGCCAACTGTGTCCGTCCGTAGAGCCCGCTTGCGGCGGTGCCAAGGCCAAGCGGGAGGACTGCCGCATCAGCGAAGGCAATGTTGTTGGGGATCGGCGCCGCCATGTGGTCCAGCACGATCGTGTGGTGCTGGAACGCACCCTGCGCAGGTTGATTTACGGTTGTCCCGACCGCCTGTCCGATGACTCGATCGCCGACCTTGAACCGCTCGACCGCGCCACCGACCGCCGCGACCTCACCGGAGACGTCGCTGCCGAGAATCGCGGGATAGTCGAGCCATGGCAAAAGCGCGACGTCCTGCAGAATCCAGTCGAGTGGGTTGATCGCGATGGCCGCGTTGCGGATCAATATCTCGTTCGCCGCCAGATGCGGCAGAGCGGTGACACCGATCCTCAGTGGCTGCCCCGGCGCTTTCTGCCAGGCGGCCTGATTAGTCACGGTTTCGGTCATCATCAACTCTTTCTGTCAAGTATTACAGCTGGGCGTTCGTCTGAGCGGTCCAACCGCCAGGTCGGGCGCACGAAGTGGCAGCTATAGCCCCCAGGATAGCGCACCAGGTATTCTTGGTGCTCTGGCTCCGCCTCCCAAAAGGGTTCTTCTGGGTTGATCTCCGACACGACCGGGCCTGGCCAGCTTCCTGATGCCTCGATTTCCGCGATGGTTGTGAGGGCGACTTCCTTCTGCACTTCGGTGGTGTAGAAAATCGCCGATCGATAGCTCGGACCGACATCGCTGCCTTGTTGCTCGTAGGTCGTGGGGTCATGTATCTGGAAGAAGAGTTCCAAGAGCGAGCGATAGGCGAGAACGGAAGGGTCGAAGGTCACTTCCACTGCTTCCGCATGGCCGTAATGTCTCGCGTAGGTCGGATCAGGCATTTCTCCGCCTGTGTAACCGACACGCGTCGAAATGACTCCCCTGGCTCGGCGCAGCAAATCCTCCATGCCCCAGAAGCAGCCGCCTGCGAGAATTGCTCGCTCTGTCGCGGCCGCCCTATTGCCGGTAGGCGATTGGCTCACAGTCCGTTCGCCCTCCTCCGTGTGCGCCACGGTCAAGCCAGCCTCGCGGGATCCGCAGCCTGACTGGCGCTCAAGAGCTCGGTCTGCACGTCCGAACCCCGGATGAGACTCAGATCGACGGGACACCGATCAGCGATCGCGAGGATCCGAGCGCGCTGATCATCACTCAGCGGCCCATCGAGGACAATGGTGCGGGTGAACCGGTCGGGTGGCATCATGTCCGGCACCTTCTCGTGCTGCACGGTCGTGCTCGCCCGTTCGAGCGGAAAGCCCTTGCGGTTCGCATAGAGACGCATCGTCATCACCGTGCAGGCTGCGAGGCCGGCAGATACGAGTTCGTAGGGAGATAGTCCGGTCCCGAGGCCACCGACCGATGCTGGCTCGTCGGCGAACAGAGTGTGCTCGCCGCTGCGGACCTTGAGCTGGAACGTCCCTGCAAGAGTTTCGGTGGAGACGACGCCCTCCGCAACCTCGACCTGCGGAAGATCCGCGCTGAGTGGTGGGAGAAAGCGGCTCGCCCAAACCGCCACCATGGCCGCGGCGTAGTTCGCGTCCGCGACGTCGGTGAGAAGGTGATCCGCGTTGTCGAGCGAGATGAAGCTTTTAGGGTGCCTGGACGCGACGAAGATGCGCGACGCGTGGTCGATGCCGACCACCTGATCCAGCGGAGAGTGCATGACCAGCACCGGCCGTCGCAGGGAGGCAATGGCCTTCTCGACGTCGATCCCCTCAACCGCCTCAAGGAACCCTCGGCGAATGAGGAAGGGCCTACCGGCAATCTCCACCGAGGCCTCGCCCTCGCTCGCGATGGTGTCCAGATCATTCGGTCCGAAGAGGCGCAAGATATGCTGAAGGTCGGCCGGCGCACCAATCGTCGCTACCGCCGCAATATCAGGCATGTCGGCGGCGGCTACGATCGCAGCGGTGCCACCCAGGCTGTGCCCGACGAGGAGGGACGGTGACATGCCCGCCGCCGCCATCGCATTTGCGGCGGCCCGAAGGTCCTCGACGTCCGACGCGAAGTTCACAGGTTCTCCCGTCCCACCGCCGATCCCGGTCCCGGCGAAATCGAACCTCAAGACCCCGATGCCCGCACGCGACAGCGCGCGCGAGATGTGAACAGCGGCGCGACTGTCTTTCCCGCACGTGAAGCAGTGGGCGAAGATCGCCCAGCCCCGCGGCGTCCCTTCCGGCGGTTCGAGGTGCCCGGACAGCGGAGAGCCAGCCCCACTGACAAACGTAAATGATCTTCCTGCCATGTCCATCAAACCTCCAGCACGCGGCTTGGCGGTTGCGCTCTCAGAACCTTCGACGGAGCTGAGCGGAGCGCACCGCCAACCGGTAATCGTCATCTCAGGCTATCATTTATATGTCTGGCGCATATAGACAAGCCCCTATACCATGATTATATGCGCCAAGCATACTTCTGCGACCTGCTTTCCAAAGGCGGTCTCACGGAAGAGGTATCAGTCAGGCGCGTGGGCCAAAGGACTATGGAACTCAATCAAGTCAGCTATTTCATCAACTTGGCCGAGACGCTGAATTTCACAGCGGCCGCTCGCTTGAGCGGTGTGTCACAGCCAAGTCTGACCCGCGCGATCCGCCGCTTGGAAGATGAGCTTGGCGGGCCGCTGATCTATCGCGACGGGAAGAACAGCCGCCTGACTGGCCTTGGCCATGACGTCGAGGCAGAATTCCGGCGCATGGTGGTCGCGATGAAGAGCGTTCGCAATCACTCGGAGCACTGGGCGATGGGGGGGCACCGCGTGCTGGATGTCGCCGTCGCGCCCACCGTCGGACCAAAGGAATTTACGGCATTCTTCGAGAGCGCATTGGCGGAGATGCCATCCATCGAAATCAAGCTGCACTCGCTCCAGTCGAACGAGGACACATCGGAGGTGCTTTCAGGAAAATACCACGCGTGCATCATGCCGCGTGAAACAAGACCGGAACGCAAGCTGGATGTGCATCCTCTATTTCGGGAGCGCTTCGTGCTCGGCTGTTCTGCAAACCATCCCTTGGCTGCCAACGAGATCGTGCGCGGCGAAGACCTGCTCGAGTTTCCTTTCGTCGATCGCCTGAAATGCGAGTTTCGCGATCGGATCCTCGATCACTTCGCGCGACGGGACTTGCTCATGCGACCTCGCTTTCGATCAGATCGCGAGGACTGGGTGCAACGGGTCGTCGCTGACGGCCACGCCATATGCATTCTTCCGGAACGATCGCCGACCGTGCAAGGCCTCGTCACTCGGCCGATCGACGGATTTGTCTTGGAGCGCGAAGTCGTGATCGCGACAGTATCCGGCTCCACGGCAACGGTCGAGATACGGAACATCGCGCAGCTGGCAGCCCGGTATGAGTGGAACTGAATCACGACGTGAAGAGCTTCGGCGCTATGGAAACTATACGCGCAGCGTATTGGATAAATCTGGGGCGCACTGCGATAGTCGGCGCAATGACTGCAAAGATAAATGACAGTGTGTCGAGCTCTCTAAATAGCTGCGCCGGCACTGTTGCAAAGTTAGCGATGAGGCAGCCTTTTGTCTTATTCAAAGGCCTTACATTTCAAAAACTCTGCTTACCAGGCGCATTTCGCCCAG
>NZ_JBMKHB010000058.1:0-8950 GCF_049238285.1 Enterobacter cloacae complex sp. IR53041 | reverse complement strand
AGATAGCGCTGATGTCCGGCAGTACTTTTACCGTTACGCACCACGCCTTCAGTAGCTGAACAGGAGGGACAGCTGATAGAAACAGAAGCCACTGGAGCACCTCAAAAACACCATCATACACTAAATCAGTAAGTTGGCACCATTACCCGAATTACCAGCGTCTGCTCTTGGCACACAGCAGCCGTTAAGATGTAAGGCCTTACGCCAACTAAATCTAATGGGACAGATTTAGTTGGTGATGGTCAAGTAATCTGCAAACGGTCACCAAGTAAAATGCAAATGGGTAGTCAAGTCCGATGCAATTACGCAGCCCGGCAAGGTGGGCCGATTCCCATATCGACATGTATGTAGCTTGTGTTATCCGTGGATTGTGCAGCTCAGCGGGTCGCTGGTCGTATGGCGTAGTGTCCCCCGTAACCGGCCGCGTGCGGCCGCTAACGCGCAGTACGGCGCCGCGACCCGAAGGCGGGCCGCCGTTCCCGCGCGCAGGCGCGCGGCGCCCACTGCGCACCACCGTGGGGGACGTGCGGCAGCTGCGTGGCGGCGGGCTGGGTTATGGCTTTGCAGGGAGGGGCTGGGCCGGGCGATACGGTCAGCGTTGCGGTTTCCGGCGATTTGCGGCCGGTGCCCGTTTAAGTCCGGCGTGGTCGCCTTCCATGCCCTGACGGGCATAAGAAAATAAAACCGCCATGCTGCGGTCATTCATGATTTTGTGGTGTAGCGATAAATAGTCATGCGAGAAACGTTGAAGCGCTTAGCAACTGCACCAACTGTCATTTCAGGATCAGCAAGTAAGATTCTAATTTGTTTAACATCTTCTTCAGAAAGTGACGGTTTTCTCCCTCCCACACGGCCCCTTGCGCGTGCAGCTGCAAGGCCTGAGCGCGTTCTTTCAATATTGCGGTTGCGTTCAAAGCTAGAGAATATCGCCATCAGATGAGTATAGATTTCCCCTATAACTGGCGCATTTGTGTCTATTCTGTCCTTGATGGCTATGAAAGTTATTCCGCGTTTCTTCAGGTCGTCGAGTAAAGTAATGACTTGACCCAATGAACCGCCGAGCCGATCTAGTGCCCAAACTACTAGGGTATCTCCCTCGCGCAATGCTTTCAGGCAGTTCTCCAGTTCCGGCGCACCTTTTTTGTCGCGCTTGGGGCCGCTACGTGAGGTCTGATCCTGATAGATTTGCTCACATCCAGCTTTTGTTAGTTCGTCAACCTGGTGCGCCACATCCTGAAGATGCGTAGATTTACGTGCATAGCCGATTTTCATTCTTTTCTCGCTAATTAGTTATGGGGTTATTGTTATGTTGATACAGTAACGAGTTTTGTTACATGAGGGGAGTCATTTTTCGGGAGAAGTCAGGACTTTTCAAGACTGTCACAAAAACCATCGTTTTTGATACATTAATTTAACCAATAGGTTGCAGATCAAATCGCCTGTAACAGCCTTTCTGGCTGTTTGTCGTTTTCAGAAGACGGCTGCACTGAACGTCAGAAGCCGACTGCACTATAGCAGCGGAGGGGTTGGATCCATCAGGCAACGACGGGCTGCTGCCGGCCATCAGCGGACGCAGGGAGGACTTTCCGCAACCGGCCGTTCGATGCGGCACCGATGGCCTTCGCGCAGGGGTAGTGAATCCGCCAGGATTGACTTGCGCTGCCCTACCTCTCACTAGTGAGGGGCGGCAGCGCATCAAGCGGTGAGCGCACTCCGGCACCGCCAACTTTCAGCACATGCGTGTAAATCATCGTCGTAGAGACGTCGGAATGGCCGAGCAGATCCTGCACGGTTCGAATGTCGTAACCGCTGCGGAGCAAGGCCGTCGCGAACGAGTGGCGGAGGGTGTGCGGTGTGGCGGGCTTCGTGATGCCTGCTTGTTCTACGGCACGTTTGAAGGCGCGCTGAAAGGTCTGGTCATACATGTGATGGCGACGCACGACACCGCTCCGTGGATCGGTCGAATGCGTGTGCTGCGCAAAAACCCAGAACCACGGCCAGGAATGCCCGGCGCGCGGATACTTCCGCTCAAGGGCGTCGGGAAGCGCAACGCCGCTGCGGCCCTCGGCCTGGTCCTTCAGCCACCATGCCCGTGCACGCGACAGCTGCTCGCGCAGGCTGGGTGCCAAGCTCTCGGGTAACATCAAGGCCCGATCCTTGGAGCCCTTGCCCTCCCGCACGATGATCGTGCCGTGATCGAAATCCAGATCCTTGACCCGCAGTTGCAAACCCTCACTGATCCGCATGCCCGTTCCATACAGAAGCTGGGCGAACAAACGATGCTCGCCTTCCAGAAAACCGAGGATGCGAACCACTTCATCCGGGGTCAGCACCACCGGCAAGCGCCGCGACGGCCGAGGTCTTCCGATCTCCTGAAGCCAGGGCAGATCCGTGCACAGCACCTTGCCGTAGAAGAACAGCAAGGCCGCCAATGCCTGACGATGCGTGGAGACCGAAACCTTGCGCTCGTTCGCCAGCCAGGACAGAAATGCCTCGACTTCGCTGCTGCCCAAGGTTGCCGGGTGACGCACACCGTGGAAACGGATGAAGGCACGAACCCAGTGGACATAAGCCTGTTCGGTTCGTAAACTGTAATGCAAGTAGCGTATGCGCTCACGCAACTGGTCCAGAACCTTGACCGAACGCAGCGGTGGTAACGGCGCAGTGGCGGTTTTCATGGCTTGTTATGACTGTTTTTTTGTACAGTCTATGCCTCGGGCATCCAAGCAGCAAGCGCGTTACGCCGTGGGTCGATGTTTGATGTTATGGAGCAGCAACGATGTTACGCAGCAGGGCAGTCGCCCTAAAACAAAGTTAACCCAGGATGAGAACCTTGAAAGTATCATTGATGGCTGCGAAAGCGAAAAACGGCGTGATTGGTTGCGGTCCAGACATACCCTGGTCCGCGAAAGGGGAGCAGCTACTTTTTAAAGCATTGACCTACAATCAGTGGCTTCTGGTGGGTCGCAAGACGTTTGAATCTATGGGCGCACTCCCCAATAGGAAATACGCGGTCGTTACCCGCTCAGGTTGGACATCAAATGATGACAATGTAGTTGTATTTCAGTCAATCGAAGAGGCCATGGACAGGCTAGCTGAATTCACCGGTCACGTTATAGTGTCTGGTGGCGGAGAAATTTACCGAGAAACATTACCCATGGCCTCTACGCTCCACTTATCGACGATCGACATCGAGCCAGAGGGGGATGTTTTCTTCCCGAGTATTCCAAATACCTTCGAAGTTGTTTTTGAGCAACACTTTACTTCAAACATTAACTATTGCTATCAAATTTGGAAAAAGGGTTAACAAAGCTATGCAATCGACGGCAAAAAGCTTCGTTCGCTTCGCGCACTACGCCTTTTCCGCGATTGATAGCGACGTTATGTGAATATTGAAATGAGCATTCCAAAGAAAGGAAGTAGAAAAATTATCGTGGGCGAAAATGAGTTTTTGTGGCTCATTAGGTCAAAACTCACATATTCGCAGGACTGTTTAGGTACAGAAATGACTGCGGTCGTTGAACCGGATGCCGGTCCTCACTGATGAAGAAGTGAACACCGTACGGGAATCGTGCCGGCAGCTTGGAGCTATCGGCCGGAACCTCAACCAGGTGGCCAGGGCCTTGAACATCGAGTTCAGGGAAAGTGACAAGCTCAAGCAAGAGGCCATCGAAAAACTGGCCGAACGGATCGACCAGCATTTGGACCATGTGTCTGAGCTGTTCGATAAGACCTGGAGCCGGTGGCACGATTGTCATTTTCAGAAGACGACTGCACCAGTTGATTGGGCGTAATGGCTGTTGTGCAGCCAGCTCCTGACAGTTCAATATCAGAAGTGATCTGCACCAATCTCGACTATGCTCAATACTCGTGTGGGCTCTGTTGCAAAAATCGTGAAGCTTGAGCATGCTTGGCGGAGATTGGACGGACGGAACGATGACGGATTTCAAGTGGCGCCATTTCCAGGGTGATGTGATCCTGTGGGCGGTGCGCTGGTATTGTCGCTATCCGATCAGCTATCGCGACCTTGAGGAAATGCTGGCGGAACGCGGCATTTCGGTCGACCATACGACGATCTATCGCTGGGTCCAGTGCTACGCCCCGGAGATGGAGAAGCGGCTGCGCTGGTTCTGGCGGCGTGGCTTTGATCCGAGCTGGCGCCTGGATGAAACCTACGTCAAGGTGCGGGGCAAGTGGACCTACCTGTACCGGGCAGTCGACAAGCGGGGCGACACGATCGATTTCTACCTGTCGCCGACCCGCAGCGCCAAGGCAGCGAAGCGGTTCCTGGGCAAGGCCCTGCGAGGCCTGAAGCACTGGGAAAAGCCTGCCACGCTCAATACCGACAAAGCGCCGAGCTATGGTGCAGCGATCACCGAATTGAAGCGCGAAGGAAAGCTGGACCGGGAGACGGCCCACCGGCAGGTGAAGTATCTCAATAACGTGATCGAGGCCGATCACGGAAAGCTCAAGATACTGATCAAGCCGGTGCGCGGTTTCAAATCGATCCCCACGGCCTATGCCACGATCAAGGGATTCGAAGTCATGCGAGCCCTGCGCAAAGGACAGGCTCGCCCCTGGTGCCTGCAGCCCGGCATCAGGGGCGAGGTGCGCCTTGTGGAGAGAGCTTTTGGCATTGGGCCCTCGGCGCTGACGGAGGCCATGGGCATGCTCAACCACCATTTCGCAGCAGCCGCCTGATCGGCGCAGAGCGACAGCCTACCTCTGACTGCCGCCAATCTTTGCAACAGAGCCTCCGTCGCCATGCTCACCTCGCTTTGGTGCACACGAGTATTGAGCATAGTCGAGATTGGTGCAGATCACTTCTGATATTGAACTGTCAGGAGCTGGCTGCACAACAGCCATTACGCCCAATCAACTGGTGCAGTCGTCTTCTGAAAATGACACTGTTTGTATATAATCATGAAAAAATGGTGAGTAGAGTTTCAGGGTAACAGGGGATGCTTATGTCGGTTTTCCACAACTGGCTACTTGAGATCGCATGTGAGAATTACTTCGTCTACATCAAACGCCTTTCCGCCAACGATACCGGCGCAACAGGTGGTCACCAGGTAGGGCTTTATATCCCTTCAGGTATCGTTGAAAAACTCTTTCCGTCTATCAACCATACCCGTGAACTGAACCCTTCGGTTTTTCTCACCGCACATGTGTCATCGCATGATTGCCCTGACAGCGAAGCCAGGGCAATTTATTATAACAGCCGTCATTTTGGTAAAACCCGGAATGAAAAAAGGATTACCCGCTGGGGTAGAGGCAGCCCACTTCAGGATCCTGAAAATACAGGGGCTCTGACGCTCCTGGCTTTCAAGCTTGATGAGCAAGGGGGGGACTGTAAGGAAGTAAATATTTGGGTATGCGCCAGCACTGATGAAGAGGACGTCATTGAGACCGCTATTGGTGAAGTTATACCCGGAGCGCTTATATCCGGCCCCGCAGGACAGATTCTAGGCGGACTATCTCTACAGCAAGCGCCAGTAAATCATAAATATATTCTACCTGAAGACTGGCACCTGCGCTTTCCGTCGGGAAGTGAAATTATTCAGTATGCAGCCAGCCATTATGTGAAAAATTCCCTTGATCCGGATGAGCAACTTCTTGACCGCCGGCGCGTGGAGTACGACATATTTCTATTGGTTGAGGAACTGCATGTTCTGGATATCATCCGGAAAGGATTTGGCTCTGTGGATGAATTTATTGCGCTGGCCAATTCTGTCAGCAATCGCCGTAAATCCAGAGCCGGGAAGTCGCTGGAACTGCACCTGGAGCATCTATTCATTGAGCACGGCCTGCGACACTTTGCGACGCAGGCCATCACAGAAGGTAATAAAAAACCCGATTTCCTTTTCCCTTCCGCAGGGGCTTACCACGATACTGAGTTTCCCGTAGAAAATCTGCGCATGCTGGCAGTCAAGACTACCTGTAAGGATCGCTGGCGTCAGATACTGAATGAGGCCGATAAAATTCATCAGGTGCATCTGTTTACACTCCAGGAGGGAGTTTCTCTGGCTCAATATCGGGAGATGCGGGAGTCGGGTGTCAGATTGGTCGTGCCATCATCTCTGCACAAAAAATACCCGGAGGCGGTGAGAGCTGAGCTAATGACGCTAGGTGCGTTTATTGCTGAGCTGACAGGGCTTTACGCAGATATTCCATAGATTATCTCCCGGCATAAATACCGGGAGGAGCGATCAGATTCGTTCAACCTTGCACGAATCGGCATTAACCGCTTTCAGGATATAAGGTTCAAGCAGTTTGGCTACGGCTTCAAACACGGGCACCACTACGGAGTTACCGAACTGCCTGTACGACTGAGTGTCTGACACAGGAATGCGAAAAGGCCTGCCATCTACTTTTTCAAAACCCATAAGGCGCGCGCACTCTCGCGGAGTCAGCCTGCGGGGCCGATGCGCCTGATTTTCTTCGTTCGCGAAGTCTGTTTCACCTGTGGCCATATCCCAGCCACGGTCTATCAGAATTTCAGACCCGTCTTTGTGATAGCGAGCAGAAAGCGTACGGGCAATGCTTTCTTTATTTTCAGGATTAACGAGGCCAAAACCGAATCCGTTACCCTTAGCTGCGTGCTTTTTGGCGTAGTTATAGAGATACTCCCAGAGTTTCGGCGTCAGTATATATTTGCTGTCAACCACGGGTTCCAGCAGTTCGCCAAATGACGGACGCTGTTCCGGATAAAAACGACTAATATCGCGCAGGGTAAAGCCCTGGTGAATGTTCAGATCACGGCGGAAACCGACCAAAACGATACGTTCTCGGTGCTGAGGTAAAAAGTGCTTTCCGTCGATAACTTTAGGATCGTTTTTGCCCATCTCAGCTGCATCCGCAACTTCATAGCCCAGTTCGTCGAGGGTATCCATGATGACTTTAAAGGTTTTACCCTTGTCATGGCTCTTCAGGTTTTTAACGTTTTCAAGAACAAAGATGGCAGGTTTTTTTGCGCGGATAATACGCGCCACATCGAAGAAAAGCGTTCCCTGAGCCTCACATTCGAAACCATGCGCGCGCCCGAGCGAGTTTTTCTTGCTTACGCCCGCAAGGCTAAACGGTTGACAGGGGAAACCTGCTAGAAGTACATCATGATCCGGCACATGCTCATTAATGTAAGCATAGGCATCGTTTTCAGGTACTTCAGGTTTATCACTGAGCGTGACTTCACGAATATCGAGATTGAAAGTGTGTTCCTGAGCATCGTTAAACCAGTTAGCTTTATATGTGCGCACAGCCTCTTTATTCCATTCACTGGTAAAAACGCACTGGCCACCGATGGTTTCGAAGCCCTTCCGTATACCTCCAATCCCAGCAAACAGGTCAATAAACCGGAAGGCATAGTCAGGGTGATGTGCAGGCGCTTCCGGAAGCATTTTTCGTAGAAGTTCCTCTTCGGCTAACGTCAGCGTCTTAGGTGAGCACTTACCATTAATCCAGCGATTAAGAGTCTCGCGACTCCACTCATTTTTACCAACTTTTCTAAGCAGTTCAGCCACGTACTTCTGGTCATAGATTTCCAGCACCTGCCCGAGCAGCTTTTTATCATTTTCCTGTCGCAGTTGTTCTTCCGCTTCTGCTTTCTCAAGCAGATCCTGCGCCAGTAATTCAAATTCAGACATATTGCCTCCATTGGGTCTTATGGGTGAAACTGTATCACTCATTTGACCCAGATTGAATGTTTTTATCTGGATATTTAAACAGGTTTATTGTTAGGTAACGCACGTTGGCCACGCTGGAGCGTCTTCTGGGCCTGCTGTCGGCCTTTGAGGTCGTGGTATGGATGACGGATGGCTGGCCGCTGTATGAACCCCGCCTGAAGGGAAAGCTGCACGTTATCAGCAAGCGTTACACTCAGCGCATTGAGCGACATAACCTGAATCTGAGACAACATCTGGCAAGGCTGGGACGGAAGTCACTGTCGTTCTCAAAATCGGTGGAGCTGCATGACAAGGTCATCGGGCATTATCTGAACATAAAACACTATCAGTAAGTTGGAGTCATTACCGGTTCTCTTTGTCTTTTAGTGATTCTATAAACCTCATTACGTCTGAATATAAAAATCTATTATTTGATTTATGTGGCTCATGAGGTTGTGGGATGGTCTTGTTTTTGAATGTGCCAGTTTTCTTAATGGCAAAGATTAACTCACCTTCTGTTATTCCTAACATTTCAGCAAATGTTTTTGCTTCTATAGTTACTGACTTCATTTAATTAACTCTCATGGTATCGATTTTCTTTACCGGCATCTTTAACAATGGTGCTCGTTTCTAGTGTTGCTGCGGTACGCTTCATCATCGTCTGCGGGGCGGTTGCGATAGTGAAGGAGCTGCCGGGCGTGAGCAAATCTATCAGGCGCTGGCCGCTGATAATCTCCATCCGTTCACTGGCAATACTGACAGATTTTGAACCTGCGCCGGTTTTCCCGGTATGGCAAAACAGACCGCGACAGTTATGACGTTTAAGCAACTTCTCGAACTCCTGTACGTGCTGTAAAGCAATATGGCCGCGATAGCGTTTAGCCTGAATAAGATAGCGATATTTTCCTATTATTACCTGGCCGTCAATGCCTCCATCGCCGGTATAGCGTTTGTTTCTGATGGTTCTGAAGCCATGCGCTTCAAATCCTTCCAGCAACAGTTCTTCAAACACAAAAGGATCAATTTTCCTCAGGTAGTTAATTTTTTGTGGGAAGCCCGGCAACGTCTTTATGCGCTCCAGCACCCGCCGCGCACTTTGCTGCTTCCTTTTGTGTCGCCTGTGCCGTACTGAACGCCGGAAGAATACAACGGCAAGCAGTGCGATGGCGCTGCAAGCCCATAGAATAAGGTTTTCGGCACTGTTGCAAATAGTCGGTGGTGATAAACTTATCATCCCCTTTTGCTGATGGAGCTGCACATGAACCCATTCAAAGGCCGGCATTTTCAGC
>NZ_JBMKHB010000057.1:0-9552 GCF_049238285.1 Enterobacter cloacae complex sp. IR53041 | reverse complement strand
CTGTCAAGGCTGGGCAGGAAGTCACTGTCGTTCTCAAAATCGGTGGAGCTGCATGACAAAGTCGTCGGGCATTATCTGAACATAAAACACTATCATTAAGTTGGAGTCATTACCGGCCAGAGCAAGGAAAATAATTTAGAGGAAGAGCTTTACCTAATAGTTGCAAGTTGACTCTTTCGTATGTTCACTGCACTTAAAAAACCGTATAGCTTTTGCTATACAGAATCCATATGATATGCTTGTAAAGCAATCGCTATACAAGGAGCGCACTCATGAAATCAGATGTTCAGCTCAACCTTAGAGCTAAAGAATCTCAAAGAGCACTTATTGATGCTGCAGCAGAGATTCTCCATAAATCACGCACGGACTTCATCCTGGAAATGGCATGTCAGGCTGCGGAGAATGTGATCCTCGATCGTCGCGTATTTAATTTTAACGATGAGCAGTATGCAGAGTTTATCGATATGCTCGATGCACCGGTTTCGGATGAGGCGGCTATTGATAAACTTCTGGCAAGGAAACCTCAGTGGGACGTGTAACAGCACCAGAACCATTATCCAGCTCCCATCAACTAGCAGAGTTCGTCAGTGGTGAGGCAGTACTTGATGACTGGCTTAAACAGAGGGGATTAAAAAACCAAGCTCTTGGTGCAGCACGAACGTTCGTCGTTTGTAAAAGAGACACTAAACAGGTTGTCGGTTTTTACTCTCTGGCCACCGGCAGCGTTAACCACGTGGAAGCAATGGGAAGCCTCAGGCGCAATATGCCAGATCCAATTCCCGTAATCATACTTGCTCGCCTGGCAGTTGATGTTTCATACCGTGGCCAAGGGCTCGGGGCCGATTTACTGCATGATGCAGTTCTGCGCTGTTACCGTGTAGCTGAGAATATTGGAGTCCGTGCGATTATGGTTCATGCACTGACTGAAGAAGCCAAAAACTTTTATCTTCACCATGGCTTTAAGGCATCACAAACTCAGGAACGGACATTGTTTTTAAAGTTACCACAGTGAGGTTTGAGGAAGAAAGGGGCTTGTTCGATATTTAAGATATTGATTTATAATGATTTTACCATTGAATTTAACATAATCTTTGTTATGCGCACCTGTATTGTCAGCACAAAGCGTTATTGTCGTCTCAGGGGCTGCGGATGTTTTCCTGGACTGTTATGTTGTGATCCCAAGATGCTGCCGGTACTTCACAGGACTCATTGCACCTAATGATAGCTTGATACGTTTCTCGTTATACCAGCGTATGTACCTGTCCAGGAAGCAGATAAATTTTTCCAGCGTGATACCCGCCCAGTCTCTGCCATAGAACATTTCGTTTTTGATACGCCCGAAGAAGCCTTCACACGCAGCATTATCCGACGAGCATCCTTTGCGCGACATGGACCTTATAAGTCCGGAGGTGTTGATACGCTCGAGCCAGCCCGGCCACCGGTAATGGCCACCACGATCGCTGTGTATCACTGGTTTATCATGTTCGTTGAGCGTATCGAGTGCGTCATCGAGCATCGTATTCACCAGCGTCGCGTCCGGGCGTGTTCCTATCGACCAGCTTACAACCAGGCCATCAAAGCAGTCGATAACCGGCGACAGATAGACTTTTCCAGCCGGAAGCTGGAACTCCGTAATATCGGTCAGCCACTTCTCATTTGGCCTGCAGGAACTAAAATCCCGGGCGAGTAAATTTTCCGGTGCCGGGCCGATTTCGCCACAGTAAGAGTTGTATCGTCGTCGCCTGGTGCGCTTAACAACGAGCTGCTCTTCTGCCATCAGTCTGCGGACAACCTTTTCAGAAATAACCCTGTTGTTACCGCGAAGCATCGCGTGAAGGCGCCGATAGCCGTAACAGCGGTAATTCTCCTCAAAGATATCGGCCATGATCACGCGTATTTCCGCATACTTATCGTACAGACGTTTTGGTAAAAATAACAGCTGCGGGCAAGTTGCAGAACGCTTAGCAACTCAGCAACGGGGTACTTTTTCTTAAGGGCATCAACTATCAGGGTTTTCTCCCTGTTTTTCAGTTTCAGAAAGCTGACGCCCAGATCTTTTTTTATCAGTTCATTCGCCTTTGTCAGTATGTCACGTTCGAGCTGCAGCTGATGAATCTGCTTCCTGAGACGCTGGATTTCACCGAGTAAAGCATCCTGATTTTTATCCTGAGGGGCTGACTTTCGTTTGCGCATGGATTGATAAGCCTCGTCACTGATAAGGTCTTTCTTCCATTTGTACAGGACCGGGACGCTGACGCCTATGCTTTGTGCAACTTTACGCGCGGTTCCACGTCGGTTACAGAGCTCCCGGACGGCCTGAGACCTCTCTTCCGGGCTGAAGCATTTGTTTCGTGGGGACTGAACCAGGCTTCGATGGCGGGCAGGAACTGCCACAGCAGCATGAGTGCGGCGATGCAGCCAGTGATGACGAGCCAGCGCCGGATGAATCGATCCGGCGCCGGGCGGCTGTAGGGGTCGGGTAGGTCACGTCATTCTCCATGTTGAAATCAGCGCCAAAGGCCGCCAGTGCGCCAGCGTGGCGGACGTGGTGATACGGTCACTTCGGGGTCGAAACGGGCCGATGGAAACGGCGGCATCGCGGGCGGCGGAGCAAGTTCCAGCAAGCGCTCAATGCGTTCAGCCGTCGCTGGATGCGTGCGCAACCAGGAGGGTTCCGGATTGCCCCATCCGGGCAGCAGCCAGGCGCGCCAGGAGCGGCTCACCCGCTCGATCTTGGCGAGCGCTGAGGCCAGCCCGTGCGGGTCGCCGGTCAATTCGGCAGCGAGCCGGTCGGCGTCGAATTCGCGCACCCTGGACAAGCCCAACTGAGCCAGCAAGGCCAGCTGTGGCGCGACCGCAAGTAGAAGCAACGCGGGCCAATTGACTTCCGTGACTCCAAGCAATAGCGTTGGCAAGCTGAGCACGATCGCAAGCTGCCCCAACAAGGCCAGAAGATGGGTGAGCCGGCTGATGGAATCGGCCAAGCCCATGACACGCAAATCCTCGTTCGCAATATGCGCGATTTCGTGGCCGAGCACGCCGGTCAACTCGCGGGGCGTGAGGCTACGCAGCAGGCCGTCGGTCAGCGCGATGGCCGCGTGATGCTTCGAACCGGTGGCGAAGGCGTTGACGACCCCGCTGGGCACGTAGTGCGGTACCGGCACGGTAGGCAGCCCGGCCCGCGCCGCCAGTTCGCGCAACACAGCCCAAAGATCGGGCGCTTCATCCGGGTGCAGGGGGCGTGCGCCATACAGCCGCAAGGTCAGCCCGGAGGCGGCCGCCGGTTCAAGCAGCAGGGTGAACCCCGCAGCCGCAAGCGCCAGCCAAAGCCCGCCGTCACCCAACAGCAAGCTGCCAGCGACGGCGGCAATTCCGAGCAGGGTCAGCACCAACAGCACGGTTTGCAGGCGATTGTGCCAGCGATGCCGCGCGCCGACATTCTGCGCGTGGCGCAGATCACGACTGATCATCTGAGCTTTCCCCGGCTGTCCGGTCATCGCGCTCGCGCAGCAGCCAGTAAGTCGCCCCGAGGGCCAGTGTCGCGCCTGCAAGCGCCGCGACCTTGGCGGGGCCGGTCTCCGGGTCGAGGATCACGAATTTACGCGCCAGGGCGATCAGCCCGATCAGGATCACCGTCTTGACCTGGATGATGCTGTCGCGCCGCAAGGCCACCCTCACGATGGAATGCTTGAACTCCATGGCAATGAGCAGCGTCATGATCATGCCGAACACGGTCTGGAAGACCTTGTGATCGAGCGGATTGAATGCATCAATGATCAGCAGGCTGAAGACGATCGAGATCAGCTGCAGCAGCGAGACCACGATGATAACGGCAATGATTGCGGACAGCGCGAGCGCGATCACCTGTTCAAAGCGCTCGTAGAACGTCATCACTGCCCATTGGGCGCGAAATGTTTTGATCGGGTCTGCTTGCTTTTCCTTCATCGCCACTCCTCTCAATTCTGAAATACTTGTGCGCCCACAACTTGGTTGCACCCTCGTCTTTTTTGCCTGGTAGAGCGCGCTGTCCGCCTGCAGCATCACCTGCTCGACAGAGTGCAAACGGGGGTCAAGGAGAGCCACCCCCATGCTGGCGCTATAGCTGATCGACACCTCTCCACACACCACCGCTGTCGCCGCAGTGTCCTGACGAAATCGCTCCGCCCATACTTGGGCGCCTTCTATCGATACCGCTTCCAACAACACAGCGAATTCCTCCCCCCAATCCGGGCAGCCATGTCGGTTGCGCGAACATGTTCCCTCAACCGTGAAGCAAAGGGGTCGGTGATCACCATACGCAGCAACTGCTGCTCTATTTCCTTGCGAGAAGAGATGTCGAACAGAGTACCGACTATCAGTTGCCTGCCCGCGTCACCCAGCCATGGGCCTTGTTCCTCGAAAGTCGAGTTGCCAGAGGATCAGGTGAACAGATGGGCCGCGCCGTCACGCGAACGGATGGCCAGCGAGCGGGAGGGCAGTGCCGCCGCTGATGAGCAGTCCCCACGGCGTGGCCGACTGCTCATCACGCTTGTAGACGCCCGCGTGACCTGCGGCCACGACCGCCACCGCGATCGAGGCCAGGGAGGCTGCCCATGCCAGTGCCAGGCCGATGGGGTCGGACACGGCAGCCTCGCCCGCCATCAAGATGCGTCGCTCGCCTTCGCGGCATCCGGCTGCTCCGGCTCGGCCGGGGTCTGCGGTGGCTCTTTGCGTTCGAACACCACGCGTTCGGCCTTGTCGTCCCAGCGTGCGCTGGCGTGATCGCCCTTGCCGATACCGCCGCCGAGCATCTCGCGCGCCAGCGCAGTTTCCAGCTCGCTGCGGATCAGGCGCTTGAGTTCACGCGCACCGAACTCGGGCTTGTAGCCTTCTTCCGCGAAATGGTCGATCAGCGTCTGATCGAAAGTGAGCGTCACGCCCTGGCTGGCGGCGCTGCGCGCCACGCGATCGAGCTGCAGGCCGACGATGTGGCGGATCTCCTCCTTGCCCAGCGCATGGAAGACGATGATCTCGTCGATGCGGTTGAGGAACTCGGGCCGGAAATGGCCGCGCAGCACGTCCATGACTCCGGCCTTGGTCTTTTCGTACTCCTCGCCGGCCGCCCCGCGCGCCTTCAGCCGTCGCTGGATGATGTCCGAACCCAGGTTGGACGTGGCGATGATGATGGTGTTGGTGAAATCCACCACCCGGCCCTTGCCGTCGGTGAGGCGACCGTCGTCGAACACTTGCAGCAGGATGTTGTATACGTCAGGGTGTGCCTTCTCGATCTCGTCGAGCAGCAGCACGCTGTAGGGCTTGCGCCGCACCTTCTCGGTGAGCTGACCGCCTTCGTCGTAACCGACATAGCCCGGAGGCGCGCCCACCAATCGCGCCACGGTATGGCGTTCGCCATATTCCGACATGTCGATGCGCAACAGGGCGTGCTCATCGCCGTAGATCGATTCGGCCAATGCCTTGGCGAGCTCGGTCTTGCCCACCCCGGTCGGGCCCAGAAACAGGAAGGTAGCCACCGGTTTGCTGCCTTCACGCAGGCCGGCGCGGGACAGCCGCACGGCATCGGCCACGGCACGGACCGCCTCGTCTTGTCCCACCAGGCGCTCGTGCAGCCGTTGTTCCAAGTGCAGCAGCTTTTCGCGCTCTTCCACCGTCAACTCGTTGACCGGGATGCCGGTCAGGCGCGAGACGATCTGCGCCACGTGTTCCGCCTTGACCTCGGCACTGCCGGAGGCCCGCTCCCGCTCCCAGTCCTCGACGAGCTTCTTGAGCTCGGCCTCCTTGGCTTCGATGCGCTTCCCGAGCTCGGCGGCCTGGTCGTACTGCTTGCGCGCGGCCACGTAATCCTGTTCACGCCGCAGCTGGTGCAGTTCGGACTCCAGCTCCTGCACGGCCACCGGCCGGGCCGTGGCCGACAGCTTCACGCGCGCGGCCGCCTGGTCGAGCAAGTCGATCGCCTTGTCCGGCAGGAAGCGCGCCGTGATGTAGCGGTCGGACAACTCGGCCGCCGCGATGATCGCGTCCTCGGAGATGCTGACCTTGTGGTGCGCCTCGAAGGTGTCGCGCAGGCCGCGCAGAATCATGATGGCCTGGGCCACCGTCGGCTCGGGTACCGTCACCGGCTGGAAGCGCCGCTCCAGTGCGGCATCCTTCTCGATGTATTTCTGGTACTCGTTCAGCGTCGTGGCGCCGATCAGGTTGAGTTCACCGCGCGCCATCATCGGTTTGAACACGTTGGCCACGTCCAGCCCGCCTTCGCCACCGCCCTGGCCGGCACCGACGATGGTGTGCACCTCGTCGATGAACAAAATCAGCTCGCCCTGGTGCTCGGTCACCTCCTTCAGCACCTTCTGCACGCGCTCCTCGAACTCGCCGCGATATTTGGCGCCGGCCACCATGGCGTTGATGTTGAGTTCCACCAGGCGCTTGTCGCGCAAGGTCTCGGGCACTTCACCCGCCACCATGCGCTGCGCCAGCCCTTCGACGATGGCGGTCTTGCCCACACCCGGCTCGCCGATCAGCACCGGGTTGTTCTTCTTGCGCCGGGCCAGCACCTCGATGGTGGTTTCGATCTCCTGCGCGCGGCCGATCACCGGGTCGAGCTTGCCGTCGCGCGCCATCTTGGTCAGGTCGCGCGAGTACTTGTCGAGTTCTGGCGTGTTGGTCGGCGTCTCAGCGCGGCCATCCTCGGCGCCCTTGCCGACCACCTTGCTGACCTGTTGGCGCAGCGCCTGCGGCGTCAGGCCGTAGCGGCGCAGCAGGTTGGCGGCCAGCCCTTCGCCTTCCTCAGCCAGACCGATCAGGAAATGCTCTGGACCGACATAAGAATGGCCGAGTTCATTGGAGGCCACGAAGGCGCGGCTGAGCGCATCCTTCACGCGCGGCGACACGCCGATCTCGCCCTCGAAGGGCTTGTCCCCGCGCTTGGCCTCAGACTCGATCTGCCGCTTGAGGTCATCGACCTTGATCTTGAACTGACCCAGGATGGTCTTGACCACGTCGCTGTCGGCCAGCGCCAGCAGCAGATGTTCGGTATCCACCTCGGAGCGGCCAAATTCGGCAGCGTGTTTGGCGGCCTCCTGCAGCAAGGCTTCCGACTGTTCGCTGATGCGGCTGGCCAGCCCACTGCCGCGACGGCGCGGCGCACCCGAACCTGCGGCGGCGGGCTCGCCAAACGAGGCATCGACCACGTCATCGGTATCGGCGGCAACTGGCGTCGCGTCGTCGCCGATGCGGAAGAAGTCACTGCCGAGGAAGTCCTCGAACAGGCCGCTGCGCGAGCCGAACAAGGCTTCCAGCGGCGAAACGGTGCGCTTTTGCTGGCGCACTAATTGCCGGTAATGGTCGTCGCACAACAGCATGGTGCTGTGACGACCGTTGAGATTGGCTTCCACCCGCACGGTGGCGGGTTGGCCGCAGACCTGGCATTGTTTTCTGGCCATGCTGATGCTCCTGAGAAGGTTGACAAGGTTGAGGCGACGAGGCATCGCGAACCGCGACTCCTCGTCTCGTGCCGGGTTTTTCTTGTGACGAACGAGCCGGCGACGTCAGCCGTTGATCGGGATCGAGCGTCCCTGCTTCGGCGCGCTGACCTCGCGCTTGTCGATCGTGACCGTGAGCACCCCGTTCTTGAACGATGCTTTGATCGAATCCTGGTTGGCGTCGTCAGGCAGGTTCAAGGCACGCTGAAAGCTGCCGTAGGAGCGCTCCACACGGTGGAAGCCACCTTCCTTCTTCTCCTGTTCCTGGCGCTTCTCGCCACGCACCATCAGCACGTCGTTGTCGAGAGTGATCTGGATGTCCTTCTCCTCGACACCGGGCACTTCCAGGGCAATCTTGTACTGCTTGTCGGTTTCCTGGATGTCCAGGGCCGGCTTCAGCATGCCCGACCAATCGGATGGCCACTGCGGCATGTTCAACGCCGGAAAACCGAAGCCCCGGAATGCGTCATCGAACAGCCGGTCGATTTCCCGATGCAGTTGCAGGATCGGGCTGACTGGCCCGCTCGCCGCTGGCAGGTCATTGCGCTGCACCGGCAGGGAAGAGACGGTCTGCTGCTCTTGCTGCTCGTTCTTGAACCAGTTCCAGGGAGCCAACTTCTTGAAATCGATGTCCATGTCATACCTCCAGAAAAATTGGAAAACGAGTTACTCAAGCCCTTTGCCTGCTGTGACGGGCAGTGCGCCCAGGCGACACGGGCTGCTCGGATGACTTCTGCTGTTCACGCTTGCGCATCACCTCCTTCTTTGCTGCGGCTCGGGTCTGATCATTGATCCACTGATCGATTTCACTTTGAGGAAACCGCCACGTCCCGCCCACCTTGAAAGCCGGAATTTCCCCGTGCGCGGCGAGCCGATAAAGCGTCCGCTTGCCGACTTTCAAGTACGCAGCCAATTCATCGAGCGTGAAAATCACCTGTAGGTGCGCTTTCATCCCTGTAGGTGCGCTTTCATCTCACCCTCTCCAATCGCGTCGCTTTGCGGTTCCGGCCAAGGAAATCCTTGTAATACTTTGTAAGATATTACGCTTACCATGACAGCCTTCAAGAGTCAATGTACAGCGTTCTCCCGCCCCATTGATGCAGGTCAACTGCTCAGGCAAGGCGCAGCGGGGCGGTCTGATCAGGCAATGGACAGCGCCTGGCTCGTCAGCCTGCGTGTACCACAGGCGCCTCGATCAAACACCGATCCTCACGTTGTAGCCGAGTGCCCGCAGCCCCTTGCTCGTCTGCATGTTCCTTGACGGAAACTCGTCTGGGCGCGCCCAGACGACGATTTCCCCGAGGCTGCTCAGGCTAACGTGCGGAATTGCCCAGTCGTCGCTGCGGATCGCGTTCCAGAGTCGGGCCGAAACACTTCCGTTGCCCCAGACAACGTAGTTCAACAGTATCCGTCCGGCCAACACACCTTCCCGACACCGCCGCCGAAGGCCATGGCCCATCAAGCGGATTTTCCATGCGCCCTCAGCGCCGTACCTACAGCAAATCTTTCAAGGCTCAGGTCATTCAGGAGTGTTCTGAACCCGGTGCCTCCATCGCAAACATCGCCTTGGGCTACAGCCTCAATGCCAACCTCGATCACAAATGGATTCGGCTGCCTACCCAGAAAACCACGGCTATCCAGCCAGCGTTCATCCCGTTGCCTTCTCAAATGCTCGGCGTGGGTTCGCATACTCAAGCGCGCTGCTGCGATCATGAGTTTGATCCAGTCGGCCCGTAATAATGGGCACGATCCGTATGCCTATCTCAAGGATGTGCTGACACGGTTGCCGTCCCTGTAACAGCCTGAAGTTGACCTGGGTAATCAAATACCGGTGTAGTGATTAGGAAACAGGGCTCGGATAACATCATGGCGCAGGTCACCCTGATCTTGACCCTCCATCTCCGAACAGCTTTTGTATCTTAAGTTAACGATGTCCGCTGCCGGTATTCCCTCGGGGAGTGATATCCCAGCGCGCTGTGCGGGTGGCTTCCATTTCCATCAGATGTCCTTCCTGCTCCGCTACTGAAGGCGTGGTGCGTAACGGCAAAAGCACTGCCGGACATCAGCGCTATCTCTG
>NZ_JBMKHB010000056.1:0-11942 GCF_049238285.1 Enterobacter cloacae complex sp. IR53041 | reverse complement strand
CAGAGATAGCGCTGATGTCCGGCAGTGCTTTTGCCGTTACGCACCACGCCTTCAGTAGCGGAGCAGGAAGGACATCTGATGGAAATGGAAGCCACGCAAGCACCTTAAAATCACCATCATACACTAAATCAGTAAGTTGGCAGCATTACCCGATTATAGAAACTGTTGCCATATTAGACTTATGGTGTTTAATATCAGGAGCTTAAAGAATTTATTGAAATGCTCGTTGGCGATTATCTCGCTAAAAAATGCTAGATAAGAAGCAAAGCTAAACCTGTTTTTCTCTAGATGTAGATGTGTTGAGTTTGCAACACTTAGGTAATCCCTTTATTTATTTTTTGAATAGAAATCATGGCTTTTGAATCGCCACAGATAATGTTTTTATTGCCCGGCAGGAATCCTTCTCCGGGATGTCTCTCTGGAGCTGAAAATGATGAATCGTATCTACCGGTTGGTCTGGAATGCCACACAACAGGCATGGGTTGTCGCCGGCGAGTTCTGCCGAACACATAAAAAAACAAAAATGCTCTTTTTTGAACGATACACTACACGTTTGCTACGCGCACTGTCGGGAATTTTCTCGCCGGTGGTACGCACCTCAGTGACTACTATCGCACTGGTGATGGCAAGTACTCATGGCGCTTGGGCTGTTACCTGCCCGGCTGACGTTAATGGGTCGTACCGTACAGGATGGATCAACGCTACCTATGGAGTGGGATGCAACGAAGTCCCCGCTACGACAGGATCACCGACAGTACTGAATAGCAACGCAAGCTGGTATGTCCTCGCCGGCAGTAATCTTACCGTCGGTGCCGATGTCATTACGATCGGAGCAACAAATATATCATACTTGGGCACCAACAGCTTCAGCTTAATCGGTAACCAGTACCTGACACACGGAAGCATCAACTTCACGGACGTGACTGCTACGCTGACCAACAGTGGCAGCGGCGGCGGCATCAAAGGCCTAAGCACACACAACACCGTGCCGATAAACGGGAACAACTTCACCCTAACAACGAATAGCAGTTACGTCGGCTTAAATTCGAGTGGAGGCGTTGGCTCTTACGCCATCCTCGCTGGCTCTTCGGTGGATTCAGGTGAAGCCATTGTTGCCAACAATGGCAAGTTTTCGACCATCACACTCAACAACGCAACCATCCGACAGAGCACTAGCGGTGGATTTACTATACCCGTGTTGAACGCAGGTCTGCGTGCTATCCAGGGCGCAAGTGGCAACTCTGGTAACGGCAGTTCGGGCAAGATTGAAATCAAGGGCACGCTGGACATGATACTCACTGGTGCGCGCATCGAAGGAATCTATGTCTCAGGGGCAGCGTCGGATAGTGAGGGGGCCGAAGCAATATCGCAGGTAGTTCTAAACAACACAACGCTCAAAATGGTGAAAAGTGGTACGCAGTCTTACGATAGCAGCGCAATCAAGATAGGCAAGTCCCGAACCGTCGGAAGCGGCAAAGGCCTCATCGTTTCCAACGGTGCATTGAATATCGACATGGACCCCAATTTTGGTGGTAGCTCGGCTTACATGAGCTCTGCCATCAAGATGGCTGTCAGCGGCTCGGAGCTGCAGGCTAACGAACCTAACAGCTCTACCTACATCAACGCCTCCCGCTCGGTCCTAGCCATCGGTATAGACGATTGGGGGACGAGCGTCGATTCGACAGGCATCAAAGCGAGCTTTGGCAACGCCACCATCAAGACCCAGTCGATTACCGCACCGTTACTACTAGTCGATAGTGGTCAGCAGGATGTGGGGGTTCTGTTTGATCGACACTCAAATCTCACTGCCGCGAGTGATGGTTATCTGGTCGACATCATCAAGTACCGGAACTCAACAACAGCCAGTTCGTTGAAGCTAACACTCGACAACGGCAGCACCATGACGGGGCTGACGAACAAGGCGTATGCCAACTCGACACTGAACATTAACCTGAACAACGGCTCGACTTGGAACCTCGCAGAGAAGGCGACAGGCACTGTGGCAACCTCGGCCTTCGATACGCTGGCAATGAACGGTGGCTCAACTCTGAACGGCACCACGCAGAGCACGTCACCGGCAAAGTTCATCCTCAAGGGCAACGTTACTTCTACCGGTTCGACTCTCAACCTCACGGATGGCAAAGTCGGCGACGTTCTCACCATCCAGGGCAGTTACGTGGGCAATAACGGGAATCTGTTTCTCGATACGGTATTAGGTGATGATTCCTCACCAACTGATAAGCTGGTCGTCAGCGGCAGTGCCACCGGCACGACCTATGTCAAAGTCACCAACGAAGGCGGAACAGGGGCCCGGACGCTGAACGGTATTGAACTCATTACCACCGGAAGTTCGACTGATGATGCGTTTGTACAGTCGGGTCGTATTGCGGCAGGTGCCTATGATTACTCTCTGGTGCGCGGTACTGGCAGCAACAGCAGTAACTGGTATCTGAGTAATACAACACCTACAACACGTACAACACCTACAACACCTACAACACCTACAACACCTACAACACCTACAACACCTACAACACCTACAACACCTACAACACCTACAACACCTACAACACCTACAGAGTCTCTGCTGCGTCCTGAAGGCGGCTCCTATGCGGCGAACCTGGCGGCGGCCAACAACCTGTTTACTACCCGTCTGCACGACCGTCTGGGTGAGACACAGTACACGGATGTTCTGACCGGTGAGAAGAAGGTGACCAGCATGTGGTTGCGCAACGAGGGTGGCCATACCCGTTCACGCGACAGCAGCGGTCAGCTCAGTACCCAGGCCAACCGTTACGTTGCCCAGCTCGGTGGGGACTTAGCGCAATGGAGCTCAGACGGCAGCGACCGCTACCACCTGGGTATCATGGGGGGGTATGGCTACAATAAGAGTAATACGCTTTCAAACCTCAGCGGTTACCATTCCCGTGGAGCGGTGGAAGGTTACAGCGCCGGTCTGTACGGTACCTGGTATCAGAACGATACGGACAAAACCGGGCTGTATGTGGACAGCTGGGCCCAGTACAGCTGGTTTAAGAACACCGTTAACGGCGAAGGTCTGAGCGGTGAGAAGTATGATTCAGAAGGCGTGACGGCGTCCATTGAGGGTGGCTACACCTTCCTTCTGGGACAGAACGCGGCCGGCACCCAGACGTACTTCATTCAGCCGAAAGCCCAGGTCACCTGGATGGGCGTGAAAGCTGACACGCATACGGAGTCTGACGGCACGGTGGTCTCCGGTGACGGTGACGGCAACGTACAGACCCGCCTGGGCGTGAAAGCATACATCAACGGTCACAGTAAGCTGGATGAGGGCAGAGACCGTACCTTCCAGCCGTTTGTGGAGGTGAACTGGGTGCATAACACGCAGGACTTTGGCAGCCAGCTGAACGGTGTCCTGGTGAAACAGGATGGCGCGGCGAGCATTGGCGAGATGAAGGTGGGTGTGGAGGGCCAGCTGAGCAAGCGCTTTGGTCTGTGGGGTAACGTGGCGCAGCAGGTGGGTGATAAGGGTTACAGCGACACGTCCGCGATGCTGGGGGGTAAATACAGCTTCTGACGTGACGGTCCATCGAATGACGGGAGGGCTTCGGCCCTCCTTTTTCAGGATGAGGTGCACACTCTGGTATGGGTGTCACCTGCCAGAAAAAGCATTGACCTTCGAGCGTATTTCGCCGATAAACAGGGAACCGCCTCATGAGCGGGTCTAAATGCTAACGTTTCTCTACATCCTTCCCGGTGCCTTTGCCGGGTTTTTTACATCTGTAGTCTCGTTTTCTGGAAAATATTCGTTTCCCTGTCATAATCATAGCAGGCAGCCATTTGCCGGGCGGCATCGGGTATGCCGTCAGATACCTGAAATTCCTGATAGTGTAGTTTTACGGGCGGCTCCGCCCGTTTTTTTTGTCTTCCCGGAAGGGGGCATTTAAAGTGGTGCTATGCATAATACGCAGGTTCGCTAACACCTGTGCAGGTGTTGTTATTAACCATAAGGCCTCTACGCGCACCGCTCAGAAGGCCTGAGAGCGTTTCAGCGGTACGCGTAGAGGCCTTATGGTAAATAGCCTATGCTAATGTCCGCTAAGAGCGAAAAACAGCCATAATTTAGTGCCACGTATATAATGATAGAGCTATTCAAGCTAGCAATTCACATGTAAAAATTCAGAGGGTAGAAGCACATAGTTATAAATGTTGGCTCCATCGACAAATTGCGGTCTCAAGTACATTTATTAATGTTGCCCCCGCATTAACAAATCATCAAGGTGACGACATGGACTGACCTGCCCCCACGATTAGATACAACACTCAGTTAGTAACGTCGGAATCTTCATTCTCAGAATGACCCTTTCTCCAGCCCGCTGCAAATTCAGACGGTGTCTGATAATTCAGCGTGGAGTGCGGGCGGCATTCGTTATAATCCTGCCGCCAGTCATTAATAATTTTCCTGGCATGAACGATATCGCTGAACCAGTGCTCATTCAAACATTCATCGCGAAATCGTCCGTTAAAGCTCTCAATAAATCCGTTCTGCGTTGGCTTGCCCGGCTGGATTGAGCGCAACTCGACACCATGCTCAAAGGCCCATTGATCCAGTGCACGGCAAGTGAACTCCGGCCCCTGGTCAGTTCTTATCGTCGCCGGATAGCCTCGAAACAGTGAAATGCTGTCCAGAATACGCGTGACCTGAACGCCTGAAATCCCAAAGGCAACAGTGACCGTCAGGCATTCCTTTGTGAAATCATCGACGCAGGTAAGACACTTGATCCTGCGACCGGTGGAAAGTGCGTCCATGACGAAATCCATCGACCAGGTCAGATTGGGCGCCGCCGGACGGAGCAGCGGCAGACGTTCTGTTGCCAGCCCTTTACGACGTCTTCTGTGTTTTACGCCCAGGCCACTGAGGTGATAAAGCCGGTACACGCGCTTATGATTAACATGAAGCCCTTCACGGCGCAGCAACTGCCAAATACGACGGTAGCCAAAACGCCTGCGCTCCAGTGCCAGCTCAGTGATGCGCCCTGATAAATGCGCATCAGCAGCCGGACGGTGAGCTTCATAGCGGCAGGTCGACAGGGATAAACCTGTAAGCCTGCAGGCACGACGTTGCGACAGACCGGTCGCATCATACATCAACATCACGGCTTCCCGCTTCTGGTCTGTCGTCAGTACTTTCGCCCAAGAGCCACCTGAAGCGCCTCTTTATCCAGCATGGCTTCGGCAAGCAGCTTCTTGAGTCTGGCGTTCTCTTCCTCAAGCGACTTCAGGCGCTTAACTTCAGGCACCTCCATACCGCCATACTTCTTACGCCAGGTGTAAAACGTGGCATCGGAAATGGCATGCTTGCGGCAGAGTTCACGGGCGGGTACCCCAGCTTCGGCTTCGCGGAGAATACTGATGATCTGTTCGTCGGAAAAACGCTTCTTCATGGGGATGTTCTCATGTGGCTTATGAAGACATTACTAACATCGGGGTGTACTAATCAACGGGGAGCAGGTCACATCAACTGGATTACCTGCTTCCAGTCGGTTTGTACACCAGCTTTAAGGGTCCCAAGATTAAGAATAGCAGTTCGAAGACTTTCGCATTTATCTAACGGAATAGGTTCACCATTCTGTTTACCTGTTTTCAGCCAGCTAACTAAGGATACGAAGTCAGCTTTAGCCGTCGCAACAAGTCCATTGATAACACGCTGCCTCGCTTCAAGCGTAAAGTGATTCGTTTTCGGCACTGGCAGACGATCATTTTTGTGCGCTATTGGTCTCTTCATAACGGATATCTCAGCTTGGCTCCATCAACGATAAATCCCATCTGGGTTCCTCACAGCCCCCTATCCTCTTACATATCATGTTTTAAGATAGTGATACCCGCTGCACCTTCAAAATATTGTTATATTTTGATCGCACAGATGGTTGTTCAACCTCCGCTTCTGTCACAGGGCGGAAGTGTCAAAATGGGAGAGGATCTGTGCCAAAGCTGTGTCAGGCCAAATCTAATATTTTATCTTCGATTCTGACCGGACAATTAACATTGAACAAAACGTTCTAAGGGTTGCGAAAATCGTTTCAAACGCTGAAGTTATATCCTGAATGGCGAGCGAAGCGAGTTCCGTCAAGCGAAGCGAAGACGGATAGTTAATGCTGGTTAAAAAATATACGGAAATGTACTGTTTTCTCTATATATAAAATATAAATATTATAAACAGTACATAGTACACAGACACTCACTACGTTCGTGTCCCTCGCTGCGCTCGGAATTTTGAAGTAATGTATGAATGTATCAGCATAGCAACTATAGTTGAACTATCATGCATCTGACCGAAGCATAAAGTTAACCAGGAACAAATCATGCCTTAAAACGCTCTGAGCGAGGCTTTAAGCGATTTTCATGATATGGGTAATGCGATTGCATACCTTGGAAAGAAAAACGCGCTACGGGCCTCCTGCGCGATATTTACGAATTCAGTACTTTGCTACTCAATTTTGATGTTGAGTACATGCGCGTTCCCTTCCCTGTTTGCGCTTTACCGCGTTCTTTTGCCAGGTAAGAAAGCCAGAATACCGGACCTTCGAGTGATGAAGGATGTTCACGATGAATGACGTAGTGATCGGGATAGTCTTTAGTGGCTTTAGCCAAGTTTACCAGCGTTGCTTTACCACCTGTCAGTTTCATCCAGATTTCCGTAATAATACCAGCGCTCCCTCTTTCTGGCGTTCCAAACCATCTTACCGAACGATGTGGAAGTGCAATCCAGCAATGGTAATGGGGTTGTGAAGCCTTTTCCTGTTCGCAAACCCAACCGTAAGCAAAATCGATAATAGGTTCCGATAAACCGTTATTCCCAGACCCTAGGCGGTCACGTAATCGTTTGAACAAGTTGCGTATGTATTTGTTACCTGCTTCAACAGAAGTGAACTCAGGGAGGTGGAGATCAAAACGGGTAAGGAACACTCGACTGTAGAGCTTCAGGATTGCGTTCAGTTCGTTGATTGTTGAAATAAGTATGTCATGACGAACACCAGAGCCGATTCTTGTGTTAATCCGGTATGCATGACCATCATGAACAAAGGAGTTGCCATTAATTGTTTTGTAACGTCCGTGTTCATGGTAGACGGTACGAAAACTTGTTGCCGATAAAACCGACGATTCGAATAGGGTTTGTGATTGTTGCATCATTGTTAAATTAACCTTTTTGTACTCAGAAAGAGATCACACCCCCTACATAGTTACTACCTAAAACCACGGTAAAACGATGGCATTTGCGATAGCGCAAAGCCGCCTTGCATCTGACGTTGGGGATGTTTTCGAGGAGAGAAATACTACGGAACAAAGTTTACGGAAATATTTATAATAACTCATTATCATATCAGAAGGAGTGAAAGGGGGCAACGGAAATCATGCCTTGATAAAAGAGGGATGATGATTGTGTGGGGTGTTGGTAACAACGGAGAAATTCAAAGGGATTTACAATCTTGTCTTTGGCTTCCTTCCGGCATACACAGTTGAGTGGGAGCTGTAATTTTCAACATTGCAGTAACCTGATTGTTCACAGTGTACATCGGCAAATATCAATTATACCCATTACACTTCAGTGAACACTGACGGCAACGTGATCGACTTCGTGGTGTTCGGGATCCTGCACGGCCTGTCGACTAAGTGGTATCTGGTCCCGGTCGTGGCGGCAATCTGGTTTGCGGTGTACTACGGGATCTTCCGCTTCGCCATCACCCGCTTTAACCTGAAAACGCCAGGACGCGATATCGATACGGCCACCAGCGTTGAACAGGCGGTTGCCGGTACCGTGGGCAAATCCGGCTATAACACCCCTGCCATTCTGGCGGCGCTGGGCGGTGCGGATAACATCACCTCGCTGGATAACTGCATTACCCGCCTGCGTTTGTCGGTGGCGGATATGTCAAAAGTGGATACCAACGCCCTCAAGGCCAACCGGGCCATCGGCGTGGTACAGTTAAACCAGCACAATTTGCAGGTGGTTATCGGCCCACAGGTACAGTCAGTGAAAGATGAGCTGGCGACCCTGATGCGAACAGTAGAAGCCTGATGCCTCCGCCCCCTCACCATGAGGGGGTTTTACGTTAAGGATTAAAGCATGTTTGATTTCTCAACCGTCGTGGATCGACACGGCACCTGGTGTACGCAGTGGGACTATGTCGCCGACCGCTTTGGCGCGGCGGATCTGCTGCCCTTCACCATCTCGGATATGGATTTCGCCACCGCCCCCTGCATAACCGACGCGCTGCAACAACGCATTCATCACGGCGTGTTTGGCTATAGCCGCTGGAAAAACGACGAGTTTCTCGCCGCCGTCGCACACTGGTTCCAGCAGCGCTTTAACACCCGAATTGATACCGAAAGCGTGGTTTATGGCCCCTCCGTCATCTACATGGTCTCGGAACTGATTCGCCTCTGGTCAAAACCCGACGACGGCGTGGTGGTTCACACCCCGGCATACGATGCCTTTTACAAAGCCATAGAGGGTAACGGGCGTCGTGTTGTGGCGGTTGAAATGGAAAAACAGGCCGCTGGCTGGCAGGGCAATATGGCAGCCCTCGAAGCGGCGCTGGCGAAACCGGAAAACAAAATTTTGCTGCTGTGCAGCCCGCAGAATCCGACCGGCAAGGTCTGGACGCGGGATGAATTGACGCAGATGGCGGAACTCTGCGAGCGCTATGACGTGGCGGTTATCAGCGATGAAATCCATATGGACATGGTGTGGGGAGAACATCGTCACACGCCGTGGACCGCAGTGGCGCGGAGCAAATGGGCGCTTCTGACTTCCGGCTCGAAAAGCTTTAACATTCCGGCGCTGACGGGGGCTTATGGCCTGATCGGCGATGAAGAGAGCCGTAACGGCTATCTCAGCGCGTTAAAAGGTCGGGACGGGCTCTCTTCCCCTTCCGTGCTGGCGCTAACGGCGCATATCACCGCCTATCAGCAAGGGGGCCCGTGGCTGGATACCCTGCGGGGTTATCTGGAAGAGAATCTGTTGTATATCGCTCAGGAAGTAAACCGCGCTTTTCCGAAACTCAACTGGCAGCCGCCGGAAGCGACCTATCTGGCCTGGCTCGATCTGCGTCCGCTGAATATTGACGATCGGGCGCTGCAAAAAGTGCTGATTGAGCAGCAAAAGGTCGCCATCATGCCGGGATATGCCTATGGAAAAGAGGGAAATGGCTTCGTACGCCTGAATGCAGGCTGCCCGCGCAGCAAGCTGGAGCAAGGGGTTCAACGCCTGATTGCTGGCATTAATACGCTTCTGTAATCAATTTGCGCAACGGAATATTCCCTTGCGCAAATAGCTTTTTACCCCGTTTTGTTTTTATAATATGGCGCACTTTAACCAGAAAAGAGTGCGACCATGATTGATACACGCCTGCCTTTAACTGATATTCATCGTCACCTTGACGGTAACATTCGTGCCCAAACCATCCTCGATCTTGGCCGCCAGTTCAATTTAACGCTTCCTGCTCAGACCCTTGAGTCCCTGATCCCTCACGTGCAGGTGACCTCTAATGAACCGGACCTGGTCAGCTTCCTGAGCAAACTCGACTGGGGCGTGAAAATGCTGGCGTCGCTGGATGCCTGCCGCCGCGTGGCGTTTGAGAACATCGAAGATGCCGCCCGCAACGGCCTGCACTACGTCGAGCTGCGCTTCTCGCCGGGCTACATGGCGATGACCCACAACCTGCCCGTTGCAGGCGTCGTGGAAGCCGTCATTGAAGGCGTCCGCGAAGGGTGTAAAACCTTCGACGTTCAGGCTCGCCTGATCGGCATCATGAGCCGTACCTTCGGTGAAGCCGCCTGCCTGCAGGAGCTGGAAGCGCTGCTGGCCCATCGAGATGCCATCACCGCCGTCGATCTCGCCGGTGACGAGCTGGGCTTCCCGGGCAGCCTGTTCCTCTCCCACTTCAACCGCGCGCGCGATGCCGGCTGGCACATTACCGTGCACGCGGGTGAAGCGGCTGGCCCGGAAAGCATCTGGCAGGCCATCCGCGAGCTGGGCGCCGAACGTATCGGTCACGGCGTGAAGGCGGTAGAAGACCGCGCCCTGATGGATTTCCTGGCGGAGCAGCGTATCGGGATTGAGTCGTGCCTGACGTCTAACATTCAGACCAGCACCGTAGCATCGCTGTCGCAGCACCCGCTGAAAACCTTCCTCGAGCACGGCGTGCTGGCCTCGCTGAATACGGACGATCCGGCGGTTCAGGGCGTGGATATCATTCACGAGTACAACATCGCCGCACCGCAGGCGGGTCTGAGCCGCGAGCAGATCCGTCAGGCGCAGATCAACGGGCTGGAGATCGCCTTCCTGACGCCTGCAGAGAAGCAGACGCTGCGGGATAAGGTGGCAACCGCGTAACCCCCTTTGCCGGGTGGCGGCTACGCCTTACCCGGCCTACAGCAACGTCAAAAACTTATGCCAGACAGAGCGTGGCGCGATGTTTGGCAGATTCGATCCCCAGCTCAATCAGCTCCATAATCTGTATCGCCTGGCTGGCCGGAACCGGATTCTCTCCCGTGCCGTTCAGCCCATCGCGGATAGCGGCATAATACGCCGGATAGTTACCCGGTATCGTCAGCAAGGTCTCCTCGACCAGCTCCTCGCCTTCCACCCGCGTGACGACGCCGTCGCGCATATCATAGCCCCAGTCTTCCTGCGGCAAACGTTCACCGTTTTTCAGCCTGTCTTCCTGCGGATCGAGACCAAACTTCACGTAGCTGCCGCGCGCGCCGTGAATAATGTAACGGGCAGATTCTGCCGCCGCGACCATCGTCCCGTGCAGCACAATTCGCCGCTGCGGGTAACTGAGCACCGCGTGGAAGTAATCGGTCGTCTGCGCACCGGGCCTGAGCTGGGCCAGATCGACCGTCATGCTCACCGGCAGGCCAAAGAGATTGACGGCCTGATCCAGCAGATGCGGGGCTAAATCATACCAGATACCGCTGCCAGGACCGGCCTGCTCGCGCCAGCGGTTTCGTACCTGCGGGCGAAAGCGGTCAAAGTGCGACTCAAAAAAGAGGATCTCCCCTAACGTACCTTCACTGAGAATCCGTTTTACCGTCAGAAAATCACTGTCCCAGCGGCGGTTGTGGAACACCGACAGCAGCCTGCCCAGACTCTTTGCCAGCGCATCCAGCTCGCGAGCCTGTGACAGCGTCACGGTAAAGGGCTTATCGACAACCACATGCTTCCCGGCTTCCAGCGCGGCCTTTGCCAGCGGAAAGTGGGTATCGTTCGGCGTGGGAATGACGATTAAATCAATGTTTGGATCGTTGAAAAGATGTTTTGGCTCGGAGACAACCGGCACAGAAGGCCAGTCTGCATGGACTTTAGCAGCGTCGCTGCTGGATACCGCCGCCAGCGCCATCCCCGGCGTCCCGGCAATCAGAGGCGCATGAAACGTTTTGCTCGCGTACCCGTAACCAATAAGCCCAACGCGGATATTATCACTCATAGTGTCATCCTCTTTTAAGTCGTTCTTATTTCACACTGGCTAGTCTGGCATTAGCACGGATTAATAATGTGCCGTATGACGTAAAATAGCAGGTTATACGGATTGTTTTTGTTACATAGTATTAACCTACTGATTTTGTTTAAGGGAACCGTTCCCAAAGCCCTTGCCGTCAGAGAAACGTCGCTGTAACATTTGCGCCCTGTCTTTATGGATAAAGTACAATTACACATCATGACGTCAATTATTAATCGAATCATTGAATTAGCGGGATGGATTGTCCTTGGGGTGTCGGTCATTTTGCTGGGCGTTGCCAGCCATATCGATAACTACCAGCCGCCGGAGCCTGTCACCGTCGCTCAACCTAAGTAACCGGTGGTAATGACTCCAACTTACTGATAGTGTTTTATGTTCAGATAATGCCCGATGACTTTGTCATGCAGCTCCACCGATTTTGAGAACGACAGTGAC
>NZ_JBMKHB010000055.1:0-12849 GCF_049238285.1 Enterobacter cloacae complex sp. IR53041 | reverse complement strand
GGCTTTTTCCTCTGCTGTAAATGTTCGTCTCATTCAAAAAACCTCCGCAACCCCATGTTTTCACATAACTGTTGCGTTGACCAATTGAATCTACAGCGGCTTTTTTTAATATGTCCCGTTCGTCGGTAACCCGTTTCAGCTCTTTCTGGAGACGGCGGATCTCGGCCTGAGCATCTGACTGTTCTTTATGAGTGGAAGAATCCGGACCGTACTTCTTTATCCAGGCATAAAGGCTGTGGGTGGTGATATCGAGACGTGTTGCAACGCTGGCAACAGAATAACCGCGATCAACAACCTGTTTGACTGCTTCAGTTTTAAACTCTTCGGGATAACGCTTACCGCTCATGGGCACCTCTCTTTAAGCCATCTTAAATGACTCTGAGGTGTCTGTTAAACCCGTGGCGATTCAATGCAAACTGAACGGAGTGGAGCCAGAAAGCTACCTCCGTTATGTCCTTGACGTCATTGCTGACTGGCCGATAAACCGGGTCAGCGAACTACTCCCCTGGCGCGTAGCACTGCCAACTGAATAACACATCCCCGTCAATACGGTTCTCGCTGCACGCTTACTTTAGTTAATAGTCTGGTTTTTTTTCATTGCTTCTCATCAGTGATGAAGGGCGCAATTATTAACCCGGGTTGTAACGAAAAGGCTTAATACAGCAGCGGTTTATAGTGATGGGGTTGGCGCATGGCAACCAGATCTTTACGCCGTACCACATTGGTTGGATAAGGGCTGTCAGCAAGAGAGCGTGTGTCGACGATTTGTGTTGTGACCAGCGTTTCCTGCCAAAGCAGCCGTTCTTGCCGTGGAAAAGTGAAGGTTTCTGGCCCGAAAATTCCGCTAAATCCTCCTGCCCCATCTATACCATCAAGTGCATTAGCAAAAACCAGATAAAGATTGTTTTCTCCCGCACGGGTTCTGAATAAGTGCCAATGCAGCGGATCGGCCCCTGTTGGGATAGGGAAATTCTGTGTCACAGAGCTGCCCGCGTGGGCGGCGGTAAATCCTGCCGAAAGCGCAGCAGAACACGCAATAATATCGCATCCCATTAAAGCGAGAATTCGTGCTGATTCGGGAAACAGGGCATCGTGACCTGACAACAATCCAATTCTGCCAAGCGCGGTATCAAACACTCGCCAGTGTTCTCCCGCGCTGGCCCATTTTTGGCTTTCCTGCGAAAGATGGATTTGCCTGTAACTGCCGATTATCCCTTCTGGCCCAAACAGCATCTGTGCAATGTAGTTTTTATCATGTTGCTTTTCTGCCATTCCGACCACAAGGTAGACTCTTAGCTGTATAGCCAGGCGAGCCAGCGTCTGCACTGCCGGGCTTTCTAACGTTTGAGCATGAGCCGCATTATCGTAATGACCTGTCAAGGCTAATTCAGGGAAGACGATCAGCTCGCTACCTTGCTCCAAAACAGCTTCTTTTGTCATGGCGATTATCGCCGCCAGATTATCTTCAACTTGCTCACCGGGAGATAACTGCGCCACGGTGATACGGCTCTGCTTGCCTGGGGGGAGTGGCTGATGTCCATACAGCCCAAAGAAATCCTGCGGGTTCCATAAAAAACTGTCGCTTAATAGTAAGTGATAATAATCAGGACGGCGTTGATAAAAAACCGGCTCCCCTAATACCTGGCGCTGGCGGCTACAGTTGATATCTATTTCGGCATACGCTATCCCATTACCGTTATCGACCACTGCGGCAATGTTGCCATCAGGCTCAATAATACAACTACCGCCGCTAAACTGAACTCCGCGTTCTAGTCCCCAGCGGTTACTCTCCAGCAGATAACAACCGTTTTCCATTGCCCGGCTAATCCAGTAGGGCGCGGGGGTGCGTTCTGCCAACCAGTTGCTGATGTGACAAATGACGTCAACGCCGTCCAGGGCCAGCAAGCGGGCTGTTTCCGGGAAGTGAATATCCATGCAAACCAGCATACCAATGCGTCCTAGCGGAGTATCGAAGACTTGATGTCCAGAATCGCCCGCCGCAGCCCATTTGGGTTCTGAAATATAGGGGTGGGTTTTACGATGGCAACCGATAACACCCTCAGGCCCAATTAATACGGCGCTGTTGTAATACAGCGATGTATTGGGGTCGATTTCAGGCATTCCCAAAACGATATAGCATTGATAATGTTGCGCTAACTCAGCAAAAAGTGCTGTACTCTCGCCAGGGACGGTTTCTACCATCGGCGCAATCTCCTGCCGGTCAAACCAACAGTATCCCGTTGTTGCCATTTCCGGGGTTGTAATCAAGCGTGCACCTTTCTGTGCCGCCTGTTCAACCAATATAAGTAATTGACGTAAATTGGCTTCTTTGGCAAACATTAAGGGTTCGAATTGAATTGCGGCTGCAAGATAAGGGGCTATCGGCATGATGATCCTCACGATTAATAAATGCGATGTTCAGGGAGCCCAGGTAAGGCTTACTTCATTTTTCCGGATGCTGGCGCCCCGGGCGTAGTCCAGGAGAAAATGTCATTGGCCTGTATTAACGAACATGAGATCTCTTCGACAGTAATACGTTTGTCCATAGCCTGATGGCGCAGAATCTCATAAGCCTGTTCTTCGCCAATGCTGTGCATTCTCATCAGGATGGCTTTAGCTTCACTAACCTGACGGATACCGAGCATTTTTTTCTCCAGTCGTTCTATTCGATCGCTCATCTGCCGTTGTTGTTGAGCATGGTGCAAAGCAAACACCATCGCAGAGAGTAAGCCTGAAGAGCGAATTGGAGTTGTTATCGTGGCTCCCGCACCCATGCTGATGGTTTGATCGATAAACGTTGGATTTTCATAGGCGATAACCGCGATAAGGACATGTTTACTCAGATTAAGCCACGACACGTCTGGTTCTGGGTTATCTGACTGTAATGCATAGAAAATCAGGTCCGTATCAGCGGGAAGTCGTTCAGGAATAGGCCAGAAGGCCTGAACCTTAAATCCCATGCGGCGTAAATGATTAGTGAGTGTTGCACCGTCATCATCATCGGGGTGTAACACTACGCAACGAATCCCCCGACTCAGTAATATGGCTGTTGTGCTAAGTCTGCTATCGTGAGGGCGCATATGGATACCCCACAGTTGTTAGCTTCGTTACCCAATCGCCCTGAATCTGATTGGTCATATAGGGATCGGGATCGACAATACGGCGAGACTCCTGGACAATTGTAAATTGCCCATTTTCATTTGCCATACCAATGCGCGGATATAGCCCGGTATGCTGATTAAGCTGATCAATACGAATACGCCCCTGGGGAGCATCAAACTGGCTACCCCTCAGCGCGGTTGATAACGGGTAGATATGATCACTGCCACACTCGGCCATGGCTTTTGCAAAAAGGTGTACCTGGCTGTACGTGGCCTCCCAATTCATGTCCGTACTCATTTCCGGTCCGAATTGCTTACGGAATTGTTTGAGTGCGGATTGATTTGCCTTGGTGTTAATACTTTGAAAATAGGGGGCGGAAGTAAAATGCCCCTTTGCGGCCTCCGCGCCCATAATGGCAATCTCAGTTTCTGAGGTATTTAAGCTACCAATAGGCATACGCGCAGGATCTAAACCTGCAGCCTTATAAGCCTGATACAGGAAAGGAACGGTCTGCCCGACAACAGTGCTGAAAATAAAATCTGGCTGCTTTTTCATGACCTCATCAATAATAGGTAGAAAAGCTTCATAGGGCGCATTCAAATCAAGATAACGCTCACCAATCACTGCTCCGTCATGCCGTTGCAGAATTAATTCCTGCATGTTGCGGTTACATTCGTAGGGATAAATATAACGGGAACCAATCAAATAAACCCGTGTCCCAAACTGAGCCGCGAGGTAGTCAGCCAGCTGTACACAATTCTGATTAGGCGCGGCACCGCCATAGAAAATATTTTCTGAAAACTCAAAGCCCTCATACAGTTGCGAATAAAACAGCAACCGACGATATTTTTCAACAATCGGTGACATCGCTTTTCGGCTGCTGGAGGTATAGCCGCCAAAAATCACATTTACTTCATGTTCGGTAATTAATTCCTCGGCCATGGCACGAAACAGTACATCGTCAGATTGCGGATCCAAATGAATTGCATTGAGTGGTCTGCCGTTGATGCCGCCATTTTGATTAATTTCGGCAATAGCCTGGGTTGCTCCGCGCCATTGTGACAACTCTTGTGCCGCCGTCACTCCGCTGAAGGAGTAAAGTAAACCAATATTGATGGGTGTATCTGGCCCCATATGCACCTGCTTTAGCTGTTAAAAATAGCGATTGTTTGAACTTACACATTACCCCGATCTACATCGGGGTAATGTTCACCGGTTAGTTATTCCTACTAAACTAACAGGTTTTTGTTCAGCATCGCGCCAACGGTGTATTTGGGGTCGACCATGTTGCCCAGCCGCACTTTGCCGCATTGACTCAGAAGCATGTAGGCATCCCATTGTTCGAAGCCAAAGTCTTCTACCAGCCAGTAAATTAAGTCGCGATATGCAATTCGCGTCGCATCCTCCAGCGGACGTGCACTGCCAATACTCATAATATTTTCGGCATTCTCCATTCGTGGCCAGGAAAGCTGCCAGTTCTTGATCAAATCGACTTTGATGGTGGTGATTGAGGCAAACTCTACTGCGGTCCCGCAAATCTCACCATCACCCTGACAAGCATGGGCATCACCAATAAACAGGCGGCCTCCAGGCGCACGTACCGGCAGATAGGTAATACTCCCTGGTCCTATATCCGGCACATCCATATTCCCGCCGTGATTGTCTGGCGTCAGTGAATTGATTGAGTCAATTTCTGGCGATACGCTCAAGGTGCCAATATGGGGTTTATAGGGAAGCGTATGGCGTCTGCTCCAGTAGACCTTTTCACTGTCGAGTTTAATCATGCGCACCTTTTCTGGCAGCGGATCATTGAGCATGGCCGTCAGGTCGGTCCCGGTCAGTCCGCCAAAATGCGGAATCATGGCGCAGATGCCGTAGGGATCAACGCCGCGGGGCAACATGGATTCGATATAGACAGCGAGCACATCACCTTTCTCCGCGCCATTGACCATGATCGGTCCGTTTTGTGGGTTGAGAAAGGGCATTTTTAGCAACTGGCTCGGAATATCCTGTTCCGAATTGATAGCACCTTCAAAAGCATCTCGAGTGTCGACAATAATCCGGTCACCGGGTTCGATGGTCAGGACGGGTGTGGAATAAGGGCCAATGGTGTAATGAAACTCTTTTTGCATTTCTTCCGTCAGGTGATGCGTTACCGGTTTACGCCCGGCACCAACACCGCGTTTGGCCATAATGGATTCTTCCAACCATTTCATATGTTATTCTCCACGTAATTTATAGCGTTTAGTTACAGAGCCAGATGACGACGCATTAAAAGATCATCAGAGAGCTGTTGTTGGGTCAGCGTTTCTACAACCAGGCCTTTATCCATTACCGCACAGCGCTGTGCGGCCCGCTGGATCATCGCAATATCCTGCTCGACCAGGATCACGGCCACATGGAGTTCCCGGGCGATGCGTACCAGGGTATCGGCAATGATATTGACGATAGAAGGTTGGACACCTTCGGACGGTTCATCCAGCAGCAGGACCTTTGGTGAGCCCACCAGGGCTCTGGCAATCGCCAATTGCTGTTGCTCACCGCCACTCATAGTTCCGGCTTTTTGCTTGAGCCTTTGCCGCAATATGGGGAAGTAATCCAGTACCCGATCCAGCATCTCTTTTGCAAATTCGCGATGTTCACGGACAAATTGCATTCCGACTTGCAGATTCTCCGACACGGTCAGCCCGGTAAAAACTTCACGCCCTTGCGGGACGTAGCCAATGCCTAAACGAGCGCGGCGCTGCGGTGAGGCCTGAGTAATATCAATTTCGCCCAATAAAATTTGGCCTTGCTTTGCCGGAACAACGCCAATTAATGTGCGCATCAATGTGGTTTTGCCTACGCCATTGCGGCCAATCAAACCCAATACCTCGGCTGCATGTAGCTGCAGTGTTACGCCATTGAGAACTTGCCCACCGCCATAGCCACCGGCCAGCTCCTGCATTTGTAAAACAACGTTAGTCATACGGTTTTCCCCAAATAGATGTCTGCTACATCCTCGCGAGCCAGCACTTCGCCGGCATTGCCGTCTGCAAAAACTTTCCCTCCATGAAGGACCGTGACCTGTGAAGCAATTTGCCGGACAAATGTCATATCATGCTCCACCACCAGTAATGTCAGACCGTCATTTTGCATTTGCTTAATTAACTCGCCAGTCAGGTAGGTTTCATCAATTGACAAGCCTGCGACTGGCTCATCGAGCATGAGTAACGTGGGTTGCAGCGACACCGCCATAGCAATTTCTAGCCACTGTTTTTTGCCGTGGGATAGATTAGCCGCGAGTTGACGACATTCAGCGGTAAGCTTAAAACGCTCTAATAACTCATCCACACTGACTGCCTGTGAGCGAACTTCCGGGCGTAAATGGCTGAGAGATAATTGCAAATGTTGCGCAACTGTCAGTTCAGGAAAGATCCCGGGAATTTGAAACTTAATGCTCATTCCCATTTGAATACGCTGAAAAGGCGCTAAGGTATTTATCCGCTGATTGAAAAAGTGGATATCTCCATTACTGGGTACATGCTCGCCAGTGAGTAATTTGAAAAAGGTACTTTTACCGGCACCATTTGGGCCAATAACACATCGCACTTCGCCACGACGTATTTGTAAATCAACTTGATTGATAACTTGAGCACCACCGAAGTGTTTGCTTAATCCCCGTGTTTTGAGGATCGGTTCCTGCGAGACCTGATTCATAGCGAGTCCTCCTTTTTCCGGCGTGAGGAGAGCAAGCGGGTGATGCTCTCAGCCAGCCAGGATAAAAGTCCGTTGGGCGCCGCTAATACCACTAACAGCAAGATGGCGCCCAGTAGAATCAAGGCATATTCGCTGCCATAAACAGCTAACCATTGGGATAGCCACACCAGGATGGCCGTAATGATCACCGTGCCAAAAATGTTTTTCCGCCCAGCGGTGGCAACCCAGATGACCGGCATTGCAGCGGCGGATAAACCCATTGATGACGGGGTAATATATGATCCCCACAGGGTATAAAGTGCTCCGGACAGGCCAGAAAGTACACCTCCCAGCACAAACACCAGTAATTGATAACGGCGGATATCAATGCCGAGCATCTCTGCCCGATGAGGATTTTCACGAATTGAGGCCAACGTCAGGCCAAAATTGGAGCGTAACAACGTCCTCATCCCCCAATAAACACCCGCGAGCAGCAAGATAATCAGGTAATAAAAGCCGTTGTCTTCCAGTGGCAAGTCACCGTTAACCCATGGTATGGACAAGGGGGGCATCCCTGACATACCGTTGAAACCATTCAAACGCGCACTGCCGATAGCCCATTGTGGACCTGCAGTTTGTGACATAAAGGTTTCCAGGACCAGAGTGCAGGACAGGGTTACGATACCAACAAAAATACCGGTTACCCCGCCGTAAAACATCAGGTAACCCAGTGCCGCAGCCGCTGCAGCGGCAAGCAGCAATGCGACAATTAAACCGAACCAGGTAGAGAGCACGCCAGCGCCGAAGTTTAATGTCATCACACCATAGGCGTAACCCGCCAGACCAAAGAACGCCGTTTGGCCGAAAGATAAAATACCGCCATGTCCCCACATCGCAGCTAATCCGATGGCGCCGAAGGTCCAGAGAAGAAAGTAGGAAAAGTCACCGATCGTGGTGCTATCGACCACTAACGGTAGCATGAGAGCACCAGCTAAAATTAACAATGTCGCCAGCCAGCTCGAGGATTGTCTGTGTTTCTTCATACCATTCGCCGATAAATTAAGAGAGGTTGTTGTCACATTCAGCTCCTAGCGGTTACGGGTAAACAGGCTGCCAACACCATTCGGTAGTACGCGAATAACCAGTACGGCGGTGACCAGTAAGCCAATTTGGCCAGCAAGTTGCCCATACCAGGAATTTAACCCGGTCTGTATTGCGCCCAGGGCAATTGCGGCAGGAATAGTGCCAACCAAGACATTTGCGCCGCCCACGACGACCGAAACAAAGGCCTGGATAATAAAGCTGCTCCCCATGGTAGGGACGGCAGTCAACGTCGGGGCATAAATAGCCCCGGCCAGCCCGGCCAATCCAGCACCCAGCGCGAAAGTTAAGGTATAAATACGGTCAGTTTCTAACCCCAGGCAGGAGGCCATACGGGCATTTTGAATAGTCGCTCTGGCACAGACTCCGTAGTTGGTGTGGAAAAAAAGCCAATAGAGCATCATTAATATAGCGATGGCGAAGAAAGGCAGCAGTGCACGGTAAGTCGCAAAAGAATATTCGCCGAGAGTGAAAGAGCCGAAAGGTGTTGAGAGCCCTTCCAGTGATGGACCGGCGATGAGTAACATGCTTTGTTGCACAATCAGGCTAATAGCCCAGGTTGCGACTACCGAGTCATACAGACGCCCATAAAGATGGCGCACGATGAGACGCTCGATGACTCCGCCGAAGAATGCCGCGGCTAATGTACCGCACAGCATGGCGAACGGAAGCGGCAAACCCGATTTGTTCATCAGTATGGTGACATAGGCACCGCACATAATGAATTCACCGTGTGCCAGATTTATCACCCCCATCATGCCGAAGATAACCGCCAGCCCCAATGCTGCCAGCACCAGATAAGCGAAGTTATCGCCAAACTGATAAATCACTGAGTAAATAAAAGAAAGCGCTAACATCGTTGGCAATCCCCGGTGTCCTGATTGACACGATTTAAAATGGATATAACAGGGAAGTTCCCGTTACTCGAGCACTTCCCTGGCACGTGGTTTGATTTACGATTTTTTAGGTGGTGATGATGGGGTGTACTGGCTGTGGTCCGGTTTTACCGGCAAATTACAGCCAGCGTCTCCTAGCCAGTAAGGTTTGATATTTTCCCATAACTTAGGTATCTCGATAGAATGATCATCTTTTACATGGGCCAGATAGATGGTATGGCTCAAATGGTGACTTTTGGGATCAATACATACTTTTCCGGACGGTCCATCAGTACAGATATCACCACTTTCCAGCGATTTACGAACAGCATCCATATTAGTCGTGCCGGCTTTCTCTACTGCCGCTTTGTAAAGATAAACCGCATCATAAGCATTAGCCGCTTCCTGATTGATGTAGGGTTCATTCGGGAATTTGGCATGGAAGCGTTGTTTGAAGTCATTACTGGCCGGGCTGTCTACTTCTTCTATGTAATTAGTCGTGACATACATGTCTTTCAGCGCCGGGGCTTTAAAGCGTTTATGCTCATAAGCCTGGCCAACGTTGACGGAGCTCGCCATTGGTAAATTTAGTTTTGCCGCCGCTTGTTGCTCATAATAGGAAGATTGGTTCGCCCCAACCAATAATGTCATCACAAAATCGGGCTTGGCTTTCTGGATATTTTGAATCGTTTGACCAAATTGCGAGACGCTCAGTGGGATAAACTCTTCACCCACCATGGTACCACCATTTTCTTTCACAATTTTGCGGACCCATTCAGCCGATATTTGCCCGAAATTATAATCGGCAGCAATGGTATAAACTTTTTTACCATACTTCGCCATCATCCATGGAATTAATGTAGAAAATTGTTGTTCAGGAACCGCACCAGTGACGAAAACATTAGAGTCACACACGCCACCTTCATACTGATTGTTATACCAGTAAAGCTGTTTTTCACGATCCATAATCGGCCGGATAGCCTCACGCGAGGCGCTGGAAAATGCCCCAAAAATCACATCCACTTTATCGTTTTTAATCAGACGACGGGCCATTTGTTGAAAACGTGTGTTGTCGGATTGCGTATCGTATTGTATTAAATCAATTTTTCTCCCGAGTATTCCGCCTTTGGCATTAATCTCGTCTATTGCAAGCTCAGTCGCATGAATTTTAGGAGTAACCGGTAAAGCAAAATTACCTGAAGCATCTTCCAGTAAACCAATTTTTATTGGTTGTTCTGCCGCGGTTGCCATTCCTGAAGTGGTTACGGTAAATACAGTAGCAATTGCGATTGATAGCATGCTGTAATGACATTTTATTCTGGACATAAGTACCCCTGGTTCAGTTAATAGATAGACCTGAAAAAAAGCCAAAAAAAAAGCCCAGCAAAGTCAAATGACATTGCGAGGGCTCTATTGCCATAACCACAAGCCGACAACGTTGGCGTTCTTGCGGAGAAGTCAGCATCACTATAGTAATTATTTCTGAGCATTGTCAACTATTAATTTCTAATAAAAATAAAAGTGGCGCCTGGAAAGTATTGCACCAACTCGGGGCAGGCAGTTGCACAACAATAGCCCATGAGAACACACGTGCTAACTGTGCATATATCATAGGGAAACAGCTATATTATCGCGCGAAGATTTGAGAGATTAAGAACAAAGGGTTAATAAATTGCACCAATAAGATATTTAACACCCATTGGGAGTCTGGCTATAATTATTGCTTCTAAAATGGATACCATCTATAACTGGACTGACCCCACCTCAGCAGGTATTCCCTGTCCTCACGACGAGGTCAGTTTAAAGTCCTCCGGACTGACGCCGCCGGGATGAGTGTGGCGCCGGGCCCGGTTGTAGAAGACGTCAATGTAAACGAATATATCGGCCTGGGGCACCTCCCATATTAGCGAATGGGAGTCTGTTCTGTTACCAGTGGGTTTTGATATCCCAGTTTCTCAATATGGATACGGATTCGGTCACCCGCCTTTAGCCAGACAGGCACCGGCTTCATGCCTAAACCCACTCCGGCAGGGGTACCCGTAGCAATGAGATCGCCGGGCTTTAACGTCATATAATGGCTAACATAAGAGACGATTTCTGCTACGGAGAAAATCATCTGACGGGTGTTGCTCTGCTGACGTTTTTCACCATTAACTTCCAGCCAGATATCTAATTCATGTGGATTTCCAACTTCATCGGGCGTGACGATATAGGGACCAACAGGGCCAAATGTATCGCAGCTTTTCGCTTTATCCCATTGAGATGACTGAAACTGAAAACCCCGGTCTGAGACATCATTAACAATGGAATAGCCAGCGACATAACCTAAAGCGTTTTCAATGCTAACCTGCTTTGCCTCACTGATGTAGCCCCCTGAAACACCGGACAGTAGCTGTATCTCCAGATAAGAGATAGGCTTGAATATATATGTCTAACACTAACGCCAATTTTGAGATGACCGGGATCCTGTTAGGGCAAGAAGTCCGTAAACGTAAAACTCCTCAGGAGAAGATCGCCATTATCCAGCAGACGATGGAGCCGGGTATGAATGTCTCCCATGTCGCCCGCCTGCATGGTATCCAGCCCAGCCTGCTGTTTAAGTGGAAGAAGCAATATCAGCAACTGTCTTGAAGGTAAAAATTATGGAGCAACGTGGTGGTACGACTCATCCCATTCTTCGTTCTTTCTGAGCATTGCGTTCAGGATGGTAAGCAGCTTACGCATACAGGCTACCAGCGCCACTTTTTTGGCCTTTCCGGCTGCAAGCAGGCGCACATAAAACGTTTTTATCACCGGATTAAAGCGGGTTGCCACAAGCGCAGCCATGTACAGTGCTGATCTTAGGCCAGCCCTGCCGCCAAAAATGGTTCGCCGGCCACGCATAGTCCCTGAGTCCCGGTTGACAGGAGCAACACCTATAAGCGCACTGATTTCGCGCCGGGAGAGCGTTCCCAGTTCCGGAATCTCCGCCAACATCGCGGAAACGGTCATGGTGCCTACACCTTTGATACTGCTCAGGCGCTCAGCAATCTCTTTAAAGTGGTTACGGATGTGACTGTCCATTTCTTTCTCGAGCCTGACAAGCTCATCTTCCAGCGCTTTAATGATGGTATTAATGCTTTTCTTGTTCTGCGGATGGGATGGATGCAGTCGGTTACGCTCAGCCACCAACATCGCAATCAACTGGCGTCTGCGAACCACCATCGCAGCAAGGGCCTGACGTTCAGCATCCGGCAGTGCCCTGATAAAGCGTTTCCGCTCAGGGTGACGATTAATAACCTCAGCCATCTGCGTGAGGACTCTGGCATCAATTCGGTCGGTCTTCGCAAGATATCCCATTGCACGGGCGAAGTCACGGGCCTGCCTGGGATTGACCACGGCAACCTCAAAACCTTCGGCCTGAAGCGAACAGGCCACCGCAACTTCCAGCCCACCAGTGGCCTCCATCAGAACCAGAGCAACGGAGTGCCGTCTCAGTCCGGTAATAATCGCGTTAAAGCCATCAGAGTCATTGCTGACTGTAAACTGAGCAACATCACTGCTGGCAGCGATGTCCAGTGTGGCTTTGGAAACATCGATGCCCACACAAAGTGGATTTGGCTGACTCATTTTTACCCCTCCTTGCAAATACGTTATGGAATACGGACAACTGTTCGGGTTTCAGATGAGTGGCTCAGCGTATGCGCCAGTCGCTGATATACGGGCTTGAACCCTGGAAGGCATCGGGCTGCATACGTTTTGCCAAATCTAATCGTATTAATTTTAATCAGTCTTCAAGATACAAGGAAGGCAGCCTCACCGCCGTTGCGGCTGGAGAGGACGTCGTTCCTGCTTCTGAGCTTACTGCTGCTCTGCAGCAGGTCCGGGAGCTTCAGCGCCTTCTGGGCAAGAAGACGATGGAAGTTGAGATCCTGAAAGAAGCCGTGGAGTACGGTCAGTCGCGAAAATGGATAGCGCACGCGCCCTTGTTGCCAAAGGACGGGGAATAGCCATGGTCAGCCGGACCATGGGCGTGTCGCGTGCGCAACTGTCACTGCGGATTAACCGTTCTGCCGACTGGCAGGACAGGCGCTGTAACCGGCGTAATGAAGAA
>NZ_JBMKHB010000054.1:0-13212 GCF_049238285.1 Enterobacter cloacae complex sp. IR53041 | reverse complement strand
GAGGCAAGCTTGATAGTTGTGCTGCGAAGACGAATAAGAGAGTCGGCCAAGCGCGTTCTGAGTCCTTTATCTTTGTCCTTTGAGCTAAACCCGCAGAATGTAGCAAACTCGCTGAATGGAAGTTCAATGGTGCTGCTGTTTAAGCCATATTTCGAAAACGCGAGAATGATGCCAACCCACACCTTGAAGTCAGTCTCCATCGAAAGTCGTGGGCCGGTAATACGGATGTCTGTATAACCTTCGGCTCTTGCCAACTCTAAGCTTTGAAGTTCGCTACTCGCATCAATACTGATATTTTCTGTGTCCTTTCCTTTTCGTTTTAAGGAAGGTAGAAACAGACCTAAGCGCATCAAAGCTACAGGCTGGACAGTAGCGTTTCTGGAAGGCATGAGCTTCTTATTTTCATCGATTTCTACGAGAACCGATTCAAGTGATAGATCTACACTTTTCTTATACATAAGGACTTATCCACAGTTAAAGGATCATCCACAGACACAGCATGCGTAATCCCATTTATAAACACGCGCAATCCGTTTTATAAACACATATATCCGCTTTGTAAACACAGAATACCGATTTACAAACACAAATATCCGACTTATAAACACATGAAATGGCTGTTAGCCTATGCATGGCGCGGTTTTCAACGTACCGGGATCTGTTTGGATCATTATATGGATCTTTGCTGGATCAGATATTTGGATCTGCCCGGTGGATAACTGGATAAGTTGTCCATTTAACTTCGAGCGTAAGCAGAATTTATCCGTGCAGTTCCCTGGTGCTTCCTCGCTCACTCGCGGGCTTCGCCCTGTCGTTCGGCTGCGGCGAGCACTACTGGCTCTCTCTGAAAAGCGAAATTTAACTGATCCTCGCTATGGGGATATCTTTCCAGCGGGTGGTGTACGCAGGGGAGAGCATGTCGCGTTTCATTTGCCATGATGGCGCTATCCCTCGTCCGGCAAACCAGAGCTGTCCCAGCCCGGAATGATTAATGCCATCGAGAACCTTCATCAGCTCAGCGCTGTGAGGACGTGGAGGACGTTCGTCGAACAGCTGCAGCTGCGAAACACCGGAGCCGGTGAAGTCATTCAGCATCACACCGGCTTTGGCATACCGGTGCCCGTCCTTCCAGATACGCTCCAGAGCCGTTGTGGCGGCCGCAATGATGTCCCGGGTGTCCTGAGTGGGGGTAAGCAGTTTCTCCGTGGCCACGTTGCCATAGTAAGGCTCTTTAACGGCGAACGGAGACGTTTTGATGAATACGGAAATATGCCGGCAATACTGGCGCTCTTTACGCAGCTTTTCTGAGGCCCGCTCTGCGTACTGACAGACAGCCTGGCGGAGCGAATCGTACTCCGTGATTTTCTCTCCAAAACTGCGGCTGCAGACGATCTGCTGCTTTGTTGGCGGGGCTTCCTCAAGCGACATGCAGCTTTCCCCGTTCAGTTCGCGTACCGTTCGCTCAAGGACTACGGAGAAATTTTTGCGGATAAAGGCCGGGTTCGTCAGGGCCAGATCGAGCGCGGTTTTGATGCCCAGAACATTGAGCTTGCGTGCAATACGGTTTCCCACGCCCCAGATCTCTTCGACCGGCTGCAGTGAAAGCAGTTTCCGCGTTCGCTGTGGATTCCCCCGGGTGAGTGCGAGCACACCACGAAACTGTTTCCACTCCTTTGAGGCCCACTGGGCTGATTTTGCGAGGGTTTTCGTTGGTCCGGCGCCCACACCGATGGTCAGACGGGTACAGTCATACACGTGCTGTCGCAGCTGCCGGCCGAAGTCCTCCAGGTCCATGCAGTGCTCCACACCGGTCAGATCGAGGAACATCTCGTCAATCGAATACTGTTCCACCCCCGGAGCCAGTTCCTCCAGGCAGCTCATCACGCGCGCCGACATGGATGCATAAAGTTCATAGTTGCTGGAGAACGCGTATATTTTTTCCGGGTATCTTTCGTTTTTCATCTGAAACCACGGCGTACCCATTTTGATCCAGGGCTTTGCCTCGGCACTTCTCGCGATTACGCAGCCATCGTTATTGCTGAGCACCACAACCGGCTTTCCTTTCAAATCCGGGCGGAAAACACGTTCGCAGCTGGCATAAAAGCTGTTCACATCGGCCAGGGCAAACATCAGTACATCTCCCTCGGGCGGTGGATGATGTGCGTGACGACGCCAAAGATATCCAGATCGTCCGGGTCGGGATAAATCGGCGACCAGGCGGCGTTCATGGGCTGCAGCGTCAGTCGTGGCGTCAGCAGCAACCGTTTGACCGTAAACTCCCCCTGCACGCTGGCCACAACAATATCGCCATGCCGGGGCTTCTCGGCACAGTCCACAACCAGCAGATCGCCATTGTAAAGGCTGCCGTCGGACATACTGTCACCGCTGGCGCGAAGGTAGTAAGTCGCGCTCGGATGCCGTATGCAGTAATCATGGAGATCCAGGTCAGACTCGACGTAGTCAGCTGCAGGGCTGGGAAAACCGCAGCTGGCCAGGTCTGCAAACAACGGATGGGCCTGTGGCGGGAGTTCTTTCCCGGTGCTGAAAAGCTGCAGTTTCATCTTTCCTCCTGATGTCTAAATATACTGGTTATACATACAGTATATTTAACAGCGTGAGGATAATCCAGATCGCCTGCGACATGAACAGTATGAGTAACATAAATTACTCAAAATGTTCATTAATATCATTTTGATTCATCAGTTTTACTCATAATGAGAAATAAGGCTTTTATTTTTTCATTTTGCTCTTATAATATGTATCAAATTGAGTGTAATTGACGGAGCATAATGATGAATATTTACTGCGATGATGGTTCAACTAATGTTAAGCTGGCATGGTTTGAAGGAAACGAGCTGCAGACCCGGGTTTCTGCTAACTCCTTCCGGCATGGCTGGAAAGTGGCGGAATTCAGTGCTGCAACGTTCAACTATCAGGTGGGCACGCTGAAATACACCTGGGACAGCGTCAGCCGGGATGCCATCCCGACAACAAACGTGGAATATCAGTACGGTGATCTCAACCTGCTGGCCGTGCATCATGCGCTGCTGAACAGCGGACTTGAGCCGCAGCCGGTGAGCCTGACCGTGACGCTGCCTCTGAGCGAGTATTATGACGGGGACTGCCAGCGGAACGAGGAGAACATCCGACGCAAACGGGAAAACCTGATGCGTGAGCTGGTTCTGAATAAGGGCAGGGCATTTACCGTAACGGACGTGAAGGTGATGCCGGAATCACTGCCGGCGGCGTTCTCCCGTCTCGCGGAGCTGAAGCCCGGAACCGCAGAGACCACCCTGATTATCGATCTCGGCGGAACCACGCTCGATGCCGGCGTGATTGTCGGACAGTTTGACGATATCAGTGCGGTACACGGCAATCCGTCTGTCGGCGTGTCACAGGTCACCCGCGCAGCTGCAGGCGCGCTGCGGGCGGCAGACAGCGAAACCAGCGCGCTTATTGCTGACACGGTCATCCGCAACCGCAACGATCGTCAGTATCTGCAGCGTGTGATCAACGATGCCGGAAAAATCGACGATGTTTTGAACAAAATTACAGAGGCAATCACTTCCCTGGGCGCGCGTGTCACCAGTGAGCTGACGGCCTTCAGGAACGTTAACCGGGTATTCCTGGTCGGGGGAGGGGCATCCCTCATTGAAGAGGCTATCCGTCAGGCCTGGCCTCTGGCTCCTGACCGTATCGAGGTTATAGGCGATCCGCAGCTGGCGCTGGCCAGAGAGATTGCCCTTTACAATAAAGAGGACTAAACGTGCCGGACGGCCAGTATTCTTTCTATCTGCACAGCGACGATCGCACCGACATCGCGGCGATGGCGACCATCAGCACCATCTCACAGCCCCTGCGCGGTGACTTCATCCGGACCGCCGCCACCGCCGGGGCGGTGATGTACCAGACGGATGCCCGTTTACCGGCGCTGATCCCGGTGTTCTTTGACGGGCATCTGAGCGCCATCCGGCTTTGCGCCATGATGGCCCTGGTCGCCGGCACATGGTCTTCACTCTCAGGACTTCCTGATGAGCCTGATGGTGGCGTGGCGGCTCTGGCCATGTCACCGGATACGGAATACCAGCGCCGGCGTTACACCCTGACGCTTCTGGATGACCGGAGCAGTGAACGGGTTGAGCGTGTGCTGACGGGGGTGTCATCGCGCCTGCGCGGAGAGCTGCTGAGAAACCTGATTATCACCGGTCTGGCCCTGCATACGACCGCGCCGGAGCTGCCGCGTCTGCTGGCCAGCATGCCGGTACCGCCCGGCACGGTCAGCGAGCTGCAGGTTCTGGTTCAGCAGATGGCCGGTACGGCTGGCGTGAGTAAGGCTGCAGTACCGGAGAAACCAGCACAGCCTGCCGCACCGGTAACCGGTGAAGCGACCTGGATAAAGAAAAATATGCGACGGGCATTCGGTGACTAATATTACGAATCACATCCTGTTTGTTTTGCGGAGGTTCCAGTGGTCCCTGGTATCAGAAAGGTTTTGCGATTTGCCGGGGCCCCCGTTGACGCATCAGAGGCAGAACGCCGTAAGTATGGCCGCCGCCTGATTCTGATCGTCACCGCCTGTCTTCTTCCGTTGTTGTTTGTCGGGGCTCCGTTGTGGGTATTTGTGCTTTCACAGGTTGTATGGGGAGCCGGGATGTACGCTGGCATTTCCCTGATCGGTGACAAAACTGATATCCAGTAACGACTCATCTCACGGGAAGCCGCCCCGGCTTCCTGTGTAACACCGCGCATTTCTGCTTTATCACCTCAGGTTGCTGGCTCACAGATAGAAATTGCTTGCGTAAAAAATGACCATGCCGTGGTGTTCCCATGGATACGCGGTCTGCAGCGATCTGACTCCAGGTTATCCACAGAGTTAGGGTACCAGCGCTGTGGACAGGTGCAGGCTATTTATCCGAGGGGGGAGTTTCAAACATCGGGGAAAGCGCGGAAAAAAAAACGTCTCCACAGGGGAGGAGACGTAAAGAATAAAATGATAAACAGCAACGCCATCACAGCGATACAGAATGTGTCTAAAACGGTTAAAACCAACGAAACCGTTTGCGTCAGTGATTTTCTCATAACCGATCACCCTTAACAGCTACCAGAACGGGTAAAAACGACAGCTTGCATTTCCGTTATTCGGCTGCCACAGGCAGACCGGCTCAGTCAGTCTTCGCTGCGGTATGCCGAAGCTGGTCATGTTGCTCAAGCTCATACTCAATAAATGCGCTTATCATGGTCCGGTAGATTTTCTCGATAATCACTTCTGAAAGCCCGGCCTCAGCTGCTTGCCTGCGAACCCTGTCGATGACCTGTTGCACGCGATCGGGAGCCCGGACGGCGGAATGATCCGTCTTGAATGCCGCTGCAGCTTTAACACATTCGGCACGCCGGGCGATGATGTTAACCAGTTCTCTGTCTAACTGGTCGATTCGGTTTCTGACCTCTTCAATCGTAGTGAACGTCATTGCTGAACTCTTAAACTAGTACGTGGGTTTATCAGGATACACCATATTCAGTCCTGAACCAGTGTGTATGTCCGGGTGCTGAGGATGTCGCCGGCTTGCTGTTGCCGTCGGCTCCGCTTCACCCGGCCCCATCCCTTCGGTCTGTGGCCTTATTGCTGCGCCTGTCGCGTTGCGACATCTGCTTCCGCTTTTCTCCTGCGGTCGAAAAACGGGGGAGAGAAACCTTGTATTCAGCCTCCTGCATCGCGACGGGTAGTGCCGTGCCTTCACTTTAGCCCGGCCGCTGCAGATACAAGGGTTCGCTGACGCCGCCATCCTCGCCCGGTCGCAGTTATTTTATGATGCTCGCCGTTCTTCCCGTCGTTTTCTCGCTCAGGTTTCGCTCGAAAACCGTTCAGACCAGCTTCGCGCTTTATCTGCGCTGCGGCCTCCGGTGTCGCCCCTGCATCTTCCGCTTTCCGCCGGGCTGTCGTGTCGGCACGGCACAACCCGGTGCCGCAATCTTATTAACCTGTGGAGGTTGCTATGTATCACGTCTGTCAAACCGCGCTGGATGTTGAAGAGTCCGATCGCCTGTCATTCCTGCCTGAATTATTTGGGACAGATTTTCTGGCCGCAGAGATGCAGGTCTATGCGCTCGCTGAGAAACACATCACCGATTACTGCGGAGGATTCTGGCATTTCATCCGTATTCCGGAGGGGGGCGGCTACATGATGCCGGACGGTGATCGTTTCCATCTGACTAATCCGGATAACTGGTTTGATCGTTCTGTCAGTGCGGATGCGGCAGGGATCATTATTACGGCGCTGGCGATCAACCGCCGTATCTGGCTGCACTATGAGCGCGGTGATGTTGCCCTGACGCGCCACCTGATGGTGCAGGAGTCCTGTCTGTGGAATTTCATCAGCTCCCATGACGAATGTGCCGCTATTTGTGCTGCCCTGGACTGATACCACGCCGGGGCGCCTGGCGCCCCGTTTAAGGAGCTAAAAATGAACGCTACATCACCGGCGGTGTACGTGGGGACATACCACAAATACAACTGCGGCAGCATTTACGGGAAATGGCTTGATCTGACGGATTTTGACGGCGAAGACGAATTTCTGAAGGCGTGTCGTGAGCTTCATGCCGGCGAGGACGACCCCGAGTTTATGTTTCAGGACCGGGAGGGGATCCCGTCTCAGTTTGCGTCTGAATCCTCCGTGAACTGGGAGTATATTGCGGCCTTCAGGCAGGCACAGGAAGAAGGGCGAACCGGCGCGTTTGTAGCCTGGGCAGAATATACCGGTGAATGCGATTATGACGCCTTCGATACGGCGTATTACGGAGAGGCTGACAGTGAGGAAGATTTTGCTTATGGCTTTGTGGAGGAACACGGTCTGCTGAATGAGATGCCTGAATCCCTGCGGTGCTATTTCGATTATGAGGCTTACGCACGCGATTTGTTCAGCAGCGGCTACGTGTACATCGACGGGTTTGTTTTTTACAACTGAGGCGGGAGGGGCAGGGGGGAACCTCTGCCGGCACCGCAGGCAGGTCCGGCCGCGCGAAAACCCTGGCAGGCTACGCCTGCCGGTGAGGCGTTCCGCCGCGCCTGCGGCGCCGCGCATCTTCCTCACCGTTGCGGGTCGCCGGGAAAGCGTTCAGGGGGTAAAATTGGTTTTCCCTTTCTGAATAACCGGATAAAGCCAGTGTCTCAGTGGAATATTGCTGCATTCTCAAAAGAAGATCAGGACAAAGTTTCTGTCGATAAAGCTGCCGCAGCCGTCGCCTGGCAGGAACGAATGAATAAGCCGGTGGTGCCCGAAATGGTTGAGCGTGAGCAGCCGGAGTCTCTTCGCGACTATTTCCGGGAGAGGTTGCGGATTCACCGGCAGAACAGCCTGCAGCTACCGCGTGCCGGATCTCCTGAATACCTGAAAGCTGACGAAGAAAACAACTGACAGACAACTAACCCCTTATCTGGACCCCTTCGGCTCCTGACCAGCTGCGCTGTCCAGTCGTCGAGCCACACTCCGCCAGGGCAGCTGCTTCGCACCCGCCGGGCTCCGCCGAACCCGCAGGCGGGTTCGTGCCTGACGGCTAGTGTCTGATGTCTGAGGTCAAGGTCAAGGTCAAGGGCGGCGCTTGCTGCGACCGTTCCGGTCGCGCCGCTTTCACCGTGCCGGCGATAAAACTGCCGGCACTCTGAGGGGCAACGCCGTTTCGCGCCCGCGCGTTCCGTCGTTGCGGCGGGTTCCTGCTCCTTTCCTCTGGTGCCGTTTCACCCATTTGAGTCCATTCGCCGGGGCTGAGACAAGCACAACCCGCCTGGCTGTCCAGGGACGGTAAACCTTTCGCAATAAATTTTTCCCGGCCATTCCGCAGGCTCCATTAGACCGAAAAAAATTTCCCGCTCACCCCGGACATCTGCGCCGGGCCGTGCTCGTTTACGCCCTTGCGGCGAACGGCTCTCAAACGGGTGAAGGTAACAACCAGGGGGCAGGTTCAGCAGGTCCCCGCAAAACGTCAAAACCGCGGCCCCGGCAACTCAACGGGTGATGGTTTTAAAAGGCAAAACAACGGATTAAGGAGATTCATCATGGCAGCACGCGGCGTCAATAAAGTCATTCTGGTTGGTCATCTTGGACAGGATCCCGAGGTGCGGTATCTCCCTTCCGGGGGCGCAGTAGCGAATATGAACCTGGCAACGTCCGAGACGTGGACCGACAAATCCACCGGGGAGCAAAAGGAAAATACGGAATGGCACCGCGTGGTGCTGTTCGGCAAGCTCGCCGAAATCGCCGGGGAATATCTGCGTAAAGGCGCACAGGTGTATATCGAGGGGCAGTTGCGTACCCGCACCTGGCAGGATGAACAGAATGTCACCCGTTATGTCACCGAAATTCTGGTGAATAACAACGGCACCATGCAGATGCTGGGTGGACGCCGTGACAACGTGCCAGCGTCACAGCCTGCCGTGCCGCAGTCCTCTGAACCTGCTGCCCCGACTCCCGCTCAGTCTCCGGCACCCACTTCTCCGGCGAAAAAACAACGTAAAAGCCGGACTACACCACCGCCGTCGAATTTGCCTGTGGATGACGATGCCCCGTACTGATAACCCGTTTGTCCGGCCCTGCGGTGGCAGGGCCCTGATAAGGAACTGTTTATGAGCAAGTCTCTGAAAGATTTTTTAAACCAGCCTGAACTTCAGCGGGCGCCAACAGCGGAAGAACTGGAACTGGCCGCTCTGCTTAACGCGAACGCGGTATCACCCGTCATCGCCACCCCGGTGCTACCTGACGGCGAATTCACCCGTCAGGACGCTTATCGCGTGGTGGCGTTCTATACCAACGTGTTTATCGAGGACGATCAGGGTACGCATTTTCGTCTGGTTGTGCGTCGCGAGGGGGAAATGATCTGGCGTGCCTGGAATTTTGAAGCCGGGGCCGGGTACTGGCTGAACCGCTATATCTCCGGCTACGGCACCCGAAAACAGCAGTAAACAGTAAGAAAAAAGCCGGACAGGTGGGCTGTCCGGCAGACATTCATCAATAACTAAGAGGTATCAATTATGTCTGCAACTGAGTCTAAGGTAAAAACTGCTCCGAAAACCAGCAAAAATTCCCTTAAAGCTGCTGAAGCCGAAGCGCTGAAAGCGGCTCTCGATGCCGCACCGATAGAGTATGTCCCGGTGACGGCACTGGTGAAATCTCCCCTGAACGTCAGAACCATCCCTTATCCGGTGGAGAAAGTACGGTCAATGGCAGACTCCATTGATGCGCTTGGCCTGTTGCAGAATCTGGTCGTTCATTCTCTCCCTGACGGGCTGTGTGGTGTGGCTGCAGGTGGTCGTCGCCTGAAAGCCCTGCAATTGCTGCAGGATGAGAACCGTATCGGTACCGGATATCTGGTGATGGTGAAAAAGGTGCCCGATGAACTGGCCGTCGCCGCATCAATGGCAGAGAACGAACAGCAGATGGCCATGCATCCGTCTGAACAGATCGCCGGGTTCCGCACGCTGGCAGAGCAGGGGAAAACCCCCGCGCAGATTGGCGATTTACTGGGGTTCGGTACCCGTCATGTTCAGCGCATGCTGAAGCTGACCGAACTGGCTCCCGAAATTCTGGACGCGCTGGCGAAGGATGAAATCACCACCGAACACTGTCAGGCGCTGGCGCTGGAAAACGATCAGACCCGGCAGGTCGAAGTGCTGGCTGCCGCGCGTAAACGTGGATGGAATAACGAACCCTCGGTTACCACGATCCGTGACCTGATTACCACCGAAGAAGTCTCCACCACGGGCAACAAATTCCGCTTTGTGGGAGAGGCGGCTTTCAGTCCTGAAGAGATCCGCGTTGACCTGTTCAGCAGCGAAACGGGCGGGTTTGTAAAAAGTGCCTCCCTCGATACCGCCCTGCTGGAAAAACTGCAGGATATCGCGGAGCACCTGCGTGAGGCGGAAGGCTGGGCATGGTGTGATGGCCGTCTTGAGCCGGTTTCTCACTACGGGAAGGACGCTCAACTCTGGCGTCTGCAGTCTGTTCCGCCGATTGAATATTCTGAGACAGAATCAGAACGCCTTGCTGAGCTGGAAACGCTGGAAGCGCAGTACGAAGACGAGAATCCCGGCGTGAGTGATGACGTCGCGGCAGAAGCTCTGGAGGCGATCTGGGAAGAACAGCAGACCATCGCACACCGGGCAAAACACCGGGCATGGACGGAGGAGGATAAGCAGACCTCCGGTGTGGTGGTTTCCTGGAACGGTCAGGAAGCGACGGTGCAGCGCGGCGTTGTGCTGCGCGCCGATGAAAAAATAAAGGAGAAGGAGACATCCACCGATCAGAAACCTGAAAAAGTCGATCCGCTGGACGCTGTCAGTGTCCCGCTGCTGACGCGCCTTTCTTCTGAACGCACACTGGCGGTTCAGGCAGCCCTGTTACAGCAGCCGCAGAAAGCCGTCGCGCTGATGGTCTGGAAAATGTGTAACTCGGTTTTCCATACCACGACGTCCGTCAAAGAGCCGTTCTGCATTTCCGTGAGCGTGTCGCATTACGCGCTGACCCGGGAAGCGCCGGACGGTGAAAACAGTATCGCATTTCAGGCCATCCAGGCGGAGAAAGAACGCCTTGAAGCCCTGCTGCCCGAAAACTGGCGTAAGGATATGACGAGCTTCTTTTCGCTTGATGGCAAAACCCTGATGGAGCTGATGACGTTCTGCACGGCCTGCTCCATTGACGGCGTCCAGAAAAAAGATGAATTCGGCCGGAAACATCAAAGCCCGCTGGACCTGCTGGAAACGGCTATCCACTTTGACCTGCGCGACTGGTGGAAACCGACAGCAGACAATCTCTTCTCACATATGACGCAGCCACACATTGTGCAGTCCATCTCAGAGGCCGGGCTGACTGGCGCGGCACTCGATGCCGCGAAGATGAAGAAAAAGGATGCGGCTGAACACGCAGAGCACTTCCTGACGCAAGTCCGCTGGATCCCCGACTGGATGACCTGCGCCGAAAACGAGAAGCAGTTGTCCGGTAAACCTGATCTGAGTCTGGCTCCGGACCAGTCTGAATCCGACGTTGTGTCTGAATCTGCCCCTGAAAACAACCCGGCACGCGCTGCCTGATAACGGAAGCCGCCCCTGCGGGGGCGGCTAAAAGGAGACTGTAAATGAACACTGTCCTGAACGTTGATGTCCTGAAAACCATGTCAGCCGATGAGCTGGAAGACTATCGCGCTGCCGGGGAAGACTTCCGCCGGGTGCTGAGCCATGCCGTAATGCGCGATCTGCCGTCGCCATCCGGATGGTCGGCGAACGCGGAATACCGGAGTGAGTTTGGTGGCTTTTTCCCGGTACAGATCCGTTTTTCTCCGTTGCACGGCCATTTTGATGTGGCGGTATGCAGCCCCGGTGAACTGAGCCCCCGCTGGATGGTGATTTTTGTCACCCGTGGCGGTCAGCCGTTCTCTGTTGTTCGCGCAATGGACAGCTTTAACCCGGAACTGATTACGCATACGCTGGCGCTGATTGCGTGTCTCGATTCAGATGGATACTCATTTGCCAGCATTATCAGCACGCTGGCGCAGGAGAGTGCGAAATGATCCCGTCATCCCATGCCCTTGTCACCCTGAAACCAGCGCGTCAGGCTGCGCAGCAGGCCATTATGTCCGTGGAAGAAGCACGCCAGCGCGGTTCCCGTCTGCCATCGATGCCACATGTCCGGACCTTTCTGCGGCTGCTGACAGGCTCCAGTCGCATCAACAGCACTGTGGCGCAGTGTATTCCGGGGCTAAACCGTGATCCCAAAAACCGCCTGTCCAGCCTGAAACAGGTGGAGGAAGCGCTCGATATCCTCATCGAAAGCCACGGTGAGAAATGCCCTCTGCCACTGGATATGGATGTGCAGGCAGAGTTGTTTCCGGAGGTCCGGCATACCCGGACAGAACGGAGGAAGCAGCGTGAGGATATTGCCTTCAGCCGCAAAATGCGCCGGGAAGGCAGACTGGAAGAGAAAGGCTGGAAACTGCGGCAGAATCTGCTGGGGCAGGCGGTGACGGAGCTGAATTTCCAGTCGCCGGAGACCGTTCTCAGCTGGTATCGCCGGTGGGCCGACGAGTTTGACGCGAGCGAGCTGGAACCGGCGTTCTGGCAGTGGCAGACGCGATTCGCCTCACTCAGCGAGCTTGTCTGGCTGCGCTGCAGTGATGCCCCGTTGTACGAGGTTATGCATGAAATCAGCTTTATTGTCAGGGGATCGGCTGCGCATATTCTGGAACGTGAACGCTGGCAGGTACCCAACAAGCTGACCTGCAGGAGATAAACATGAAATGGCGATATTCACTGCGCTGGAAATTACCCTCTCCGTGTCCCGGGAAAGAGGTGCTGGCGATGGCTGAAGTTGAAGCCGGGCAGTCAGCGCCGGAATCGATAATGTCTTTATGGGTTGCCGGAGCCGGGTATGCGGTGTGTGTGGATTTTCCCGGCGACAAACCAATACGGCGCTGGAGCGAGGAAAGGAAAGCTGCAGCCCGGCGCCGTAATCTGACAGCGAGAGTGAACCGTATCGCCCCGCTATTTGCTGACGAGCTGATCGAGAGGGAACTGGAGGACCGGCCTGCTTATTTTCGTGGGATATCCCCGAAATAAATCAGTTATATAATCCCTTTATGATGGTCCGGCGGGCGCCGGTATAAGTTAAAGATACTCAGGATGGAAACGAGTTATGACAGATATTCAGTACGCGTTTACTCATTTTTTAAGAATGTTCGTTGTAGTAACTGTTATTGCCGTTGGGTATGGATATCTGCTCGGTAGTATCCTTACAACCCGGAGGCCGGGGTTTATTCTGCAGTTGTTGTCTCTTGTTGGACTCAGTGCGGTATTTTCATTCCTGCTGTTCAGGAGCGACAGTATGTGGTCAGGGCTTCCGGAGGTGTCACAGGCGATACTCTTCGGCATGTTTACTGCGACGGTCATGTTTTACATGTTCAGCCTGCTTATTCGTGCCTTTGTTCGGTTTATATCCCAATGATATTCCTGGTCAAAATGGATACTGCAACGATATAATTGACGTGGCGCTTGAGGCTTTTTGCCTCATGACGTGAAGGTGGTTTGTTACCGTGTTGTGTGGCAGAAAGCAGAAAGCCCCGAGTAATTTTTCAATTAACCTGTACTGCACCCATTTTGTTGGACGATGAAATGGAATAGTCCCTGATATGTCAAAGCCAAAATACCCCTTCGAAAAGCGCCTTGAAGTCGTG
>NZ_JBMKHB010000053.1:0-18566 GCF_049238285.1 Enterobacter cloacae complex sp. IR53041 | reverse complement strand
ACTACGACCGAAAAACCCAGAGTGTGGTGCGGATAGACTAAAAGTGTTACCTATGTTCCCGGTCTGATCTGTCACCTATGTATCCGGTCATACAGCAGCGCCACCCGGCTTTTTTATTACTCCCACTCCTGCAGGAATCGCTGTCCATACTGGTCTGCCACCAGCAGCGCCGCATACACCTGATCCGGCGTGACGCCCCCCGGCATGTTGTGGATCGTTTCTCCTTCCGCACATGAGGCTTCGGCAATCAGACGCATTTTGGCCGGAATATCCTCTTTGATGTTCAGCTGTGCCAGGGTGATCGGCAGCCCTACGCTGTGGCAAAGCGCCGCGACGGTCTCAATTTCTTCTACCGGCGCGTTTTCCAGCACCAGCTGCGTCAGCGTACCAAACGCCACTTTCTCCCCATGATAGAAGTGATGCGCGTCCGGCACCGCCGTCATGCCGTTATGAATAGCGTGTGCAGCCGCCAGCCCGCCGCTTTCAAAGCCGACGCCGCTGAGATAGGTGTTGGCTTCGATGATGCGTTCCAGCGCAGGCGTCACCACATGCTGTTCCGCCGCCAGCATTGCTTTTTCACCCTCTTCAACCAGCGTGTTGTAGCACAGCTCGGCGAGCGCTAATGCCGCCTGTGTGCATTTACCCCCGGCCATAGTGGTCGCGCCGCTGCGCGAGCAGGCGCGTGCTTCAAACCAGGTCGCCAGCGCGTCGCCAATCCCGGCGGCCAGCAGACGTGCAGGCGCACCTGCAACCACTTTCGTATCCACAATGACCATGTTCGGGTTGTGCGGCAGCATTAGGTAGCGATCGAACTCGCCGCTGTCGGTGTAAATAACGGAAAGGGCGCTGCACGGCGCGTCGGTGGAAGCGATAGTCGGCGCAATGGCGACCGGCACGTCCATAAAGTGAGCCAGCGCTTTCGCGGTATCCAGCGTTTTACCGCCACCAATACCCAGCACCGCCAGGCAGTCGGCGCTGTCGGCCAGCTTTTTCAGACGATCGATTTCATTTTGCGAACATTCGCCGCCAAACGGCGCAATTTCGGCATGCAGTTCGGCTTTTTTAAAACTCTGGCGCAGGGTGTCTTCGGCAAAACCCAGCACAAACTTATCGCCGACGACCAGCCAGCGGTTTGCCAGGGGTTTCAGATAGTCGCCGAGACGGGTCAGCACATCCGCGCCCTGGATATATTTCCCCGGCGATTGAATGATACGGTCCATAACAGTTCTCCCTTAGAGGTTGAGGTTACCAAACGCGTTTTTCCAGTCCTGCTCGAACTTCTCTATGGCTGACTCTACCGCCGGCGTACCGAGCATGTGTTGCGCTACGTCTAAGGGAAGCGTGATTGCTTCACATCCTGCCAACAGGCAGTCGAGCGCCTGACGCGGCGTTTTGAAGCTGGCGGCCAGCACTTTACTGTCCGGCGCGTGCAGCTCCAGCAGGGACTGCAGTTCCTGAACCATGCGAATGCCGTCACCGCCCTGCGCGTCGACGCGGTTGACGTACGGCGCGACATATTTCGCCCCTGCGAGTGCGGCGAGCAAGCCCTGCGCCGCGCTGTAAACGGCGGTGCCCAGCGTGGTTATCCCCTCTTTTTTCAATGCCTTAATTGCGATAAGTCCCTGAGCCGTCACCGGGATTTTCACCACAATGCCCGGAATGGCGTTACTCAGACGTTTGGCTTCTGCCACCATGCCTTCGGCATCGCGGCTCATGGTTTGAGCAAACAGCGTGCCTTCCGGCCCGATGGCTTGTTGCAGGCGCGGCAGCACGTCCCAGATGGATTCACGGCTGGCGGCAATGATGCTCGGATTGGTGGTGACGCCCGCAATGGGAAAAATGCGCGCCAGGCGTTCAACTTCCGCCACGTTGGCGGTATCCAGGTACAGTTCCATTATTTTTCCTTAAGTCAGAAAGGTTGAATAAAGGATACGGCGCACCCAGGCGCGGCGAATACAGGTCAATTTTGCCAAATACTGGACAAATGTAATGTCCTTGGCGAAGTGAGAGAGCGATCACAATGCTACTTTTTGGCGATCAGCTGGCTGTGGTACTGGCGTCGATATTCGGAAGGGGAACGTTCGGTGTGCTTGCGAAAGAGACGGCAAAAGTAGTTGCTGTCCGTAAATCCACAGCGTGTGGCGATATCTTTAATTTTGAGATCGTAGCCTTTCAGCAGCTGACGCGCATGTTCCAGGCGCGTTTTTGTTAAATATTCATTGAATCCGACGCTGCCGACTTTCTGGAATAGATGGGAAAGGTAGTTTGGTGAGATGTAGAACGCCTGTGCCACGGATTCGCGAGTTAACAAAGAGGCATAATTTTCTTCGATATAGCTCCGAACGGCTTCGAACAGTGCCCGGCTGCGGCTGTCGGTGTGAATTTCGCTTCCAAGCAGATCCCGGCAGTGGCTGAGCAGGCTTAAAACCACCAGCCTTGCTGTGTCCTGCTCTTCTGGCTGCATCTGTAATTCGGTGAGCGTTTGCAGAAGAAAAGCCCCCGTTCGCGGACCACGTCGGGCAACCTGGAGTTGTTGTAAGAGCACATTGTCATGCTGTAACTCGATTGTAAGCTGCTGCTTACCGAAATGTATGCTCAGGGCGTGAGGCGCAGGATGCGTAATTTGTCCAAAAAAAGAAAAAATCGCCTCGCAGGGTGTGTCAAGGGTAATGCCGAGGCAGGGAGAGGTTCGGGGATGCTGTTCAGCCAGCGCTGAGAAATGAATCTGACCCAGCGGTAACGTGCGGTTCACCAGGTCTGTCAAAATCTGGGTGATATCGGAATGCATAAGGAGACTACCGAAATTTGCCGGGTGGCGCTAACGCTTACCCGGCCTACTTATCGTAGGCCCGTGCAAGCGCAGCGCCGCCGGGCGTAAAGCATTAGCCGGTGTTACGCATACCCGCCGCAACGCCCGCAATCGTCACCATCAGCGCCTGTTCAACGCGTGGATCCGGCTCTTTCCCTTCTTCTTCCGCCAGACGTGAACGGTGCAGCAGCTCTGCCTGCAGGACGTTCAGCGGGTCGGTGTAGATGTTACGCAGCTGGATAGACTCGGCAATCCACGGCAGATCCGCCATCAGGTGTGAGTCGTTAGCGATGTCCAGCACCACTTTGATGTCGCCTTCCAGCAGTTCGCGCAGCTCTTTGCCCAGCGCCCACAGCTCGGGCTTCACTAGGCGCTGATCGTAGTATTCCGCCAGCCACAGGTCGGCTTTCGAGAAGACCATCTCCAGCATTCCCAGACGGGTAGAGAAGAACGGCCAGTCGCGGCACATGGTTTCCAGCTCGCTCTGTTTACCGTCTTCCACCACTTTTTGCAGTGCGGCACCGGCACCCAGCCAGGCGGGCAGCATTAAGCGGTTCTGCGTCCAGGCAAAGATCCACGGGATTGCACGCAGGGATTCAACGCCGCCGGTCGGACGACGTTTTGCAGGACGCGAGCCCAGCGGCAATTTACCCAGCTCCTGTTCAGGCGTGGCTGAACGGAAGTAAGGCACGAAATCTTTGTTTTCACGCACATAGCCGCGGTACAGATCGCAGGAAATAGCCGACAGTTCGTCCATGATGTGGCACCAGGAGGCTTTCGGCTCCGGCGGTGGCAGCAGGTTGGCTTCGAGGATCGCGCTGGTATAAAGCGACAGGCTGCTGATGGTCACTTCCGGCAGGCCGTACTTGAAGCGGATCATCTCGCCCTGCTCGGTCACGCGCAGGCCGCCTTTCAGGCTTCCCGGCGGCTGTGACAGCAGTGCCGCGTGAGCAGGCGCGCCGCCACGGCCAATGGAGCCACCGCGTCCGTGGAACAGGGTCAGCTCGATACCGGCTTTTTCGCAGGTTTTGATCAGTGCGTCCTGCGCCTGATACTGCGCCCAGGATGCCGCCATTACGCCCGCATCTTTTGCGGAGTCGGAATAGCCGATCATCACCATCTGTTTGCCCTGAATAAAGCCGCGATACCAGTCGATGTTCAGCAGTTGGCTCATCACGTCGTTGGCGTTGTTCAGGTCGTCGAGGGTTTCAAACAGCGGAGCAACTGGCAGGGCGTAGTCGATTCCCGCTTCTTTCAGCAGAAGGTGAACGCCCAGCACGTCGGACGGGGTTTTCGCCATGGAGATCACATAGGCGGCGACCGATCCTTTCGGTGCGTCCACGATCGCTTTACAGGTGTTGAGCACTTCGCGGGTATCGTTGCTTGGCTCCCAGTTGCGCGGCAGCAGAGGGCGCTTGGAGTTCAGCTCGCGGATCAGGAACGCCTGCTTGTCGGCTTCGGACCAGCTTTCATAGTCGCCGATGCCGAGATAGCGGGTCAGCTCGCCCAGCGCTTCGGTATGACGGGTACTTTCCTGACGAACGTCGATACGTACCAGCGGCACGCCGAAACACTTCACGCGACGCAGGGTGTCGAGCAGTTCGCCGTTGGCAATGATGCCCATCCCGCAGGCCTGCAGCGATTTATAACAGGCGTACAGCGGCTCCCAAAGCTGTTCGTTCTGGCTGAGCAGGCCTTCTGGTTTTGGCAGACGCTGGCCTTTCAGGCGCGCTTCCAGCCAGGCCTGAGTGGCCATCAGCTGACCGCGCAGTTTTTTCATCAGGAAACGGTACGGCTCGCTGGCACCTTCTTCACCGGCCAGCGCGCGCAGTTCCGGCGTCGCTTCTACCATCGACAGCTCGGAGATCAGCACCTGAATATCTTTCAGGAACAGATCGGTCGCTTTCCAGCGGCTCAGCAGCAGGACGTGACGGGTGATTTCTGCGGTGACGTTCGGGTTGCCGTCGCGGTCGCCGCCCATCCAGGAGGTAAAGCGGACCGGCACAAAGTCGACCGGCAGACGGTAGCCCAGGTTCGCTTCCAGCTGTTCGTTCAGCTCGCGCAGGTAGTTCGGTACCCCTTCCCACAGGCTGTTTTCCACCACCGCAAAGCCCCATTTAGCTTCGTCGACCGGGCTTGGGCGATGCTTACGAATTTCATCGGTGTGCCAGGACTGAGCAATCAGCTGGCGCAGGCGGCGCATCAGCTGGTTGCGTTCATAGTCGGCAATGTCTTTGTTATCCAGCTGCTTCAGGCAGTTGTTCACTTCCACCATTTTGTGGATCAGGGTGCGACGGGTGATCTCGGTTGGGTGAGCGGTCAGTACCAGCTCCAGCGAAAGTGACTCCACCGCTTTTTTGATGGTGGCTTCGTTGAGGTCTGGCTGGTCTTTCAGTTTACGAAGGGTGCGGGCAATGACTTCCGGGTTGCTGGCCGCTTCGCCGTTTGGCGAAATGCTGTGGTATTGCTCAGCGGTATTTGCCAGGTTCAGGAACTGGCTGAATGCGCGTGCAACGGGCAGCAGCTCGTCGTTCGAGAGGTTCTGCAAGGTGGTGAGCAGCTCCTGACGACTGGCCTCGTTACCGGCACGGGAAGATTTAGACAGCTTGCGGATGGTTTCAACGCGGTCGAGGATGTTCTCCCCCAACGCATCTTTGATGGTATCTCCAAGCACTTTGCCGAGCATACTGACATTACTACGCAACGCGGAATATTGTTCGTTCATAAAAACCCAGTCACCCCATCATTTTTGTTTATGCCCAGGCGAAAATCTTCTGGACATTATTTTGTCATCTCCCTTTATAAAGCCACGTAAAACCCCCGTCGTCAATTGCTGCGAAAACGGTTCAGCAAACGAATAAATGTGGGCAATTTACGAAATTTAATTCGCATTGCGTCAGATAAGAGATGCTTATGGAAATGTGAAGGAGATCGCGGGATTTTCCCCTCTCTTCCGAGAGGGGAAAGGTCATTAATGCCAGCAGAAATGATGTACAACCTGGGTAATCAGTTCGCGGGTGGGCTTGATAAAGCGGGTTTCAAGATATTCATCCGGCTGGTGCGCCTGGTTGATGGAACCAGGGCCAAGAACCAGCGTCGGGCACAGCGTCTGAATAAACGGCGCTTCGGTGCAGTAGTTCACCACGTCAGTCTTTTCACCGAGCAGCTTTTCCACCACTTCGACCAGCTGATGGTCCGGCGGGCATTCATAACCCGGGATCGGCGGGTGCAGTTCCGAGACCGTCAGGCGGCCCGGCCAGCGCTCACTCACCGGGGCCAGCGCTTCGTTCAGTAAACCATCCAGATCGCTCAGGGTCATGCCCGGCAGCGGTCGGATGTCCATGTGCAGCTCGCAGCAGGCGCAGATACGGTTCGAGGCATCACCGCCGTGCAGGCTGCCGAGATTGAGCGTTGGATACGGCACGGTGAACGCCTCATAGTGGTAACGCTCTTTCAGATCGTCGCGCAGGGTCATGATGCGGCCGATGGCGTCATGCATCAGCTCAATGGCGTTGACGCCGCGCGCCGGATCGCTGGAGTGGCCGGACTGGCCGAGCACGCGCACGGCGGTAGAGATATGGCCTTTATGCGCGCGAATCGGTTGCAGAGACGTCGGCTCGCCGATGATCGCGCAATCCGGACGAATCGACGTGTTTTCTGAGAAGTAGCGCGCGCCCGCCATGCTGGTCTCTTCATCAGCGGTCGCCAGAATGTAGAGCGGTTTTTTCAGCTTCGTCACGTCCACGTCACGCAGCGCGTCGAGGATAAAGGCGAAGAAGCCTTTCATGTCTGCGGTGCCCAGACCGTAGAGCTTGTTGTCGTGCTCGGTCAGGGTGAACGGATCGCGCGTCCAGCGGCCATCGTCAAACGGCACGGTGTCGGTGTGACCGGCCAGCAGCAGGCCGCCCGCACCGGTTCCGGTACTGGCGAGCAGGTTAAATTTGTGACGAGTGCCGGGGACGGGCTGAACCTCAACGTTAAACCCAAGATCGCTAAACCAACCCGCCAGCAGATTGATTAAAGACTCATTGCTCTGATCCAGCGCTTCTTCCGTTGCGCTGATGGACGGTGTGGCAATCAGGGCGCGGTAGATCTCGATAAATGGCGGTAAGTTCATTTTCATTGTTGACACACCTTAGGTCGTGATAGTATCAATATTCATGCAATAAATGTGAATAAAAATACATTAACGTTGAGCATAAAGGAACCCGATGTTGAATACGCTGATTGTAGGCGCTAGCGGTTATGCGGGCGCAGAGCTTGTAAGCTACGTGAATCGCCATCCACATATGACCATAACCGCTTTGACCGTGTCAGCGCAAAGCAATGATGCAGGAAAGTTAATTTCCGATTTGCATCCGTGGCTTTTGGGCATTGTCGATCTGCCTTTGCAGCCCATGTCTGACATCAGCGAGTTTACCGACGGCGTCGACGTGGTGTTTTTAGCCACCGCGCACGAGGTCAGCCACGACCTGGCGCCGCAGTTTCTGGCAGCCGGATGCGTGGTCTTCGACCTCTCCGGCGCGTTCCGCGTTAACGACGGCGCGTTCTACGAAAAATATTACGGTTTCACCCATCAGCATCCGGATCTGCTTGAAAAAGCGGTGTACGGCCTGGCGGAGTGGAGCGCAGATAAACTGAAAGAAGCGGATCTGATTGCTGTCCCGGGCTGCTACCCGACGGCGGCACAGCTTTCGCTGAAACCGCTGATCGACGCCGGGCTGCTGGATCTGAACCAGTGGCCGGTGATCAACGCCACCAGCGGCGTGAGCGGAGCAGGGCGCAAGGCCGCCATCTCCAACAGCTTCTGCGAAGTGAGCCTTCAGCCGTATGGCGTGTTTAATCATCGCCATCATCCTGAAATCACCACCCATCTGGGCGCGGACGTCATTTTCACCCCGCATCTGGGCAGCTTCCCGCGTGGGATCCTCGAAACCATTACCTGCCGCCTGAAGCCTAGCGTGACCAAAGAGCAGGTGAATGAGGTCTTCACGCAGGCGTATGCGGACAAACCGCTGGTGCGCCTGTACGACAAAGGCGTGCCGGCGCTGAAAAATGTGGTCGGCCTGCCGTTCTGCGACATCGGCTTTGCCGTGCAGGGTGAGCATCTCATCGTGGTGGCCGCAGAAGATAACTTACTGAAAGGCGCTGCCGCTCAGGCAATGCAGTGTGCAAATATTCGTTTCGGTTTCCCGGAAACGCAGGCTCTTATTTAAGGTGTGATGATGAACCCATTAATTATCAAACTCGGTGGTGTACTGCTGGACAGCGAAGAAGCGCTGGAGCGTCTGTTTACCGCGCTGGTGAACTATCGCGAATCACACCAACGTCCGCTGGTGATTGTGCACGGCGGCGGCTGCGTGGTGGATGAGCTGATGAAAGGGCTCAACCTGCCGGTGATCAAGAAGAACGGCCTGCGCGTGACGCCTGCGGATCAGATTGACATTATCACCGGTGCGCTGGCGGGTACGGCGAACAAAACCCTGCTGTCCTGGGCGAAGAAACACCACATTGCCTCCGTTGGCCTCTATCTGGGCGATGGCGACAGCGTAAAAGTGACCCAGCTCGACGAAGCGCTCGGTCACGTTGGACTGGCGCAGCCGGGTTCGCCTAAGCTGATTAACACGTTGCTGGAAGGCGGTTTCCTGCCGGTGGTGAGCTCTATCGGCGTGACCGAAGAGGGCGAGCTGATGAACGTTAACGCTGACCAGGCGGCAACTGCACTGGCGGCAACGCTGGGTGCGGACCTGATCCTGCTCTCCGACGTGAGCGGCATTCTGGACGGTAAAGGCCAGCGCATTGCGGAAATGACTGCGGCAAAAGCCGAGCAGCTGATTGCGCAGGGCATCATCACCGACGGCATGATCGTCAAAGTGAACGCCGCGCTGGATGCGGCGCGCACGCTGGGCCGTCCGGTTGATATCGCCTCCTGGCGTCACGCGGAGCAGCTTCCGGCGCTGTTTAACGGCTCGCCGATTGGCACGCGTATTCTGGCTTAAGATTCTGTGCCGGATGGCGCTTCGCTTATCCGGCCTACGTGAATTTTGTAGGCCCGGTAAGCGCAGCGCCACCGGGCAAAAATATCATCATTAAGGAAATTCGTTATGGCACTTTGGGGTGGGCGTTTTACACAGGCAGCGGATCAGCGGTTCAAACAGTTCAACGACTCTTTGCGCTTCGACTACCGCCTGGCCGAACAGGATATCGTCGGCTCTGTGGCCTGGTCCAAAGCGCTGGTGACCGTTGGCGTACTGACCGCAGACGAACAGCAGCAGCTGGAAGAGGCGCTGAACAATCTGCTGGAAGAAGTGCGTCTGGATCCGCAGCAAATTCTGCAGAGCGATGCCGAAGATATTCACAGCTGGGTGGAAGGCAAACTGATCGACAAAGTCGGCCAGTTGGGTAAAAAGCTCCATACCGGGCGTAGCCGTAATGACCAGGTGGCGACCGACCTGAAGCTGTGGTGTAAAGATACCGTCGCGGAGCTGCTGGCGGCTAACCGTCAGCTGCAGACCGCGCTGGTGGAGACCGCACAGAACAATCAGGACGCGGTGATGCCGGGTTATACCCACCTGCAGCGCGCGCAGCCGGTGACCTTTGCGCACTGGTGTCTGGCCTATGTAGAGATGCTGGCGCGTGACGAAAGCCGTCTGCAGGATACCCTGAAGCGTCTGGACGTCAGCCCGCTGGGCAGCGGCGCGCTGGCGGGTACCGCTTACGAAATCGACCGTGAACAGCTGGCAGGCTGGCTGGGCTTTGCCTCCGCCACCCGTAACAGCCTGGACAGCGTCTCTGACCGTGACCACGTGCTGGAGCTGCTCTCCAATGCGTCTATCGGCATGGTGCACCTGTCGCGCTTTGCCGAAGATCTGATTTTCTTTAACTCCGGTGAAGCGGGCTTCGTTGAGCTGTCCGACCGCGTGACGTCAGGCTCATCCCTGATGCCGCAGAAGAAAAACCCGGACGCGCTGGAGCTGATCCGCGGGAAATGTGGCCGCGTGCAGGGCGCGCTGACCGGCATGATGATGACCCTGAAAGGGCTGCCGCTGGCGTACAACAAAGATATGCAGGAAGACAAAGAGGGGCTGTTCGACGCGCTCGACACCTGGCTCGACTGTCTGCATATGGGCGCGCTGGTGCTGGACGGCATTCAGGTGAAGCGTCCGCGCTGTCAGGAAGCGGCGCAGCAGGGCTATGCGAACTCTACCGAGCTGGCGGATTATCTGGTGGCGAAGGGCGTACCGTTCCGTGAAGCGCACCATATTGTCGGTGAAGCGGTAGTGGAAGCCATTCGTCAGGGTAAACCGCTGGAAGATCTGGCGCTGGCCGATCTGCAAAAATTCAGCGCGGCTATCGGGGATGATGTGTATCCGATTCTGGCGCTGCAGTCCTGCCTGGATAAGCGTGCGGCGAAAGGCGGCGTGTCGCCTAAGCAGGTGGCGCAGGCCATTGCGGAGGCGAAAAACCGCCTGATTTGATGCCTGAAACGTCGGGTGGCGGCTTCGCCTTACCCGACCTACAAAACCCCAGCCCAACCCTGAGTTGGGCTTTTTTACGCAAAAAAAAAGCGGACCACGGGGTCCGCAAAAGTTCACGTTGGCTTTAGTTGTTCGAGTTTTGAGAGAAACTCGCTGACGGTGCGGGGACGTCAAGGGTCAAACACGTGCCGCCTCGTCTATGTGGTGTATTATTCAACAGAATGCTTGATAGGGATAATCGTTCGTTGCTATGCTATCTATCGCCATGAACTATCGTGGCGACGGAGGATGAATAATGAATATTCGTGATCTTGAATACCTGGTAGCGTTAGCCGAGCATCGTCACTTTCGCCGCGCGGCAGATTCCTGCCACGTCAGCCAGCCCACGCTGAGCGGCCAGATCCGCAAGCTTGAAGACGAGCTGGGCGTGATGCTGCTGGAGCGCACCAGTCGTAAGGTTCTGTTCACACAGGCAGGTCTTCTGCTGGTGGATCAGGCGCGCACCGTGCTGCGCGAGGTCAAAGTGCTCAAGGAAATGGCAAGCCAGCAGGGGGAGGCGATGTCCGGCCCGCTGCATATTGGCCTGATCCCAACCGTTGGCCCGTACCTGCTACCGCACATCATTCCGATGTTGCACCAGACGTTCCCGAAACTCGAAATGTACCTGCACGAAGCGCAGACGCATCAGCTGCTGGCGCAGTTGGACAGCGGCAAGCTCGACTGCGCCATTCTGGCACTGGTAAAAGAGAGTGAGGCCTTTATTGAAGTGCCGTTGTTCGATGAGCCGATGATGCTGGCGATCTATGAAGATCACCCGTGGGCGAACCGCGATCGCGTGCCGATGGCCGATCTGGCAGGTGAAAAGCTGCTGATGCTGGAAGATGGCCACTGCCTGCGCGACCAGGCGATGGGCTTCTGTTTCGAAGCGGGTGCTGATGAAGATACCCACTTCCGCGCAACCAGCCTGGAAACCCTGCGAAATATGGTCGCGGCGGGAAGCGGTATTACGCTGCTGCCTGCGCTGGCGGTGCCGCACGAGCGTAAGCGTGATGGCGTGGTCTACTTGCCGTGCATTAAGCCAGAGCCGCGTCGTACGATTGGCCTGGTTTATCGCCCGGGTTCACCGCTGCGCAGCCGCTATGAGCAGCTGGCAGAGGCCATCCGCGGTGCGATGGATGGCCATTTTGACAGCGCGTTAAAACAGGCGGTTTAAGCCGTTCAGCGCGGCTACCCGATAGGCTTCCGCCATGGTCGGGTAGTTAAAGGTGGTGTTGACGAAGTACTCAATGGTGTTACCACCACCTTTCTGCTCCATGATCGCCTGGCCGATATGAATGATTTCCGCGGCGCGTTCACCAAAGCAGTGAATCCCGAGGATCTCTTTCGTTTCGCGATGGAACAGGATCTTCAGCGTTCCCACGCTCATCCCCACGATTTGCGCCCGCGCCAGATGTTTAAACTGCGCACGACCCACCTCGTAAGGCACCTTCATTGACGTCAGCTGCTGCTCGGTTTTGCCGACTGAGCTGATTTCCGGGATGGTGTAGATACCCGTCGGGATATCTTCGATCAGATGCGCCGTCGCTTCGCCTTTCACCAGCGCCTGAGCCGCAATGCGTCCCTGGTCGTAAGCGGCGGAGGCCAGGCTTGGGTAGCCAATCACGTCGCCGACCGCGTAAACGTGCGGCAGGGCGGTCTGATACATGCTGTTGACCTTCAGCTGACCGCGGCTGTCGGTTTCAAGCCCGATATTTTCCAGCTGCAGGGAATCGGTGTTGCCGGTTCGGCCGTTGGCGTACAGGAGGCAGTCCGCTTTCAGCTTCTTGCCTGACTTGAGGTGCATGATCACCCCGTCGTCGCAGCCTTCGATCTTCTCGTACTCTTCGTTGTGGCGAATCACCACGCCGCTGTTCCAGAAGTGGTAGGAGAGGGAGTCCGACATCTCCTGATCGAGGAAGGCCAGCAGGCGGTCGCGGGTGTTGATCAGGTCAACTTTGACGTCCATTCCGCGGAAGATCGACGCATATTCGCAACCAATGACCCCTGCGCCATAGATAATGACGTGGCGGGGTTCATGGTGCAGGCTCAGAATCGAGTCGCTGTCGTAGACGCGCGGGTGCGAGAAGTCCACGTCGGCCGGATGGTACGGGCGTGAACCGCAGGCAATCACAAATTTTTCAGCGGTGATGGTTTCAACCGATCCGTCGTGGCATTCGAGTGCCAGGGTGTGTTCATCAACAAAATGCGCGTTGCCCTGCAAAATTTCACAGTGGTTACGCTCATAAAACCCCTGACGCATGCGCGTCTGCTGGTTAATGACGGTATCCGCGTGATTAAGGATGTCGGCAAAAGAGGAACGAAGAAGTCGGGAGTGGTCGCTGTAAAGAGGATTCTGGTTAAATTCGATAATGCGGCTAACGGCGTGGCGGAGGGCTTTCGAAGGGATGGTGCCCCAGTGGGTGCAACCGCCGCCGACATTATGGTAGCGCTCAATGACCGCTACTCTGGCTCCCTGTTTCACCAGACCCATAGCAGCGCCTTCGCCGCCGGGGCCGGAACCAATAACTATTGCGTCGTAATCGTAGGAATGTGGCATGGTAAGGCTTACCTGTTCTTATACATAAAAGCAACAGAATCATAACATCATTGCCAGAGTAACCCAATTATCGTTGTGCTTTTTTCCGGCAGTGGAGCACAAACCGCACGTAAACAATCATTCACAAAGCCAGGTAAACAGATTAATTTTATTCTCTGGTATAGTGCCATCAGGCCTTTGGAAGGATTCAACTATCGTGATGGGCGTAAGAGCACAACAAAAAGAGAAGACCCGGCGTTCGCTGGTGGAAGCCGCATTCAGTCAACTGAGTGCTGAGCGAAGTTTTGCCAGTTTGAGCCTGCGCGAGGTTGCACGCGAGGCCGGGATTGCGCCAACGTCCTTCTATCGTCACTTCCGTGATGTGGATGAACTGGGCCTGACTATGGTCGACGAGAGCGGTTTGATGCTGCGCCAGCTGATGCGCCAGGCGCGTCAGCGTATCGCCAAAGGCGGCAGCGTGATCCGCACCTCCGTGTCGACGTTTATGGAATTTATCGGCAATAACCCCAACGCGTTTCGTCTGCTTCTGCGCGAGCGTTCGGGCACGTCGGCGGCGTTTCGTGCCGCCGTCGCGCGTGAAATTCAGCACTTCATCGCGGAACTTGCCGACTATCTTGAACTCGAAAACCATATGCCGCGTGCGTTTACCGAAGCACAGGCCGAGGCGATGGTGACGATTGTTTTCAGCGCAGGTGCCGAAGCGCTGGATGTCAGCATTGAACAACGCAAGCAGCTTGAAGAGCGACTGGTATTGCAACTCAGGATGATCTCCAAAGGCGCGTACTACTGGTATCGCCGTGAACAAGAGAAACTGGCACATCAAACCGAAGAGTGAAGGTGAGTAATGAAACAGTCAGGTCAGGATAAAGGGACGCTGTTGCTGGCATTGATCGCTGGCTTATCCATTAATGGTACGTTCGCCGCTATTTTTAGCTCCATCGTGCCGTTTTCGATTTTCCCGCTGATTGCGCTGGTGCTGACGGTGTACTGCCTGCATCAACGCTACCTGAACCGCACCATGCCGGTGGGGTTACCGGGGCTGGCCGCCGCCTGCTTTATTCTGGGCGTATTGCTGTACAGCACGGTGGTGCGCGCGGAGTATCCGGATATCGGCTCTAACTTCTTCCCTGCGGTACTGTCTGTTGCGCTGGTGTTCTGGATTGGCTCGCGCATGCGTAGCCGTAAGAGCCAGTTACCGGAGTAAAGGTTTTTGTCATTGTAGGCCGGATAAGCGAAGCGCCATCCGGCTTTTTTGGCAGGTGGCGCTTCGCTTACCTGCCCTACAAGGCCACATTACTTCGCCGTGAGCAGTACGCCGCACTCCATATGGTGCGTATACGGGAACTGATCGAACAGCGCCAGACGTTCAACCTTGTGCGTCTGGCTTAACGTTTCCAGGTTCTTGCACAGCGTCTCCGGGTTACAGGAGATGTACAAAATACGCGGGTACGCCTGCACCATCTTCTCGGTTTCGCTGTCCAGGCCACTGCGCGGCGGGTCGACAAAAATCGTCTCACACTGGTAGCTCTTCAGATCGATTCCTTCCAGACGGTTAAACTGGCGTACGCCGTTCATTGCCTGCGTGAACTCTTCTGCGGCCATACGAATGATCTGCACGTTGTCGATATGGTTGGCGGCAATGTTGTACTGCGCGGCGGCCACCGACGGTTTGGCGATTTCGGTTGCCAGAACGCGCTCGAAGTTACGCGCCAGTGCCAGCGAGAAGTTGCCGTTACCGCAGTAGAGTTCAAGCAGATCGCCCTTAGACCCTTCCGTCGCCTTCAGCGCCCACTCCAGCATCTGCACGTTCATCGCGGCGTTCGGCTGGGTAAAACTGTTCTCCACCTGACGATAGACCATCTCTTTACCCGCCACCGACAGGCGCTCGTCGACGTAGTCCTGATCCAGCATGATTTTGGTTTTTGTCGCACGGCCAATCAGGTGAACGTTGATGTTCTGCGCACGCAGCGCATCACGCAGGGCTTCGGCCTGCTCGCGCCACTCGTCGTTCAGGGCTTTGTGATACAGCAGTGAGACAATGGCCTGATTGCTTTGCGTGGTCAGGTAGTCAATCTGGAACAGCTTGTGGCGCAGCACCGGGTTGTTACGCACGCCTTCAACGATCAGCGTCATCAGCTGATTGATAAGCTCGCTCGCTGCCGGGAAGCTGTCCACGCGAATGCGGGATTTCGTCTGCTGATCGAAAATGATGTGGTACAGGTCGTCACCGTCGTGCCAGATGCGGAACTCTGCACGCATGCGGTAGTGGCTGACAGGAGAGCGGAACACCTCGGGAACGGGCGCGTTGAAAGGCGTCATCATACTTTGCAGGCGGACGACTTTCTCTGCCAGCTGCGCGTCGTACTGTTCTGTCGGGAGGTGTTCTGGGGTCATGATGCGTCCTGAGTGATAAAGAATTACGCGGCGATTGTAGGGATTGTTCAGGGGATGTCCAGATTTAATGGCCAATAGCTGTCTGGACATCCATACGTGTCTAATTGTAGCATTCTGTTTCCGGTCTCCTGAGAGTGAAAAGGGAATCCAGTGTAAATCTGGAGCTGACGCGCAGCGGTAAAGACTGGCGGGATGAGCGTTGTAGACACTGTGAAAATGGGAAGTCTTCATCCTTATATAGCCACCTAGCCCGAAGACCTGCCGGGATCACGTCGCATTTGGTTTCATCATCGCGTGCTATCGATGAGGCCTGCGGCATCCTTCTTATATTGTGGATGCTTTAACAATGATTAAAAAAGTATCGCTGCTGACGGCGTTGTCCGTCACGGCATTTTCGGGCTGGGCGCAGGATAGCGCAGACTCGTTGGTGGTGACGGCAAATCGTTTTGAACAACCTGAAAAAACTATTCTGGCAGCAACCTCGGTTGTGACGCGTGCCGATATTGACCGTTGGCAGTCAACCTCGGTGCTGGACGTTATGCGTCGCCTGCCCGGCGTGGATACGGCGCAAAGTGGTGGGATGGGGCAACTCTCCTCTCTCTTTATCCGTGGCACCAACTCCAGCCACGTTCTGATCCTTGTAGATGGGATCCGCCTTAACCAGGCGGGCGTCACGGGGTCGTCCGATCTCAGCCAGTTCCCAATCTCCCTGGTGCAGCGAATCGAATATGTTCGTGGACCGCGTTCGGCGGTATACGGCTCAGATGCGATTGGTGGTGTCGTAAACATTATTACTACTCGTGCGAAGGACGGTACCACGCTGAATGCTGGCGTAGGCTCACGCGGCTATCAGAATTATGGCGGCAGTACTCAGCAAACACTGGGCGACAGCACGCGCGTCACGCTTGCGGGTGATTACACCTATACCAAAGGGTTTGATGTGGTTGCGGACGGCAACAATGGTGGCCTTGCCCAGACCGATCGCGACGGCTTTATGAATAAAACGCTCTACGGCGCACTGGATCACGCATTCTCAGACCAGTGGAGCGGTTTTGTGCGCGGCTTTGGCTACAGCAACCGTACGGCCTACGACGGCTACTACAGCTCCTTTACCCCTGACGTACTGGTCGATACCCGCCAGCTCTATAGCCAGACCTGGGATGCAGGATTGCGCTTCAACGATGACATCCTCCATTCGCAGCTGCTCACCAGCTATAGCCACAGCAAGGACTATAACTACGACCCAAATTTAGGCCGCTACGATTCGACAGCCACGCTGGATGAAATCAAACAGTACAACGTCCAGTGGCTCAACTCCGTTGATGTTGGCCATGGGAACATTGGCGCGGGCGTTGACTGGCAGAAGCAGAGCACCGAGCCGGGTACAAACTACGTGACCAACGGCTACGACCTGCGTAACACCGGCGTCTACCTGACCGGGCTGCAGCAGTTTGGTGACTTCACCCTGGAAGGGGCGGTTCGCAGCGATGACAACTCTCAGTTCGGTCGTCATGGCACCTGGCAAAGCAGTGCGGCCTGGGAGTTCGTGGAGGGTTACCGTTTCGTTGCTTCTTATGGTACGGCCTATAAAGCACCGAATCTGGGTCAACTCTACGGTTTCTATGGCAATGACCATCTTGATCCAGAAGAGAGCAAGCAGTGGGAAGGTGCGTTTGAAGGCCTGACGGCGGGCGTGAGCTGGCGCGTATCCGGCTACCGTAATGACGTTGATAATCTCATCGACTTCGATAATAACCTTCAGCAATATTACAACGTCGGTAAAGCGCGCATTAAAGGTGTTGAAGCGACAGCATCGTTTGATACGGGTCCGTTGACGCATACTGTTGGCTATGACTACGTAGATGCCCGAAATGCCGCAACCAACGAACTTCTGGATCGTCGTGCTAAGCAGCAGGTGAAATATCAGCTCGACACGCAGATCTATGATTTCGACTGGAGCCTGACTTATCACTATCTCGGTACGCGTTACGACACTGACTTTGGTACTTACCCGTCTGAGAAAGTAAAAATGGGCGGTGTAAGCCTGTGGGATGTCGCAGTTTCGTATCCTGTCACCTCACACCTTACAGTTCGTGGTAAAATAGCCAACCTGTTCGATAAAGATTACGAGACAGTTTATGGCTACCAAACTGCAGGACGGGAATACACCTTGTCTGGCAGCTACACCTTCTAATCCGCGCCCTACCGTGCTGGTGTTTGATTCCGGCGTCGGTGGGCTTTCGGTCTATGATGAGATTCGGCATCTCCTGCCGGATCTCCATTACATCTACGCCTTCGATAACGTCGCTTTCCCGTATGGGGAAAAGAGCGAAGATTTTATTGTCGAGCGCGTGGTGGAAATCGTCACTGCGGTACAACAGCGTTATCCCCTTGCGCTGGCCGTTATCGCGTGTAATACGGCGAGCACCGTTTCTCTTCCCGCCCTGCGTGAAAAATTCCAGTTCCCGGTTGTGGGCGTCGTCCCGGCAATAAAGCCTGCCGCGCGTCTGACGGCGAACGGCATTGTGGGCCTGCTGGCCACGCGAGGTACGGTAAAGCGTCCTTATACCCGCGAGCTGATCGACCGTTTCGCCAACGAATGCCAGATTGCGATGCTCGGTTCGGCTGAGCTGGTAGAGATGGCGGAAGCGAAGCTGCATGGCAAGGCGGTATCACTCGACGAGCTGCGTCGTATTCTTCGTCCGTGGCTGCGGATGCCTGAACCCCCGGATACCGTTGTGTTGGGCTGTACCCACTTCCCGCTACTCCATGAAGAGTTATTAGAGGTGCTGCCGGAGGGGACTCGCCTGGTGGATTCCGGTGCGGCTATCGCCCGTCGTACGGCCTGGTTGCTGGAGCATGAAGCCCCGGATGCGAAATCTACGGATGCGAATATCGCGTTTTGTATGGCGTTAACAAAAGAAACTGAACAACTTTTACCCGTTTTACGCCGTTATGGCTTTGAAACGCTCGAAAAACTGGCGCTATAGCACGGTTTTGAGCAAAAAAGAGACGGTTGAAAGTTTTTTTTAAAAGAGGGGTTGTCAACGTCTGAGAACTCCCTATAATGCGCCTCCACTGACACGGAACAACGGCTTACAGGCCGCCGGGTTAGCGGGGTTCAGAGATGAACGCCAACAGAGAAAAGCGAAAATAATCACTTGACTCTGAATGAGGAAAACGTAATATACGGGACCTCGCAACGGTGAGCGAAAGCCGCGTTGCACTGCTCTTTAACAATTTATCAGACAATCTGTGTGGGCACTCAAAGTGACATGGATTCTTAATG
>NZ_JBMKHB010000052.1:0-20062 GCF_049238285.1 Enterobacter cloacae complex sp. IR53041 | reverse complement strand
CACTGTCGTTCTCAAAATCGGTGGAGCTGCATGACAAAGTCATCGGGCATTATCTGAACATAAAACACTATCAGTAAGTTGGAGTCATTACCCAGCTCGGCTATAAAAAAGCCGTTAAGCTTCTTGCCGAAACGCTGGAAGAAGAGAAAGAGACCGACCTTAAACTCACCGACCTGGCCGTTGGCAATATTAACCAAAAAGCGCAGAAATGACGCGATAATACAGGTTAAATAAAATGAGCATCAGTCCCAGGACAATTAAACGGTGCCATTTAGCGGCAGCGATAATATGGTTCATTCTCGCTATCCCTTCCGTCATCTGGTGGAAGAACAGCGTGCTATGGGTCATTATCATCAGTATTTATGCCAATATTGTCGGCCATTTATCTGGCTACAGTGCCGCACGTGCCGATCAGGCTGCTGAAAGTGAGACCAAATAAGCGAACCCCTAATGAGGATACAATGATGAATCACGTAGAACACTACCATGACTGGCTACGCGATGCCCATGCAATGGAAAAGCAAGCCGAATCTATGCTGGAATCCATGGCCAGCCGTATCGATAATTATCCTGATGTTCGCGCCAGAATTGAGCAACATATTAATGAGACAAAACGGCAAATCACATTGCTGGAGGAAATCCTCGACCGTAATGATATTTCTCGTTCGGTCTTAAAAGACTCGATGAGCAAAATGGCGGCGCTGGGACAATCCATCGGCGGCATGTTCCCTTCTGACGAAATCGTGAAGGGCTCGATCAGCGGCTATGTTTTCGAACAGTTTGAAATCGCCTGCTATACCTCCCTGCTGGCGGCGGCCAAAAAAGCGGGTGACACCGCCTCGATACCCGCTATTGAGACGATCCTCGCCGAAGAGCGCGAAATGGCCGACTGGCTGATTCGTCATATCCCGCAAACGACGGAACAGTTCCTGCTGCGTTCAGACGCGTCGGGTGTCGAAGCGAAAAAATAACCCACAGGAGAGTGAGCATGTTTCGACACGTCAAACAGCTGCAATACACGGTTCGCGTCGCCGAACCGAATCCCGGCCTGGCGAACCTTTTACTGGAACAATTTGGCGGACCGCAGGGTGAACTGGCCGCCGCCTGCCGCTACTTTACGCAAGGGTTGAGCGATGACGATCCGGGCCGTAAAGACATGCTGATGGATATCGCGACCGAGGAGTTAAGCCACCTCGAAATCATCGGTACCCTGGTCGGTATGCTGAATAAAGGTGCCAAGGGCGCGCTGGCGGAAGGGGTGGAAAATGAGGCCGAGCTGTATCGCTCCATGACCGAAAACGGGAATGACAGCCACATCACCTCCCTGCTCTACGGCGGCGGAACCCCGCTAACCAACTCAGCGGGCGTACCCTGGACGGCGGCCTACGTCGACACCATTGGCGAGCCGACGGCAGATCTGCGTTCGAACGTGGCGGCCGAGGCCAGAGCCAAAATCATCTATGAACGGCTGATCAACGTGACTGACGATCCCGGCGTTAAAGATGCCCTGGCGTTTCTGATGACGCGTGAGGCGGCGCATCAGCTATCCTTTGAGAAGGCGCTGCAGTCCATCCGTAATAATTTCCCGCCGGGTAAACTGCCGCCAATCGAGGAATTCACCAACAAGTACTACAATATGTCTGAAGGTGGAGAGGTTCGCGGAAGCTGGAACAGCGATAAACATTTCGATTACGTTGAGTCCCCCCAGCCTGCGGTGGATGGCGGCGATGGCAGTGCCAGCGTGACGCTCACAACCGAGCAGGCAACCCTGGTTAAGGCGATGTCTGCCCGCACAAAGTCCGATCCACATTCCGACCCGCTGACCGGTGCCGAGCTGGGTGCCGGTAAGACTAAACCGTAATCGGTTTGCCGGGCAGGCCTGACCTGCCCGGCAATTCGCGTGCCCCATCGTCTCAGAGGTACGGACCATGTTCGAACTCGATGCGTTTCATCTGGCCAGAATTCAGTTCGCTTTTACCGTCTCGTTCCACATCCTGTTTCCTGCGATCACCATCGGTCTCGCCAGCTACCTGGTGGTGCTGGAGGGCATGTGGCTGCGCACCAAAAAAGACGTCTGGCGATCGTTGTACCACTTCTGGCTAAAGATATTTGCCGTTAACTTCGGCATGGGCGTCGTTTCCGGGCTGGTGATGGCGTACCAGTTTGGCACCAACTGGAGCGGGTTCTCCCAGTTCGCGGGCAGCATTACCGGCCCGCTTCTGACTTATGAGGTATTAACCGCCTTCTTCCTGGAGGCCGGATTCCTTGGCGTTATGATGTTCGGCTGGAACAAGGTCGGCCCGGGGCTGCACTTCTTTTCGACCTGCATGGTGGCGCTCGGCACGCTGATGTCGACCTTCTGGATCCTCGCCTCCAACAGCTGGATGCATACGCCGCAGGGTTTCACTATCGAAAACGGGCAGGTTATCCCGCAGGACTGGCTGGCAATCGTCTTTAACCCCTCCTTCCCGTACCGTCTTATTCATATGGCTATCGCCGCGTTCCTGAGCAGCGCGCTCTTTGTCGGCGCGTCGGCCGCCTGGCACTTGCTCCGCGGTAACGATACGCCCGCCGTTCGCACCATGTTTTCGATGGCGATGTGGATGGCGCTGCTGGTTGCCCCTATCCAGGCGGTGGTGGGCGATATGCACGGCCTGAACACGCTTGAGCATCAGCCAGCCAAAATCGCCGCTATTGAGGGTCACTGGGAAAATCCGCCCGGCGAAGCCACCCCGCTGCTGCTGTTTGGCCTGCCGGATATGGAGGAAGAGCGCACCAAATACGGCCTGGAGATCCCCGCGCTCGGCAGCCTGATTCTGACGCACAGCCTGGATAAACAGGTCCCGGCCCTGAAAGACTTCCCGAAAGAGGATCGACCCAACTCGACCATCGTTTTCTGGTCGTTCCGCATTATGGTAGGGATGGGGCTGCTGATGATTACCCTCGGTCTGCTCAGCCTCTGGCTACGCTATCGCCATCGACTTTACCACTCGCGTCCGTTCCAGTGGTTTGCCCTCTGCATGGGGCCTGCGGGGCTGGTCGCGCTGCTTGCCGGCTGGGTGACCACCGAAGTGGGCCGTCAGCCGTGGGTTGTCTATGGCTACCTGCGCACCATCGACGCGGTATCGCTGCACAGCACCCTGCAGATGAGCATTAGCCTGCTGGCGTTCTTCGTCGTCTACTCATCCGTATTTGGCGTGGGCTATGTTTATCTCATCCGGCTGATTAAGAAAGGTCCTCAGCCCGTTGATACGCTGACGTCAAACACCTCGGGCACGCCTGCCCGTCCGCTGTCAGCCGCGGAGTCTGTTCCGGAAGAGGAGAGAATCTGATGGGCGTCGATATCTCAGTGATTTGGTTTGCCATCATCGTGTTTGCCACGCTGATGTATATCATTATGGACGGCTTCGATCTGGGGATTGGCCTGCTGTTTAACTTCGTGGGCGATGCCAAAGAGCGCGATGTCATGGTCAACAGCGTGGCGCCCGTCTGGGACGGCAACGAGACCTGGCTGGTGCTCGGCGGCGCGGGGCTGTTCGGCGCGTTTCCGCTGGCCTATGCGGTGATCATTGATGCGCTGACCATCCCCCTCACCGCGATGCTGATCGGCCTCATCTTTCGCGGCGTTGCCTTTGAGTTCCGCTTCAAAGCCACCCCTTCACACCGCAAATTCTGGGACTACTCCTTTGCCGGCGGCTCCCTGCTCGCCACCTTCAGCCAGGGCGTGGTGGTGGGCGCCGTGATCAACGGCTTTGACGTGGAGGGCCGACGTTTTGTCGGCTCTTCGCTGGACTGGCTCACGCCATTCAACCTCTTCTGCGGCATCGGTCTGGTCGTCGCCTACACGCTGCTGGGCACCACCTGGCTCATCATGAAAAGCGAAGGCGCGCTGCAACAACGCATGCGCGAACTGACCCGCCACGTGCTGCTGGCGCTGATGGTGGTTATCGCGGTGGTCAGCGTCTGGACGCCGCTCGGCTGGCAGTACGTCGCCGACCGCTGGTTTACCCTGCCCAACTTCTTCTGGTTCCTGCCGGTTCCGCTGCTGGTCGGGATCTTCAGCGTGCTGATCTGGCGCCTGACCCGCAATCCGGCCAGCCACGCGCGCCCTTTCCTGCTGACGCTGGGGCTGATCTTCCTCGGGTTCAGCGGGCTGGGTATCAGCCTCTGGCCGAACATTATTCCGCCGCGTATCACTCTGTGGGAGGCCGCGGCCCCGCCTGCCAGCCAGCTGTTTATGCTGGTCGGGACGTTACTGATTATTCCGGTGATCCTGGTGTACACCGCCTGGAGCTACTACGTGTTCCGGGGCAAGGTTTCGGATACTGAAGGCTATCACTGAGGCACGCTATGACGGACTGGCATACACGGGCCATTATTTACCAGATTGATACCGCACTCTTTTATGATTTGAACGGCGATGGCTGCGGGGACATCGCCGGGATAGCGGCCAAGCTGCGGTACATTCGCCGCATGGGGGCGACGGTTATCTGGATCACCCCGTTTTACCTCACGCCCTTTCTCGATGAAGGCTATGACGTCAGCGACCATCTCCAGGTGGATCCCCGCTTCGGAAAGCTGGCCGATATCATCGCCTTTATCGAACAGGCCCGCGAGCTGGGCATGCAGGTCATTATTGAACTGCTGATCCAGCACACCTCTGACGCACATCCCTGGTTCCAGCAGGCCCGCCTTAACCCGGCGTCACCCTATCGGGATTACTACCTCTGGTCAGATAGTGACGACGACGATACGCCCCCCATGTTTCCCGGCGTGGAGGAGAGCATCTGGACCTGGGACGACGAAGCGGGACAATACTACCGGCACATGTTCTATCGCCACGAACCGGACCTGAACCTGACCTCGCCCGCGGTGCTGAAAGAGATCGAGAACATCATCCTCTTTTGGCTCAAGCTGGGCGTGTCGGGGTTCCGCCTGGATGCCGCCTCCCACCTGACCACGCAGGCGGGAAACGGTGATGAAAAAAAGGGCCTGTGGATCCTCGTACATATGCGCCGTCTGATTGAGAAGCATAATCCGGACGCGATCCTGCTGGGTGAAGTGGACGTCGAGGTGGAGGCCTATCAGGACTACTTTGGCAATAATGACCGCCTGAATCTGGTGCTCAATTTCTGGCTCAACAAGTATTTTTACGTCAGCCTGGCCCGCAAAAGCGCCCGTCCGCTGCGCAACGCGGTGAAGAAAATGATCGTCCCGCCCGATTCATGCTGTTTTGCCAACTGGCTGCGCAATCACGACGAGCTGGATCTGGAGGGCATCAGCCAGAAAGACAAACAGTTTGTCCTCGATACCTTCGCCCCTGACGACGAGATGAACGTCTACCAGCGCGGGATCCGCCGCCGCCTGGCGCCGATGTTGAACGGCGATCTGAAGCGGCTGGCGTTCTGCCACGCGGTACTCTTTTCCCTGCCCGGCGTTCCGGTGATGCGCTATGGCGATGAGATCGGCATGGGGGATGACCTCGATCTGGAAGAGCGCTACGCCGTGCGCACCCCCATGCAGTGGGCAGGATCGCAAGGCGGCGGTTTTTCGGCAGCCGACCCGGAAAAATTTATCGCGCCGATTATTGACCGCGGTCCTTACCGCTATCAAAAAATCAACGTCGCTGATTCGCTGCTCCACCGCAACTCGCTCCTGCACCGCATCATTGATATCGCCAATACCCGCTCGGAGTTCCCCGAAATTGCCGTTGCGCCCTTTCGGCTCCTCACGATCGATAGTGACGCGGTGCTGGGGATCTATTACGAGACCGAAGAACGCAGCATCCTGACCTTTGTTAACTTCAGTGACCAGCCGGTGCAGTTCACCGTGAAGGGGATCCGCAACACGACCTGGACCGTCTGTCTCGCGGACAAACGCTACGATGACGCGCTGGTTTGCGGTAAAACCGTCGAGCTCAGCCTTGGCGGCTACGGTTATCGCTGGTTCTGGACGCACCGCAGCGCGCTGCGCTGATTACGGTTTCCGGCGGATTATCAAACGCGTCAACACAATACCCGCCACCGCAAGGGCCCCTAACGCCACTTTGCCCGGCATACCGGAGGTCACGGACGACGCGCGGGTTTTCGCTTCGTCAGTGAAACGGCCATGGATTTTGTGCAGGTCGTTAATCGGCTGGTCGAGATAATCCCGGCGGTCCGGCGCGTTCAGATCGTCGGTCATCTGACCTTCCCAGGCTTTCTTCACCATCAGTCTGTCCAGAAAACCCGGGAAGAGGAACTGCCCGACAATCGACTGAATGGTGCTGCTGCCTACCCACAGCTCGCGCACCGGCTTTTGCGCCACCCTGAAGATGGCGCTGGCGGCGACTTCAGGCTCGAACACCGGCGGTACCGGCCGCATCGCCCACGCGAACTTGTTCCTTGCCCATTCGAACTGCGGCGTATTGAGCCCCGGCATCTGCACCATCGAAAGCTGAACCCGGCTGTTCTCATGCATCAGCTCGGTGCGCACCGCATCGGTAAACCCGCGAATCGCCGCTTTGGCCCCGCAGTAGGCGGACTGCAAGGGAATGGAACGGTAGGCCAGCGCGGACCCTACCTGAATAATCACGCCCCTGTCGCGCGGAACCATAAGCTCAAGCGCCGCGCGGGTGCCGTTCACGTAGCCGAGGTATGTCACCTCGGTCACGCGCCGAAACTCGTCCGGCGTAAGGGTACGCAACGGTGCCAGCACGGCCCCCATGGCGTTGTTGACCCAGACATCAATCGCACCGAGACGATACTCAATCTCGTTAGCCGCATCCACCACCGCCTGACTGTCGGCGACGTCCCCCTGCACGGCGTGCGCATTTACGCCGAAGCGGCGCAGCTCTTCCTGGGTGGAGTGCAGGCTGGCTTCATCACGGGCGATGAGGCCCACATCGTAACCTGCTTTTGCGAAGCGCAGCGCCGTGGCTTTTCCCACGCCCGCCGTCCCACCGGTAATCACTATGACAGCCATAGAACCTCCACGTGAACTCAACCGTTATGCCCGTCCGACAATGCTGTCACCAGCTCTGCCAGCGAAAAATGCACCGCTTTTTCCACCACGTCCTGACAGTCTCCGGAGAAAAGCACGGTACGGGTTTTCGTCTCGCCACGTATGTTCCACGCAAAACAGACCGTCCCCGCCGCCGTGCCGTCGTCGCCCCCTTCCGGGCCAGCGTATCCGCTGATGGCGATGCTGATATCCGCCTGGGCAATGTCGCGGATGCTGGCGGCCATCTCGGTCACCGTCTGTTCGCTGACGGCGGTATAGCGCTCCAGCGTTTCAGGACGCACGCCGAGGATCCGCGCTTTCGCGGCATCGCTGAACACCACCAGCCCGACATCATAAAAATCGGCCGTGTTCTCTTCAGCGCAGAGCGCCACCGAGAGCTTTCCCCCGGTGCAGGATTCCGCCGTGGTTAAACGCAGCCCGGCATCGGTTAACTTGCTCGCCAGTTTTTTTGTCAATTCACCGACGGTGTAATGGTTATCGTGCAAAAGATTGCTCATCTTGCCGCCTCTTATTTCTCGAAAGGAATGATTGAAATATGTCCATTGCGCTCAAGTATGGCATATTTAATTTGGCTTATTTCGGTAATGCCATTATTCTGACGCGCTGACACCAGAATATCATCGCAAGAGACATCGACCTTTTTGAGTTTATCCGCCAGGGGAACGCCGTTTTCCACCAGAATCACAGGAGTGCCGTCCAGAATATTCTCTACCGGAGAAAAATACTTTTTCATAAGGCCAAAAATAATATCCACTACCACCAGGGTGGTAATCGTAATCATCGCGCCGGTGACGGAAAAATCCTGCCCCAGAAGCGCCTGCTGCGTGGCTTCACTAATTATCAGGAGAAGAATGAGATCAAAGCTGGTCATCTGCAGCAGCGCGCGTCGCCCGGCCACTTTAAATACCACCACGAGGAACAGATAAATAGCCAGCGCACGAAAGACCATATCCATATCAGCCTCCTACGGGTAAATAAATTGCCAGAGGGTGATCTCCGGCTCGTTGTTTACGCGGATGACCGAGTTCCATTTACCGGCCCGGGACGGTGTGGTAAAGAGTAATACCGAAAAGTTGTCCGTCTTTTTCAGGTTGTGATAAACAAAATAGAGGCTATTTCCGTGGCTGAACATGGCGTCCGGCTGGGGCCAGACGCTGCCTGGATCATACGCCTCGCTACTCTCGCTGGTGACGCTGAGGGTATAGGTCCCCTCCGTTTTCACCGGAAACGCAAGCTGCATCCGTGTCTCCGTCTCCCGCCGCCCGAAGCGCTCATAGTTTATAGTCAGCGACTTAGCGGAATTTATTTTTACCGTATCGCTGACTATTCCGCTTGAAAACAGACCGGCAATGGCGGCAACGATAATACCTAACAGAACAATAAACCCCACCTGACGAAACGCGTATTCAAACGTCAGCAAGCGATATCTTTCCTCTATCCCGGGTAACTTTTCATTTTCACGCTTCATGGCCATCGTCACCGTTTCGCTTATTATCCGATAATTTTGATTTCTAACGCGAATGTTTTTAGGACTTATCACATTTGCCACATAAAGGAATAGCAACAATACTTAATAAGTCAAGACACCCAAAATGAAGGATATCCGATGAAATTATCGCTTATTTCCGCTTTTTTGATATTTCTGGTTCCGGCCGCATGGGCAGATAATAACGGCGGGTTACAAAAAGGTGAAGCCCCACCGCCTCCCCACGCGCTGGATAGTGGATATCGCGGAACCGATGACGCGCGTATTATGACCATCGATCAGGCAAAACAACTGCACGACGGTGCGACCATTTCATTACGCGGTAATCTTATTGACGGTAGCGGCGATAAGTTTGTATTTCAGGATAAAACCGGAAAAATCGACGTTATTATTCCCCAGGCAGTCTTCGACGGCAGAACGGTAAAACCCGACCAGATGATCAGCATCAACGGTTCGCTTGATAAAAAATCATCTCCTGCCGTCGTCCGTGTCGATCGTTTGCAGAAATAATTCAGCGAAGCGTTAACGCTGCAGTTATCCATCAAATCTCACCCCTTGGCTTAAGGAGTCAGCTATGAGTGATACCCAACAACGTACGAACGCTTACCCGCAGCCCCCGTTCCCGGAACAGCCGCAAACGCCACCGGGACTGGCATCCGAAATGCAACCTGTACCCGACCACGGGGAAACCAGCTACAAAGGGCATGGCCGCCTGGCCGGTAAAAAAGCGCTGATCACCGGCGGTGACTCGGGTATCGGTCGCGCAGTGGCCATCGCCTATGCCCGTGAAGGTGCAGACGTGGCCATTAACTACCTGCCTGAAGAGGAAAAAGACGCCGCGGAGGTCATCGACCTGATCAAAGCCGAAGGCCGGAATGCCGTCGCGCTGCCGGGGGACGTTCGGGACGAAACCTTCTGCCAGAATCTGGTCGAAGAAGCCGTCTCGAAGCTGGGCGGGCTGGATATTCTGGTCAATAACGCCGGTCGTCAGCAGTTCCGTAAATCCCTTGAAGAGCTGACCACCGAAGATTTTGACGCGACGTTTAAAACCAACGTCTATGCCCCCTTCTGGATCACGAAGGCGGCGCTGCGCCACCTGAAAGCCTCGTCCGTTATCATTAATACCTCCTCCGTTCAGGCCGTGAAGCCGAGCCCGGTGCTGCTGGACTACGCCCAGACCAAAGCCTGCCTGGCGGTATTTACCAAATCCTTAGCCAAGCAGCTGGGTCCGAAAGGCATTCGCGTCAACGCGGTCGCCCCTGGCCCCTACTGGACGGTACTGCAATCCAGCGGCGGCCAGCCGATGGAAAAAGTGAAGGAGTTTGGCGGCGATACCCCGCTGGGACGCCCGGGTCAGCCCGTCGAGATTGCCCCGCTGTACGTCACGCTGGCCTCGGATGAATGTTCATTTACCTCCGGCCAGGTATGGTGTTCTGACGGCGGTGACGGCGTGATCTAACCCCTTAACCCTCCCTCTCTGCAATGAGCAATAAATGAACAAGGATGTTCACATTTCTTTCCCTGCCGAAAAACATATTGTAACTCAAACAGATCAAATGTTAAAAATATTTTGCTATCAAGTTATCAAAATTAAACAACTTAGCTTGTCACCCGCATCGCTCTGTTTTTAACATCGCCTATGGAAAAAAATGGTCTGTTCAGTCAGCGCATACGCTTGCGCCATTTGCATACATTTGTGGCCGTCGCTCAACAGGGAACGCTGGGGCGTGCGGCTGAAACTCTTAACCTGAGCCAGCCTGCGCTCTCGAAAACCCTCAACGAGCTCGAACAGCTGACCGGCGCCCGTCTTTTTGACCGGGGTCGGCTGGGGGCGCAGCTTACCATCGTGGGCGAACAGTTCCTTACGCATGCCGTTAAGGTGCTGGATGCGCTCAATACCGCAGGCCAGTCGCTGCACCGAAAAGAAGAACACACCAGCGAGGTCGTCCGCGTCGGGGCACTGCCCACCGCCGCGCTGGGCATTCTTCCGCCGGTGATTGGCCAGTTCCACAAGCAGCAACGGCATACCACGATCCAGGTTGCCACCATGAATAACACCATGCTGCTCGCGGGGCTGAAATCGGGCGAGCTGGATATCGGGATTGGCCGCATGTCCGACCCTGAACTGATGGGCGGTCTCAATTACGAGCTGCTGTTCCTGGAGTCCCTGAAGCTGGTGGTTCGTCCCGATCATCCGCTGCTGCAGGACACGGTGACGTTAAGCCGCGTCATGGAGTGGCCGGTGGTGGTGTGCCCGAAAGGGACCGTCCCACGTCAGACCGCCGAAACCTTGCTGCAAATGCAGGGGTGTACGCTGCCCTCAGGGTGTATTGAAACGCTGTCAGCCTCGCTTTCACGCCAGCTCACCCTCGACTATGACTACGTCTGGTTCGTTCCCTCCGGCGCGGTAAAAGATGATTTGCGCCAGGGCACGCTGACCGCTCTCCCGGTAACGGCCCCCGGCGCCGGTGAACCTATCGGCATTTTGACCCGGGTAGATACCCCGCTTTCCACGGGCGCGCAGACGCTGCTGAGCGCCATCCGTAAATCGATGCCGGTTTAATACCCCTCACCCTAGCCCTCTCCCCTAAAGGGGCGAGGGAACAGACCTGCGCGTTAATCAAATAATGCGAAATCATTCATTAACAATTGCGTAAAACAATTTAACAGTTTTATCATAGCCGTGAATTCACCAAATGGTTCACAAACGGTTTGATAAAAACGAATTCACCCGTACTAATCATCAATCCCACCGCATTTATTACCCAACTGGTACATACCCGACACGGCGGCGGGATCTAAAGGAGAGAGAAATGGCATTTGGCAGCGCGCCGCGCGGGATACCTCGTATTCTGCAGTGGCTTCTTGCCGGACTGATGATGCTCATCGGTCTGGCGGTCGGCGGGTTGGGCTTTAAGCTCGCCACCGTAGGCGGGAGTAGTTACTTCCTGATAATGGGCGTGGCAATGGTGATTGCCGCGATCCTGATTTTCCTCAACCGCATCAGCGGGATCGTGCTTTACGGCATCGCGTTTATTGCCTCGCTGTTCTGGGCGGTAAGCGATGCGGGCTGGGATTTCTGGCCGCTCTTCTCCCGCCTGTTTACCTTTACCGTGCTGGCATTCCTGTGCGCCATCGTCTGGCCCTTCCTGCGTGCGGCAAACCACACTGCACCGAACAAAGCCCCCGCTTTTGGCGTCGCGGCGCTGCTCGCGGTGGCCATGCTGGTCAGCCTCGGCTGGATGTTTAAGCCGCAAACCCTTGTGGCAGCGAACGAGCCCGTGCCGGTGAAACCCGTTGCACCCGGTGAGCAGCAAAAGAACTGGGAGCACTGGGGCAACACCACCCACGGCGACCGCTTCGCCGCGCTGGATCAGATTAACAAGCAAAACGTAAGCTCGCTGAAAGTCGCGTGGGTTGCGCACACCGGCGATATTCCGCAGAGCAACGGCTCGGGTGCGGAAGATCAGAACACGCCGCTGCAGATTGGCGACACCCTGTATGTCTGTACGCCGTACAGTAAAGTGCTGGCGCTGGACGTGGATTCCGGTAAAGAAAAATGGCGTTATGATTCGAAAGCCACCGCGCCGAACTGGCAGCGCTGTCGCGGTCTGGGCTATTTTGAAGACCACTCCACCGTGACAACGTCACAGGCAGAAACACAGCCAGCGGCATGTCCTCGCCGTCTGTTCCTGCCCACCACCGATGCCCGTCTGATTGCCATTAACGCGGATAACGGCAAGGTCTGCGACGACTTTGGCGACCATGGCACCGTGGATCTGAGCGTCGGGATGGGTGAGATTAAGCCCGGGTATTATCAGCAAACCTCGACGCCGCTGGTGGCCGGGAACGTCGTTGTCGTCGGCGGTCGCGTCGCGGATAACTACTCAACCGGCGAGCCGCCGGGCGTGGTCCGCGCCTACGACGTTCACACCGGTAAGCTGGCCTGGGCGTGGGATCCGGGTAATCCGAACCTGACCGGCCTGCCGCCGGAAGGCCAGACCTACACCCGCGGTACGCCGAACGTCTGGTCTGCGATGTCCTACGACGCCAAACTGAACCTGATCTACCTGCCAACCGGCAACGCCACGCCAGACTTCTGGGCGGGCGAGCGTACCGCGCTGGACGATAAGTACAGTTCCTCCATCGTCGCCGTCGACGCGGCCACCGGCCAGGTCCGCTGGCATTTCCAGACCACCCACCATGACCTGTGGGACTTTGACCTGCCTTCCCAGCCGCTGCTGTACGACCTGCCTGACGGCAAGGGCGGCACCACGCCTGTGCTGGTGCAGACCAGCAAGCAGGGCATGATCTTCATGCTTAACCGCGAAACCGGCAAGCCGGTGGCGAAGGTCGAGGAACGCCCTGTCCCGGCGGGCAACGTTGAAGGTGAACGCTACTCCCCAACCCAGCCGTACTCCATTGGCATGCCGATGATTGGCAACCAGACGCTGACCGAGTCCGACATGTGGGGCGCGACGCCTGTCGACCTGCTGCTGTGCCGCATTCAGTTTAAAGAGATGCGTCATCAGGGCGTCTTCACCCCGCCTGGTCTCGACCGTTCCCTGCAATTCCCTGGCTCACTCGGCGGGATGAACTGGGGCAGCGTCTCCGTTGACCCGAACAACAGCCTGATGTTCGTCAACGATATGCGTCTGGGTCTGGCAAACTACATGGTGCCGCGCGCGAACGTGGCGAAAGATGCCAGCGGCATCGAGATGGGGATTGTCCCGATGGACGGCACGCCGTTCGGCGCGATGCGCGAGCGCTTCCTGTCGCCGCTGGGCATTCCGTGCCAGAAGCCGCCGTTTGGCACCATGTCGGCGGTTGACCTGAAAACCGGCAAGCTGGTGTGGCAGGTTCCTGTTGGTACGGTGGAAGATACCGGCCCGCTGGGCATCCGCATGCACATGCCAATCCCAATCGGCATGCCGACGCTTGGGGCATCGCTCTCGACCCAGTCTGGCCTGCTGTTCTTTGCCGGCACCCAGGATTTCTACCTGCGCGCGTTTGATACCGCCACCGGGAAAGAGATCTGGAAAGACCGCCTGCCGGTCGGCAGCCAGTCCGGCCCGATGACCTACGTGTCGCCGAAAACCGGTAAGCAGTACATCCTCATTAACGCCGGTGGCGCCCGCCAGTCGCCGGATCGCGGTGATTACGTTATCGCGTACGCGTTACCTGATAAGAAATAACCGATGAAAAAAGGGACCTTTTGGTCCCTTTTTTTTGCCCGGTGGCGCTTCGCTTACGCGGGCCTACAAATACAAGTAGGTCGGGTAAGGCGAAGCCGCCACCCGACAAAACACGCGACTCAGAACGTCTCCCAGTTATCCCCCGAAACTGTCGCCGCCGGGCGCAACGGCGCGCTCGTCGCCACTGGCGCTGACGCCACCGCGCGGTTCGGCTTCGCACCGCTCAGACGAAACGCCCCAACCGCCTCGGTCAGACGCGCGCCCTGTTCTTCCAGAGACGCCGCCGCCGCGGAGGCTTCTTCCACCAGCGAGGCGTTCTGCTGGGTCACTTTATCCATCTCCGAAATCGCCTGGCTCACCTGGACGATACCGCGACTCTGCTCATCGGACGCCGCGGCAATCTCCAGCATGATGTCGGTGACGCGCTTCACCGCGTCGACGATCTCATTCATGGTGTTACCGGCGGCAACAACTTCACCGGACCCCTGATCGATCAGCGAAACCGATTCGTTGATCAGGCTTTCGATCTCTTTTGCGGCATTCGCACTGCGGCTTGCCAGGGTGCGCACTTCACTGGCCACCACGGCAAATCCGCGCCCCTGTTCACCCGCCCGCGCCGCTTCTACCGCCGCGTTAAGCGCCAGGATATTGGTCTGGAAGGCAATGCTGTTAATCACGGCGGTGATTTCAGAGATTTTCTTCGAGCTGCTGGAGATATTGCCCATGGTTTTCACCACGCCGGAGACCATCTGGCCGCCGCGGGTGGCTTTCCCGGAGGCATCTTCCGCCAGCTTGCTGGCATGATGGGCGTTATCGGCGTTCTGTTTCACCGTTGCAGTAAGCTGTTCCATGCTCGCGGCGGTTTGCTCGATGGCGGCAGCCTGCTGCTCGGTGCGGGAAGAGAGATCGGTGTTACCGGCAGAGATCTCGCTGGTGCCGCGGTAAATCTCCTCCGCCCCCTGACGCACGGTGCCGACCGTTTTTTCAAGCGAGTGCTGCATGGTTTGCAGATCCCGCGTCAGGCGGCCAATTTCGCTGCGCCCGGCCACGTCGTCCGGCATCGTCAGGTCGCCCTTAGCGATATTCTCGATACGTTTCGCTGCCCGCTGCAGCGGATTGATTACCGTGCGGCGCAGCACGACAAAGGTCATCGCCGTCAGCACCAGCGCCAGCGCAAACGCGCCCACCATAAACATCAGGCCCAGCTGCGTGCGGCTGTGCGCCTGCGCCGTTAGCGCATTGGCACGGTCGGTACGGATCTTAATCGCCTTCAGCAGTACGGCGTTGTACGCGTCGTCCAGCGGACGCGCCGTTTCGTTTTCGTGATTGATGATCGCCTCGAACATGCCGTTTTTGGCGAATTTGACCATCGGCTGCATGCCCGCGATATAGGCGTCATACCGGGTCTTAAGCTCCGCATCCAGCGCTGCGCCCTCGGCGGTGCGCACGGCGCGATTCATGTAGGCGGTAAAGCTCTCCTGGGACTGCTTAATGCGTGTTTCCGCCTCGCTGATGTTCTGCTTCATCGCGTCCATCTCCGCGATACGGCTTGCCGCACCGGCGTGGATCAGATTGATACGCGCGGTTCGCAGATGGTTTGAGCTGTTCGACAGCCCCATACGCACCTGAATTTCGGATGTGACATCCTGCTGATCGTTATCGGCCTGCAGCAGGAAATACCCTGCCAGACCCGAGCTCAAGGCAAACAGAAGAATAATGCCACCGAGAATGGAGGAAAACAGCGGAACCAGCCTGATGTGATGCAAGAAGCCCAGCTTGCGCTGCGCCAGCATCGAAGTAGTGTTGTCCATGACCGTCGACTCTCTTGTAGGTAAGATGCGTAAAAACACGCCTGTTAAATAGTCATCGGCACGGCAGAGATTTAGATTACGGCTAAAAACGCCGCACTGGTCACACTTTAGAGAAGATTATTAAAGAAATGCCAGCGGCGAAAAACCGCTGGCAGAAGAGTTACTTGTCGCCGAAATGGATAACGGTACGGATGGATTTTCCTTCGTGCATCAGATCAAACGCCTCGTTGATCTGCTCCAGCGGTAAGCGGTGGGTAATGAACGGATCGAGCTGAATCTTGCCGACCATGGCATCTTCAACCATACCCGGAAGCTGGGTACGCCCCTTCACGCCGCCAAACGCAGAACCGCGCCATACGCGCCCGGTGACCAGCTGGAATGGACGGGTTTTAATCTCCTGACCCGCACCGGCCACGCCAATGATGATGCTCTCGCCCCAGCCTTTGTGGCAGCACTCCAGCGCGGAACGCATCACGTTGACGTTGCCGATACACTCGAAGCTGAAGTCCACGCCGCCGTCGGTCATCTCAACGACGACGTCCTGAATCCGCTTCTCGTGATCTTTCGGGTTCACGAAATCGGTCGCGCCCATTTCTCCCGCCAGCCTGAATTTCTCCGGGTTGGTATCGACCGCGATGATACGGCCGGCCTTCGCCTGCACCGCGCCCTGGATCACCGCCAGACCAATGCCGCCGAGACCGAACACCGCCACGGTATCGCCCTCTTTGACTTTTGCGGTGTTATGCACCGCGCCAATACCGGTGGTCACGCCGCAGCCCAGCAGGCAGACTTTATCCAGCGGCGCCTGAGGGTTCACCTTCGCCAGCGAGATCTCCGCGCAAACGGTGTATTCGCTGAAGGTGCTGGTGCCCATGTAGTGATAAACCGGCTCGCCGTTGTACGAGAAACGGGTCGTCCCGTCGGGCATCAGCCCTTTCCCCTGGGTGGCGCGAACGGCCTGGCAGAGGTTAGTTTTGCCGGATTTACAGAACTTACACTCGCCGCATTCCGCGGTGTACAACGGGATCACGTGATCGCCCGGCTTCAGGCTGGTCACGCCCTCGCCCACTTCTACCACAATCCCGCCGCCTTCATGGCCGAGCACCGCTGGGAAGACGCCTTCCGGGTCGTCGCCCGAGAGCGTAAACGCATCGGTATGACATACGCCGGTATGGGTGATTTTGATCAGCACTTCGCCTTTCTTCGGCGGTGCCACGTCAATTTCAACGATTTTGAGCGGCTGGCCGGGGCCAAATGCAACTGCAGCGCGAGATTTCATATGTCTTCCCTTCTTGTCAGGTATGTGGATTTATTTTAGATAAGAGCGCAGTAAATGGCCGACTTCCGCCATGCGAACGGCACGCTGATCCGGCGTGGTTTCCCCCGCTACCAGCTCATCTTTGAGGTGAATTTCAACCATTTCGCCCATCAGGCCATTGGCAGCCCCGCGCACGGCGGCAATTTGCTGCAGGATGGCCAGGCAGGGGTCGCCCGACTCCAGCGCGCGTTCCAGGGCCTCAACCTGGCCCCGAATGCGGCGGACGCGGGTAAGAATACGTTTTTTATCTTCGGGTGAATGCGGCATACGCCCTCCTGATACTATAGGGGGGTATGGTACCTATTTTGTTACCGCTGTGTAAACCTAAAGATGAGAGGGTTGAGGTTTTGTACAAAACTCGGGGGAGGCATTGGATACGCCAGATAACGAAGCAAAATAGAAAAAGCGTAAAGTCTCATCCTGATAAGCCGATAAAAACAGGGTCTTTTTTTAATATAGGGATATTACATGCGTAAACTCATCTCCTCCATTGGGCTCATAGCAGGTATGGCTGTAGCCACACCCACGGTTCACGCCAGCACGTTGACACAAACGTTGACCCGCTGCGACTCAACCTTTTTCAACGAGATTTATCATCAGCGAGCCAAACTCAGCCGCGTAGCCCCCTTAACGCTTAACAAGCATTCGCAGGCCTGGTTCAAAGCCCCTGAAGACGGCAATCGCACCATCTGGTTTGCTCAACCGCTGCAGGAATTAAATCTGACGGTATCGGGATATTACCTGCAAACCAGCAATCTCGATGAAATCAATTACGGTAAGTACTATTACTGGGGACTCATTTTCAAAGAGTCGCAAGAAGAAGTGATGTCCAGACTTGATCATTTATCCTGGAAAAAGGCGGGAGATGATTATGTTTCTCAGACGATGATTAAAATCAACCCAAACAGTGACTGGGAAGACAACGCGCAGGCGGTGTCAGGTATTGCTCCGGCAAAAGAAAGTACCGAAAAGCTGTTAATGCTCAGCAAAGGTAAAGACGGGACATTATTGCTCTGTACCGTTCAGGGAAATGTAACGCCTGACATGCTGACGACATTACGGCCTGATTTATCCGCAGGGGATGCGAAATGAAAAAGCTAACATGGCTGTTATTACTTATGCTGACAGGTTGTACCGGGACAAGTAAACCCCAGCCCCAGTCTCCCCCCAAGCCACCGGCAGGCGTCATAAAAATCCTTGAAGATAAAAGAATTGCTTCGTATATCGATTTTCGGGTGATTTCAACTTATCAGGGTAACGACCGCTTACGCCGCTTTTATTTCATCAATAACTACGCCGAGCAGACACTCATTATAAAAAATCCTCCCGTCTACATAGCGAGCTCACGGGCAATCGACGTGATTAACTGCGACAAAAACCAGCGTGCCGTTATGGCGCGAACCTATTTTTCGAAACCGTTCGCGGAAGGCGATGTCGTACATGTGACACAGGATGTGGGACAATGGGAAAGTTACCCGAAAGACTCTCTTTTTGGGATAATAGCGGAAAGCATGTGCAGTATTCCCGTTGAAAAACTCAAGCCAGAGCCAGCGAAAGATAATCGAAAACCGTTACTGGATGAATAAAATCTTCAGGACCTAAGCTTCTATGGACAGACTCGCTCTGCTCTATATTAAAGCGCGGGCTGGGCTGTCCGCTAACAAATAGCCTACCGTCCCCTGACAGCCTGCGCCAGCATCTGCAGTTCCTCCTTCAGCCAGCGGGTCGCGCCCCGCTGGCCGCTGCGTTTATGCGAGTAAATTTTCACTTCAAACGTGCGTATCGGAAACGGTAACGCAAAAATCCTGAGATCCGCTGTCTTAATCAGCTTCTCCGCGGCATAGCGGGGGATCGCCATCAGCAGGTCGCTTTCCGCTACGATAAACGGTGCGCTGAGCATCGACGGCGTTTTGATCGCGATTTGTCGGGTATAGCCCAGTTGTTCCAGCCGCACGTCCAGAACGCCCTGCTTCTCATTCCATGGCGTCACCACCAGGTGTCGGGCCGCGAGATATTCCTCCAGCGTCAGACGCGTCCGGCGCGCGTTGCTGATGACCACATACTCATCTTCAAACCAGTCGATCTCTTCCAGCTCCGGGTGCCGGATATCATCCTGAGTGCTGAACCCCAGCGCCAGATCCACCTCGCCCGCCAGCAGTTCCGTCAGCGCCGGGCTGTGCGGCAGATAGCGCAATTCGAAACGCAAGCCCGGGGCCGCAAGCTGCAGTTTGTGCATCAGCACCGGGAAAATGCACAGCGCGGTAAAGTCCGTTATCGCAATTTGTAAGCACTCCGAACTGCTGGCTGCATCAAACTCCGGCTGCGGAGTCAGCTCATGATTCAGGAACGACAGTGCGGAAGCAATGGAAGGCGCAAGCTGAGAGGCATACACGCTGGGGGACATGCGGTGCCCTTCGCGGAAAAACAGCGGGTCATTCAGGGTGGCACGCAGACGCGACAGCGCATGGCTGAGCGCGGATGTGCTCATCGCCAGCTCGTCAGCGGCCAGGCGAACGGAGCGGTGGCGGTAAATCGCGTCGAAAACGGGCAGCAGGTTTAAATCAAGACGTCGCAGGGCCGGATGCATAATATTCATCATTTGTTGATTTCATTGCACTTAATTCTTCAGACAATACGCCGTATGCTTAACGCCATCAATCAAGACGCACGCTAAAAAGCAGGAAAAACAATGAGCATCACCCTTCGTCAGGCACGCCCCGAAGATGCGGCAGCCATTTACGCCATGATTTACGAGCTGGCGGTGTATGAAAAAGCCCCGGAAGAAGTGGTTACCACACCGGAGGAGATCCGGGAAACGCTCTTTGGCGCAGGCACTAAGACCGAAGCGCTGATCGCGGAGTGTGAAGGCAAGATCGCCGGCTACGCCGTGTTCTTCACCAGCTATTCAACCTGGCTTGGCCGCAACGGGATTTATATGGAAGATCTGTATGTTTCCCCAGCTTATCGCGGCCTGGGGGCGGGAAAAACACTGCTGAAACATATCGCCCAGCTCGCCGTACAACGGCAGTGCGGTCGCCTTGAATGGAGCGTGCTGGACTGGAACCAGCCCGCCATCGATTTTTATCTGAGCATTGGCGCGCTGCCGCAGTCCGAATGGGTGCGCTACCGTCTTGACGGAGAAGCGTTGCTCAAATTTGGGTAATGACTCCAACTTACTGATAGTGTTTTATGTTCAGATAATGCCCGATGACTTTGTCATGCAGCTCCACCGATTTTGAGAACGACAGTG
>NZ_JBMKHB010000051.1:0-21047 GCF_049238285.1 Enterobacter cloacae complex sp. IR53041 | reverse complement strand
TCGATGTGTTTGCGGGAAAAAAATCGGCCCAGATCCGCGAAATTTTAATCAGCGAGTCAGCTTGGGAAGAAATGACCTGCTTATTCGCACCTTCCCTAACATTTTCATTATCAGCGATGCGGTGACAATCCCCTGTTTAATTGAGGCTGCCAGGTACAATATTTTATCCCTGCGCGCCTCAATGTCTTTGAGATTCAGGCTGGTTGTTGATATGACGGACTGTTTCCCGGAATAACGCTCGGCCTTTTGATGAATAACCAGCCGCTTCTCATGAATATCCCGGATCCTTGGCGAAAAAGCGAATCCCAGCAGATGCATCAGGGTGAAAACATGCTCAGTGAAGCCCGCTGTATCGGTGTAATGTTCGGTAATTTTCAGATCACTTTCGCATTGCCGCCCGCCGTGACAATATCGGCGGCGAGCGCCTCCAGTTCCGTCTGGCTGCCAGCATGGCGTTGGCACCTATCTCCGCCAGCCGCAGGGCGGCCTCGTGGCCGAAACAACTCGACATGCCAGTGATGACAATCGTGGCGTTTTGCAGACAATTTTTTGCATAACCACACCTCCGGAAACAGAAACCAACGAGTCTTGCGAGCATCAGCTGCACGCCTGCAAGTAATATAACCTCCGGGTCCAGTTGCAGAACACCGAACAGACTAACAAAACGTAGGTGCCAGTTTGCTCTGGCGAAACGGGGTTTAACCTAAAACCGCGGTTGGGAGAAAACCCGCGCCAGGCCAGGCGGCCTGGCGCGAAAATCGCACGCTAACCCTCTTTACCAAAGCCAGTTTGCTGGATAAGCATCAGCATAACGCTGTTGACCCAGCCGTGAGCCAGGCTCTGGCGGTCACTCGCCACGTCAACACGTACCAGTTGCTCTTTGCTGACCGGCGCGGCGGAGATGCCTTCGATCACTACCCGGTACCAGACGGCGGCGGGACGGAGTTCGTTGGCGGGCGCAACCGGGTTCAGCGCCACCGGGCCGCCGTGACTCTGCGCCAGCATCAGATTAGGCAGACGGCGGATGGCGTCGTGGTCGATGGTCACTACCGCGCCTGCGAGCGGCTGCCAGCGGCCCTGCTGATAAACCCGCGCCGTCGCGCCGTCGCGCAGGCGGGCCAGGTCGGTTTCGCTGACCAGCGCCTTCACGCGCCAGCGGTGGGTGTCGATCACGCTTGCGATGCGGGTGCCAGGCGAGACCCAACTGCCGGGGCGCAGGGTCTGCTCAACGTCATGCACCACGCCATCCTCCAGCGCCACCAGCTGGAGCCGCTGAAGCTCAACGGCGCTGGCCCGCTGTTGAATGGCGTACTGGCGCGCCATCTGGTCGGCGACCACCTGCTTCGCCGCGCCGTTTTTATCGAGCGCCATCGCGCCGCGGGCGCTGGTCTGCCACGCCTGGCTTAGCGCCAGCGCCTTATCCTGCTCGTCCGCCGGGACGGGGGCCACCAGTTCAAACAGCTTCTGGCCCGCCTTGACCTGCTGGCCTTCCTGCACCAGCACCTTGTCAAGCTGGGCGGCATAGGGCGTGTAAACCGGCTGCGCCACGCCCGCCTCCATCACGCCGTGCAGGGAGACCTGCCCGGACCAGGGCAGAAAGACCGAAAGCCCCAGCGCGAGTGCGACGGCGACAAGGCGCAGCAGGCGCGCCGGAGCGATTTCCCGGCGGCGCGCGCGCCAGATTTTGAGTTCGCGAAACATCGGTTGCACCACAAAAGTGACTATCTCAATAAAAAACAGCACCAGCCCGAGCGCCTTAAAAAAGGCGTTGTAGACCACCAGCGCGATGCCGACGAACAGCAGTAGCCGGTAAACCCAGGTGGCGAAGGCGAAAAGGGTGAGGAAGCGGGCAAAGGCGGGCGAGACGTTATCCGGGATCGGATCCTCAAGCCCCAGCAGGTGCCAGCGCAGCCAGCGCTTCGCCCAGTTGCCCGCCCGTTCGTGCAGGCCAGGGTAGTCCAGCGTATCGCTGAGAATAAAGTAGCCGTCAAAGCGCATAAACGGGCTGGCGTTCACCGCCACCGTCAGCACCCAGGCGGTGGTGGCGAGAAAGAACAGCGCGCCTTTAACGTTGCCTTCCGGCGCGAAGCTCCAGAACAGCGTCGCCCAGGCCGCCAGCATCAGCTCGGCCATAATGCCCGCGCTGGCGATGGAGAGCCGGTGGCGGGACTGCGACAGCTTCCAGCTCTCTCCGGTATCGGTGTAGGCCATCGGCCACATCACCAGCAGCGCCACCCCCATATGGCCGACGCGTACGCCGTAGCGGGTCGCCATAAAGGCGTGCCCCAGTTCGTGCCAGCATTTGGAGAGGATCAGCGCCACCGCGAAGGCCAGCGCCCCGTTCCAGCTCAGGGCGCCGTGCAGCGCGGCCTCGACGTTATCCCACTGGCGCGCGGCCAGAACGACGCCTGCCAGCGCGGCGACGGCGGTCAGCAGTAGAAACGGCGCGCTGAAAAGCCACTCCACCCACGGCAGCATGCGGCGCAGGGCTTTCTCCGGGCGCACCAGCGGCAGGCGGATAAACAGGTAGCCGTGCAGAATACGCCGCCAGAGCGAGCCGCGCGCTTTGAACGCGCCGCGGCGCAGCAGCTGTTGCTGCTGTAAAAAGCCCAGGAACTGCAACACATCCTGTTCGTCCACCGTCATGGTGGTCTCCTGGCTGATGCTGTCGGCAATCGCCTGCGGCGCGCCGAGCGGCCAGCGGCGCAGCATCTCCAGCTCCAGCCAGCCCAGGCGGAAATAGAGGTTGCGCACCGGGTCGGCCAGATGCCAGGCGGGCGAGCCGTCGCGGTTGTTGCCCGCCGGGTGAATTTTTAGCTCGTCGCGCAGCGGCGGCAGCGGCTGCGGCTGCGCAAGAGCTGTCCCGCCCGCAGGCGGGAGCGTCGCGGCTGTTTGCATATCAGAATCCACACCAGGCGCGCAGCGTCGCCAGCGGACGACGGAAAATCAGATAACCGAGCAGGCTCCAGTCGCCGGAGACGCGGGCCGTGCCCTGCAAGCCGATACGGGCGGCGCTGGACGGGTCGGTTACGGTGCCGCGCAGCAGGTAGCTCGCGACGCCGTTCGGCGCTTCCACCGTCTCGTAACCGGCGTAATCCAGCCGCGCGGTCAGCGGGTGCAGCGGGGCGACCTTAAGAAATACGGTCATCGCCGCGTGCGGGTTCAGGTTGGTGGATTCCGCCGCAGGCGCCCAGGCGCGCACGCCGAGCTTCGTCGGGTCCGCCAGCAGGCCGATGCGCTCGCCGGTCTGTACCGGACGGCCCGCCCAGTCGTCCGGGTCGGTGTAGACAAACACGCCGCTGCTGCGGGCGCGGATCGACAGCTTCTCCAGCTCGCGCTGCAACGAGGCAACCTGCACCTTTTGCTCGCGCCATTTGCCTTCGGTCAGAGCCAGTTCCGCACGGGCGTTCGGGTCTTCAATCGCCTGCTGAGACGCCTGATGCATATTGACGGTGGCGGTCGCCAGCTCCGCCTGAGCAATGGCGAGACGGTTTTTTAGAGTCGTATCATCCAGCTCCGCCAGCACCTGTCCGGCCACGACCGGCGTGTTCGGCGGCACCTTCATCTGGTGAATCACCCCGTCGCTCGGCGCGGCGATCACTTCGCTGTTAAGCGAAATCACCTCGGCGGGCACCAGCGTGTATTCCCGAATCGGGATCAGCATAACCAGCAGCAGAAGCAGCAACACGAGACCCGCGCGTCGGCGCACCGTGGCGGGCAGCAGCCGTTGCAGGCGAGAAGGCCGCGCCACCAGCGCCCACCAGGCGTAGCCGTACAGGTTCGCCAGCTGGAGCAGGGCGTATTCGGGGCTTTCGACGCCAAGCTGCGTCGGCCACGGGGTATCGCGGGCCAGCAGCAGCAGGGCGTGCAGCTTGCCGTCCGGGCCGGTCAGCGCCAGCACCCAGACGTGGCCCGGCAGCCATTCGTCCCACTCGCGCGCCAGCGACTCGCTCAGCATTTCCGGCGACAGCGGCATCACGCGGGCGGTTTCCGGCAGCGCGGCGCAGCGCGGCGCGATGTCGCAGGCAACGGCGGCAAGCCACAGCGCGTAGGGGGTATTGCGGTCGGTGTCGCTCAGGCCGGAGTGCGCCGCAAGCTGGGCGCGCCCGGTGGCGGAAACGGCGAGCAGCGCCGCCTGGCGATACTCCACCAGCGAGCGGGTATCGTTACACATCACAAAACCCAGCTCTTCGGGGCTGCGCGCCGCTTTCACGCGCGCCGCGAGAGAATAGAACAGGGCGATGCTCACGAGTTGGTCGTCCCGCTCTGGCACTGCGCCGCCGCTTTCGGGCAGACTGGCGTCGCGCGGCCGCTCATGCCGGGCAGTACGTCCTGGGCGTCGCTGCCAAATTCCGCTTCAATCTCAATCGTCTGGCTCACGGCGTCCACGCGGCCGCTGATGTGGGTGACGGTCATCGGGTAATGCTTGCCGGTTTCACCCACCACCGCGTCAAGCTGCGCGCCGGGCGCAAGCCAGGTGGTCCAGCCTGACGGCACGTTGAGGCGCGCCTTGCGGGTGCCGTTGCTTACAAGATCGATAACCTGCGCGCCTGCGCCGACGCCCTGGCCCTCTTTGACGTAAATACGCGCCACGCGGCCGTCGAACGGCGCGGTAAAGCGGCACTGCGCCAGCTGCGCTTCAAAGATTTTGATCTGGCTGCGGGTGCGGTTCACGTCGGCGGCGGCAAGGCCAACCTCCAGCGCGCCTGCGGAATGCAGACCCTGCAATTTCGCCTTCGCTTCATATTTGATCTGCGCGGCGCTGTACTCGGCGTCTGCCGCGTCGCGACGGGCTTTCAGCTCGCTACAGTCCAGCGTCACCAGCAGTTTGCCTGCCTTGACCGTATCGCCCAGCTCAACGTTGACCTGCGACACGCGCCCGGCCACCACGCTTGATAGCGGGCTTTCCTGGTTGGCCATCACCAGAAAACGCACCGGCGCGGCGCCGTTGTCGGCGGTGGCGTCAGGCGCGCTCTCAGGCGCTGCGGCAACGGCCGCATCCGGCGTTGCGACTGCCCCCGCCGCAGCGGGGGTTGGGTCGGCGGCGAAGGCGCTGGCGCACAGCGCCAGGCCCGTCAGCGGCATGAGCGCGCGGACGCTGCGCCAGCCTTCGTTCACGTTGTTCATACCTGTTCCTGTTATTAAGGGTTACTTGCCGTCATCACGCCGGTGTCGCCTGCCGCTTTATGCAGGTCGGACACCACGGAGAGCGCGGCGGCTTCTGCCAGCGCGCTGACCGAACGGGTGTTGACGTCATTCGGCAGATAGCTGGTGTATTTCTGGTAGGCGACCTGCGCGCCCTGGGCGTTATAGACCGCCATTTCCCACACGCCGCGCTGCGAGCCTGACGCGCGTTCAAGGTTGAGGTTCATTTGCAGTTTCACGCTGTCGGCGCCGTTGCCTTGCACCAGCTGGTTGGCGGCCAGCACATGGGTGACCGACTGATAAATCGCGCTCTTGTTGACGCCCGCTGGCAGGCGGCCCAGGGTGACGCTGACCGGATGGCGGGAAACTACCGCGTCGGCGCTCTGGGTGAAGACCTGCTTCTCGCCCGCCACCAGGCTCTGGTTGATTTCACGCGACAGGGTCGGCAGATCGCTGCTGGTCACCTTTTCCGGCAGCAGGTCGATGCCTACCGAGTTCAGCACGCGGCCATAGGCGGACTGCGCCTGCGCGTAGGAGGCGGCTTCCTGGAAGCGGGAGACGATGGAGCGCGCCTGGGTGCGCAGGGATTCCAGGTCGCTTGAGAGCGAGTTGTCGGAACCGGCGCGGGAGATGCTCGCCAGACGCTGGTCGACGCGGGCGGACTCCTGGGCTATCTGGTAGTCGTACACCGCGAGCTTGTAGCGCTCAACCGAGACGCGCACCTGAGTCAGCACCGCCATGCTCAGCGCCATACGGCGGGCATTGTCGGTGGCCAGGCGCGCGTCGTTGGTGCGGCTGATGGCCGGCGCGCTCAGCAGCTTGAACAGGTTCATGGAAACGCCCACGCCGCCCTGCACCCAGCTGTTGTTGTAGAGGTAGCTGTTGGAGTCGTAGCTGATGCCGCCGAACAGATTCAGGTTCGGGAACAGCGAGGCGATCTGGCGTTTAGTTTCCAGCACGTCGATGCGGGTTTTGTAATCTTCTTCACGCAGCTCTGGGCGGCGTTCCAGCGCCATCTGCTCAAGCGTATCAAGCTGGCTTGGCACGCCGGAAAGCGCCGGATTGGCGACGTCCTGTAAGGTGAAGTCGGTGGTGGACGGCAGGTTCAGCAGGGCGGCCAGCTCGCTTTTCGCCATCTGCATCTCCTGGCGCTTCTGGTTCAGCAGCGCCACCGCGTCGAGCAGGGCGCGCTGGTACTCCAGGCCCTCGACCGGCGGCAGAATGCCTGCGCGCTCCGCTTCGCGGGTTTTCTCAAGCGCGGTCTGGATCTCTTCGGCCAGCGGCTGCGCTTCGCTCAGCAGACGCTGTGCGCCCAGCGCGCGCCAGTACGCGTCGCGCACCTCCTGGACAATATTCTGCAATACCTTGCGGCGACGCTCTTCGGCGATGTTGACGTTATCCGCCTGCTGCTTCGCGCGGTAGTAGCTCATGCCGAAATCGAGCACGTCCCAGGAGAAGGTGGCGTCGGCCAGCAGGTGCTCGCGCTCTTCAGAGGTGGACGGACGCAGGCTGACGACCCGGTCTTCGATACCGACGCTGGTGCCGCCGGAATCGTTGTCGCGCCAGCGGTAGCCGGCATCGGTCATCAACTTCGGCAGCATATCCTGCTGGGAGATATCCAGGATGCCGCGCGACAGGGCGATTTCCATCATCTTCAGGCGGTAGTCGAGGTTGTATTTCAGCGCGCGGGCCATGGCGTCTGACAGGGTCAGCGGACCAGAGACCGGCTGCTGGTCGCGGTACATGGCGGCGCGGTCGGCGCTGACGCGCGCGCCGATTTCATCCTGGGTCAGCGGTTCAGGTTTAATGGTGCCGCAACCGCTTAACAGCAGCGCGGAAACCAGTGCGGCGACAGGGGCGAGCAGAGGCGCAGAACGTACGGCAGTCGGGGTTACGGCAGTTAAAGTCGTCATCATTGTTATGCTTAAAGTGTTGAGTTAACAATCCGGCGGCGCGGCGCCGCCGGTGTAAAAGGTTTTTGGAGTTGCGCGATTAACGATGCGGTGTGGCGCCTCCCACGGTGACCGGTTCCGGCGCGGCGACGCGGTTACGGGCCAGCGCGTCGACCTGCGCCGCCAGTGACGGCGCGCCTGGTCGGGCGGCGGCTTGCGGCACGATCACCACGCCCGGCGCGGCGGCGTGAGCCTGCTTCGCATCAGGGGTTTTCTCGCCGCGCTCCTGCTGCACGGTGGTTCTTTCGTTGATGCGCTCGTTAAGCGGCGGACGTTCCGGCGCGTTTTCCAGCACGGGCGCAGGCTGTACGGATTTATTCAGCGAGAAGTGGCTGAAGTGATCGCCCAGCAGCTGCGAACCGATACCGGTGGCGGCGAAGGTGTTCACCACGCTGCGTTGCAGCGTGGTGTTTACCCAGCGGGTAAAGAGAATGCCGTCTTCCAGCACCGGCGTGCCGTTGTCATTCATGCCGCGGCCCAGCTCGGTAATTTTGCGGTTCAGCTCCACCTTGCGAGAGAACTGGTCGCTGTACACGCCGTAGATGGCGGGCAGGATAAACAGACCCGGCGAATACGGCTGATCGAGCGACAGCTCGTAGTTGGTGTAGTAGCTCGGGAAGTGCTGATCGCCTGTGCGTACCGACTGCGGCGGCGTCACGCCGTGAATAACGATGGTCAGCTGCGCCTGGCTGGTATTGCCGTCGGCGTCGGTAATGGTGTAAGTGAACACCTCGCTCAGGGTGGCGTTGGCGTCCAGCGACGCCACGCGGCTGTTGCTGCGGTTCAGCACATAGCTGTAGTTGCCGCGGGCGTCGAGCGTCAGGGCGCCGAACTCGCCCAGGCTTACGCCGCCGACCGCGCCCGCGCGGTTGAGGTTCACGGAGGAAATCGCGCTCACCGGGCCGCCCGCCGCGGCGCCGTCTGCGCCGATAGCGTCGTTGCTAAAGACGTTGCCCGACGCCGCCTGCTGGCCGCGATCCTGGTCGATGCTGTTGTCGTCCGCTGCCGCGACCGGCGCGTCGTTGAGAATATTGACGCGCAGCAGGCCCGGCGCGCGGGTCTGCTGGCCGTTGACGGAGAACCGAATCTCTTCGCGGGTGGTGGATTCGCCCGGCTGGTTAACCGCCTGGGTCAGCGTGAAGCGGTATTGCAGCGTCGCGCGGCCTTCGCCGTCCACCTGGAAACCGGTGAGCGACAGCACGCCGTCCGGCGTTGCGATATCCACTGGCGCCTGGGCGCTCAGCGCCTGGAGCTGCGCAAGCGTCAGGGTCTGGCCGCCAATGGTCAGGCTTTCCACCGGCTCCAGCGACAGTACGGCCATCGCGCCCGTGGTGGTTTGCGCGCCGCTGGCCGTATCGACCAGACCTGCCTCTTTCACCCACGCCTCGGCTACGGGGTTCACCAGCAGGCGCAGTTCGCCCGTGGCGGTGCCGCCGTCGTTGCCGTCGCTCAGGGTGTAGTTCAACACTGGCGTAAAGCCGGACCAGCCGCTTGCCGGGGTAAACAGATAGCTGCCGTCGCGGTTAACCACCAGCGTGCCCTGGCCCGGGATCGTAATGATGTCCCCCGGCGCGTAGGTCGCGCCGCCGACGGTGATCTCCGCCACGTGCAGCGGGTCGCTGTCCGCGTCGCGGTCGTTGGTCAGCAGATTGCCGCTGACCGGCGTTTCCGGCAGGGTGCTCGCTTTATCCGCCACCGCGACCGGCGGGGTGTTGGTGACCTCAAGCGTGACCTGGGCGGTTTCGGTGACGCCGCCGCTGGTGACGGTATAGGTGAAGGTATCCTGGCCGACATAACCCGTATTCGGCTGGTAGACCACCTTGCCGTTTTCAATGGTCACCGTGCCGTGCGCGCCGTTGGTGACGCCGGTAATAGCGCGGTCGGCGTTACTGAAACTGTCGTTGCCGAGCGCGTCAACGGTGACCGGGTCGCCTGCATGAGTGGTGGCGCGGTCATCTTTCACATCCACGACCGGCGTAACGGTGATAACGAGCAACGCGGTAGCGGTGCCGCCGTCGTTGCCGTCGCTGACCGTATAGGTCACCACCGGCGCCGTGCCGTTCCAGTCGGCGACTGGCGTGAAGCGGTAGCTGCCGTCGCGGTTAACGGTCAGCGCGCCGACGCCCGCCAGCTGGACGGTGTCGCCCGGCTGAGCAGTCTGGCCGCCGACGGTAAAGCCCGCAATGTGCAGCGGGTCGCCGTCCGGGTCGCGGTCGTTGGTCAGCAGTTCGCCGCCAATAGCGGTGTCTTCCGGCGTGGTGACGATTTCACCGTCGGCCACCGGCACGGTATTGGTCATCACGACGCTCACGGCGGCGGTTTCGGTGACGCCGCCGCTGGTGACGGTATAGGTGAAGGTGTCCTGGCCGACGTAGCCCGCGTTTGGCGTATAAACCAGCTGCCCGTTTTCAATAGCGACGGAGCCGTGCGCGCCCTGGGTCACGCCGGTAATGGCCTGGTCCGGGTTAACGAAGCGGTCGTTGCCGATCGCATCAATCGTCACCGGCACGCCTGCGTGGGTGGTGGCGCTGTCATCTTTCACGTCCGCTACCGGGGTGACGGTGATGGCGAGCGTCGCGGTAGCGGTGCCGCCGTCGTTGCCGTCGCTGACCGTGTAGGTTACTACTGGCGCCGTGCCGTTCCAGTCGGCGACTGGCGTGAAGCGGTAGCTGCCGTCGCGGTTAACGGTCAGCGCGCCGACGCCCGCAAGCTGGACGGTGTCGCCCGGCTGAGCAGTCTGGCCGCCGACGGTGAAGCCCGCGATAAACAGCGGATCGCCGTCCGCGTCACGGTCGTTGAGCAGCAGGTCGCCGCGCGCCTCGTAATCTTCCGGCGAAGCCACTGTCTCGCCCGTTGCGACCGGCACGCTGTTGGTCAGGGTGACGGTGACGTTGGCGGTTTCGCGAACGCCGCCGCTCTCCACGGTGTAGGTGAAGGTATCCTGGCCGACATAGCCTGCCACAGGACGATAAACCAGCTGGCCGTTTTCAATGGTCACCGAGCCGTGCTGGCCCTGATCCACATCGATAATCGCTTTGTCGGCATTGCTGAAACTGTCGTTATGCAGCGCATCGATAGTGACCGCAACACCCGCATGGGTGCTGGCCGTATCGTCCTTCGCGTCCGCCACCGGCGTTACGCTAAAGGCGAGCGTGGCGGTGGAGACGCCGCCGTCTTTGCCGTCGCTGATGGTGTAGGTCGCGGCAGGCGGCACGCCGTTCCAGTCGGCCACTGGCACAAAGGTGAAGCTGCCGTCGGCGCGGATCGTCAAATCGCCATAGCCTGCCAGCGTCGCGGTGTCGCCCGCGAGGTAGCGGGTGCCGCCGACGGTAAACTCCGTCACGGCGAGGGCGTCGCCATCGTCATCGTGGGCGTTAGTCAGCAGGTTCTGCGCCGCAGTGCTGTTAAGCGTGGTGTCTTCCGGCGTGGAAATCGTCGGTACGCTGGTCAGACGCGGCGCCACGTTGGTGACGTCCACGGTAACGGTCGCGGTTTCGGTTTTGCCGCCGCTGATGACGGTGTAGTCGAAGGTGTCGCTGCCGACATAGCCCGCGTTCGGGCGGTAGACGAGCGTGTTGTTCTCAATCGTCACCGTGCCGTGGGCGGCAGCGGTGACGCCGGTAATCGTCTGGTCGCTGTTGCTGAAGCTGTCGTTGTCGAGCGCGTCGATCACCACCGGCACATCGGCATGGGTGCTGACGCTGTCGTTGACCGCATCCGCGATCGGGTTGACGGTAAGTAAGAGCGTCGCCACGCTAAATCCGCCGTTGCCGTCGCTTACCTGGTAAAGGATCGGCTGCACGGCGCCGTTCCAGTCGGCGACTGGCACAAAGGTATAGCTGCCGTCGGCGTTAATGGTCAGGTCGCCCATGCCTGCAAGCGTCGCGGTCTGGCCCGCCGCGTAAATCTGCGTACCGGTACTGAACTGCGTGATGGCAAGAGCATCATTGTCATCATCGCTGTCGTTAGCCAGCAACCCGGTGGCGGCGCTGCGCGTCAGGGTAGTGTCTTCCGCAGTCCACGTAAAATCATCGTGCGCCACCGGCGCAATGTTGGCGATGGTGACATTAACGGTCGCGGTTTCCGTTACGCCGCCGCTGGTGACGGTATAGGTAAAGCTGTCAGTGCCGTTAAAGCCCGCGTTCGGGGTATAGCGCACCTTGCCGTTTTCAATCGCCACCGAGCCGTTATTGCCCTGGGTGACGGCGGTAACGGCTTTGTCGCTGTTGCTGAATCTGTCGTTCGCCAGCACGTCGATGACTTTCGCCACGCCCGCGTGGGTGGTGGCGTTGTCGTCAACGGCGTCAGGGATCGCATCGTACTGAATGGTGAGCGTCGATGTGACGCTGCCGTTATCCCGGCCGTCCGTTGCCGTGTAGGTCACCACCGGTACGTTGCCGTTCCAGTCAGCCACCGGAATAAACGTCACGCCGCCGTCAGAAGTAATAGTCAGGCTTCCGTACCCCGCCAGATTGGCCGTCTCGCCTGACTGCCAGGTGGTACCGTTGACGGTAAAATCGGTCACCGTCAGGGTGTCGCCGTCGGCGTCGCTGCTGGTATCTAATAAAAGGCCAGGGATACCGATCGGCGAGTCTTCACGGTTAATCACTGTCCAGTGGGGCAGCGTCGGCGCGCTGTTGGTCAACGTCAGATAAACCGTGGCGGTCTCCTCGATACCGCCGCTGGTGACGGTATAGGTGAAGCTGTCGTTGCCGACGTAGCCGCTGGTCGGGGTGTAAACCACCTGGCCGTTGCTGATGCTAACCGTACCGTGCGCGCCGTCGGTGACGCCGGTAATCGCTTTGTCGCCGTTGGTGAAGCCGTCGTTGGTCAGGACATCGACCGTGACCGGGGCGCCCGCATGGGCTGTCCGGCTGTCGTCATGGGCGTCCTGCACCGGCGTGACGGTAATATCGAGGGCGGCGGTTTGCACGCCGTTGTCGCGCCCGTCGGTGACCTCATAAGTGACCTGCGGCACGCTGCCGTTCCAGTCGGCGACCGGAACAAAGGTATAGCTGCCGTCGGCGTTGATGGTCAGCGCGCCATAGCCCGCAAGCGTCGCGGTCTGGCCTGCGGCCCACGTCGTTGCGCCCACCGTAAATGCGCTGACTTTCAGCGTATCGCCGTCCGGGTCGCTGGCGCCGTTCAGCAGATTCTGCAAAGCCGTGCTGGTCAGCGTCTGGTCTTCCGCTGTGCTGGCGGTTTTGCCGACAACCCCGGTCGGCGCACCGTTCGTTAACGTTACGGTGACGTTCGCGGTTTCGGTTTTGCCGCCGCTGGTAACGGTATAAGTGAAACTATCGGTGCCGACATAGCCGTCGTTCAGGGTGTAAACCACCTTGCCGTTGCTGACGGTCACCGTACCGTGCGCGCCGTTGGTGGTGGCGGTAATGGCTTTGTCGCTGTTGGCGAAGCTGTCGTTATTAAAGACATCAATCACCAGCGGGTCGCGCCCGTGGCCGGTCTGGCTGTCGTTAAACGCATCCTGCACCGGCGTAACGGAGATATCGAGCCTCGAGGTGACGTCGCCGTTGGTGCGACCGTCGGTGATGGTGTAGGTCACCTGCGGCACGTTGCCGTTCCAGTCGGCGACCGGAACAAAGGTATAGCTGCCGTCGGCGTTGAGGGTCAGCGCGCCGTAGCCCGCAAGCGTGGCGGTCTGGCCGGCGGCCCAGGTGGTATTGCCCACCGTAAACGATTTCACCGTCAGCGCGTCGCCGTTCAGGTCGCTGGCGCCCGTCAGCAGATTTTCGCCGTTGGTAAGCGTTGTGTCTTCCGCCGTGCTGCCGGTTTTAGCCAGGCCGACCTGCGGCGCGTCGTTGACCAGAGTGAGGGTGACCGTCGCGGTTTCGGTTTTGCCGCCGCTGGTGACGGTATAGGTGAAGGTATCGGTGCCGACATAGCCGCTGGTCGGCGTGTAAATCACCTGGCCGTTGCTGATGCTAACCGTACCGTAAGCGCCGTTGGTCTTGCCGGTAATCGCTTTATCGCCGTTGCTGAATTTATCGTTGGCGAAAACGTCGATGGTCACCGGCGTACCCGCGTGGGTCGTCAGGCTGTCGTCAAAGGCGTCTTTTACCGGCGTGACGGTTATCTTCAACTGCGCCGTGGTCGCGCCGTTGGTGCGGCCATCAACCACCCGGTAGGTCACCGTCGGCACCGTACCGTTCCAGTCGGCGACCGGGACAAAAGTATAGCTGCCGTCGGCGTTGATGGTCAGTTTGCCATACCCGGTGAGGTCGGCGGTCTGGCCTGCGGTAAACACCGTGCCGACGCCGCTGACGGAGTAGTTAAGAATGCTCAGCGTATCGCCATCAGGGTCGGAATCGTTCAGCAGCAGGTTTTGCGCGGCGGAGCTGGTCAGCGTCGTATCTTCCGGCGTGCTGACGTTTTCACCCTGGGTGACCGGGGCGGCGTTATTCATCTGAATCGTGACCGTCGCGGTTTCGGTCACGCCGCCGCTGGTGACGGTATAGGTGAACGTATCGCTGCCGACGTAGCTCGTGGTGTTAGGGGTATAAATCACCTTGCCGTTGTCGATAACCACGGAACCATAAACGCCCTGGGTGACCGCCGTGATCGCTTTATCGCTGTTGCTGAAGCTGTCGTTGCCCAGCACGTCGATGGTTTTCGCCTCGCCTGAATGGGTGGCGGCGGTGTCGCTCACCGCGTCCGCCACCGCTGTAATGCTCATGCTGATGCTCTGCGCCGTGCTCCAGTGGCTGGTCTGGCCGCTGTTGAAGGCGCTTTGCAGATCCTGCGTGCTGCCCGCGGCGCTGACGCCGGTATCGGCGGAACTGGTGCTGTCGGAGACGCGCACCGTCAGGCCGCCCGGCACCGCGCCGTTGTAGTCGGCCAGCGGCACAAAGCGCAGCTGGGTCGAGGCGAGCAGCACCAGCGCGTTGGTTTCGCTGTAGCTTGTGCCAAGCGCAGTCCAGGTCGTGCCGTTGGTAGAGTACTCCCAGTGGCCGAGGCTTGCGTCGGTGGTGTTGCCGACGATCGCCACATAGCCGATAGCGCCGCTGGCGTTGCCGCCGCCAGCAATTCCCGTCTGGTTGTCGGCGGCGTCGCTGTAGCTGCCAAGAATAGAGGTCAGCGTTTTGCCAACTGGCGTATCTTCCTGCATGGTCAGCGGCGTCGCGCTAATCGTCGGACGGTCGTTGACGTTAGTGACGCTGGTTGAGAGGGTGACCATCGCTGCGCTATAGCGTGAACTACTGCCGTTGGTTGCCGTTGATACAGTCTGGCCGCTGGTCAGCGACCCTGTCGTTACGGTGGTGTCGCCGTTGTTGTTGGTTTCCACCAGACGTACTTTCAAGGCAGCAGGCGTCCCGAAGAAGTCAGCGGCAGGTACAAAGCGGACTTTGGCCGTTGCATCCAGCAGCAGGGCGTTGGCGTCGGTGCGGCTGCCAATGGCAGCCCAGGTCGTGCCGCCATCGGTGGAGTATTGCCATTCGCCCTGCGCGCTGTTGACTGACAGGTTAGTGATAGCCACGCCCCAGAAACTGTCAGCGCTGGTGCCGCCGGTTGCCGTAATGGACGCATTGTTGACCTGATCGTTCGGGTCCGAGAAGTTACCGGCAAACAGGTTGGCAATGGTGTCGCCGGTAATCGCTGCGGCGCTGGTGTCTTCGCTCACCGGGGCCAGCGTCTGGGTAGCGCCGTCCAGCACGACCGGGGCATCGTTCGACGGTTTCACGGTCACGCTAAAGGTACGGGTGGTGACCAGCGCGGCGGAGGTGTCATCGGCGTAGCTGATGTCGCCCGGGTTCGCGTTCGGGTTATTGCTGTCGCCGGTAAGCGTGGTCGGGCGGCTGCCGTGGTTGGCGTTATCGTTCACCACTACGGTGACGTTAAAGGTGCCGTTCCAGTCGGCGGCGGTGACGCCCGCGTTGGTCGGCAGGTTCACCGTCAGGTTAGCGAGGCGGCTGTTGATCTGCGAAAGCGTGCCGGTAAGTGTGAAGCTGGTGGTGTTGACGCCGCCCGCATCAACGGTGCCGCCCGTCCCGCCAATCGTTTTAAAGGTAAAGCCGCCCGGCAGAGTGACCGTCACTGTCAGGCTGGCGCTGTCGGCGTCCGGGTCCGCCACGGTAATGGCGGGCAGGGCGACGGTCGTTGAGCCTTCGTTGACTGACTTGTCCGTCACCGTGATGGTCGCCGGATCGTTGACGTCGCTTGGGAAGACGCTGCGCCATGCGGTACTGACGTTCTGGCTCAGGCCGGAAGGCAGCGCGCCGTAAGGGTCGATAGCCGTGGTCGGCACCGCCGCGACGCCGGTGACGGCATCGTTCTGGCCGCCGTTGGCGCTGTTGGCGCTTGTCAGGTTGCCAGAGGCGTCGCGCAGGCGATCGTCGGCAATCACTTCCACACGCCAGGCGTTATCGGCGTTCGACAGGGCGGAGCCGGTCATGGAGACGGTCAGCGCCGCCAGGTACGCGTTCACCTGGCTCAGCGTGCCGCGGATCACCAGTGCGGACTCGCTGCCGTTATAGACGCTGTCAATCGTCACGCCGGACGTTGTGTTGCCGGAGCTAATGGTGATGTCGGATACGCCGGCGTTACTGTACTGCGCGGCGGTCAGCGGCACGCCGCTGGCGTCGGTGATGCGCACCGTCACCTGCATAAAATCGGTTTCGCCGTCGGCGATATTGCCGCCGTCGGTGTAATCCGGGTCGGAAATCACAAAGCCGCCGACTTTGGTGCCGTCGACTACCGCCGGATCGCTGTTGAGGTAAACCGTACCGCCCGTTGCAGAGACAACCGGCGCGTCGTTCACCGGCACAATGGTGAGGTTCAGCGTCTGGTCGGCCGGGTCGGCCTGCACGGTGTCGCCGATATGCGAGTCGCCGTCGTCCAGATGCAGGGTGATGGTGACATCGCCCGCCGCTGCGCCGTTCAGGTCGTGGTTGACGTTGGCGCCGCTCTGCCAGGTGAGGCCGAGCACCGCGTCGTTCAGCAGCGCTTCAATGTCGCTGGCGCGACCGGTCAGCGTCAGCGTGCCGGAGTTGTCGCCGGAAATCGTAACCGGCTGGCTGCCGGCGGCGCTGGCGGTGGCGCTGGTGTTCACGTCCGCGCCGCCGATGCCGAGGGTGCCGGACGGCGCGGTGATGGTGACGGTCACCGGCGTGCCGAAGGCGGCGGATTCGGTGTCCTGCACCACGATATTGCCGCCGATAAAGCTTGCCTGATCTTCATAAACGGTACGGTCCAGGTTGGTCACGGTCAGCGTGCCCGGATCGTTGATTTCCGAGGCGCGAATGGTGACGGACGCCGCGCTCAGGTTGCCGCTTTTTTCCGGTACGGAGGCGCTGTACCAGTTGTACTCGGTGGCGTCGACGGCGGTGGCCGCCGCGCCTCTGCCAGGCGTCGCGGGCTGGTTCAGCGTGCCGCCGTTAGCGCCTGCCGTCAGCGTGCCGCTTGCGTCGCGCAGGCGGTCATCGGCGATAGTCTGCACCTGATAGGTGGCGTTGCGGTCGGTTCTGAAGGTCACCGTCAGGCCCGCCAGCGCCGCGTTCACCTGGGCGCGGGTGCCGCTCAAGACCAGATAGTCGTGCTGGCCGCCGTGGGCGGTAGAGATCGTCGCGCCGCTGCCGGTCGCGTAACCCAGGGTCACGTCGCTGTATTCGCTGGCCACGAAGGCGCTGCCGTCCGCATGCAGCAGACGCACGGTCACCTGCAAATAATCGCTCTCGCCATCGGTCACGCCGTCTGTCAGATCCCCATCTTTGACCGAGAAGCCCGGCAGGGCGTTGCTCGTCGCCGTGGCGCTGGCGATGTTCTTGATGCCCGACGGCGCGGTCACTTCCGGCGCGTCGTCGGTCGGGCGGGTGTAGATCCAGAACGCGTTGCCGGTCTGCTCTTTGTCGCCGTCAGAAATCGTGAAGGTGAACTTATCGTCCGGGGTGGCGGGTTCGCTGTTGCCGCTGCCTTCGGTGCCGTCGTTCAGGTAGTAAATGTACCCGTTCGCCACATCCTGCTGGGTGAAGGAGGAGCCTTTGCCGATGGGGCTGAAGTTCACACCATCTTTGGAATAGGCCAGGGTGCCGTGGGTCGGCGCGCCGGTGATGGTGTACTGCAGCTGCATTGAGCTGCTGTCGGAATCGTAGGCTTGCAGCATGGCGCTGGTTATCTGGCCATAGCTTCCTTCGGTGACGTACAGCGGGTTGTTGACTGGCGTGCCGCCAATCAGGTTCGGCGAGCCTGCGGTCACCGTCGGGTCGGCCTGGGTCGGGTCTTTGGCGATCTGCGGCGCGTCGTTGACGTTAGTTATCTGGATTTTCACCGTCGCGTCGCTGGCGGAGGTGGCGCCCCAGCGGTCGGTGGCCGATACGGTAAAGGTGGTGGAGCGCACTTCCGAGCCGTCGCTGACGAAGCGCAGCCCGGTGGTCGAGGCGCTGGCGGTAAGCAGCGAGGCGTTGAGCGTCTGGCCGACGGTAACGTCAACCCACTGCGAGCCGTTGTAGTATTGCAGCGTGCAGCCGTCCGGCAGCGTTTTGATGGTGAACGTCAGGGCGTTGGCGCCGGTCGCGTCGTTGTTATAGGCGTAATTGTTGGCGCTGGCGCTGCCGTCTTTGATCGTCGCGCTCTCTTCCAGCCCGTTGCCGCTGTTGGCGTCGTCCGGGTCGCTTATCGCTATCTGGCCGGTGGTCAGGTAAGCGGTTTCGCCTTCGGCGATGACGGAGGAGGAGGAGCCGGTCACCACCGGCAGATCGTTCACTGGCGTGACGTAGATGTTCAGCGTCGGCGTCCAGATATCGGTCACCGGGTTGCCGTTGGCATCGAGCGTGGTCAGACCCGCCGAGACAGAGAACGCCGCGGCGTAGACAAAGGTCTCTCCGCCGTCGTGCTGGAAGCGAATATTGCCGCTGTCGAGGTCGGCCTGCGTAAAGGTGGCATATTCGCCGAGCGTCACCCAGCTGCCGCCGACATTTTTTTGCAGCTCGCCGCCTCTTGCGCCGTTCGAGAAACCGAGGAAGGTATAGACCACCTGCGAGGCGTCCACGCCCGTGGCGGTGTAGCTCAGGCCCGGCACGCTTGAGAAGTCGCCGCTGGTGCCGTTCAGCACGAGGGTGCCGCCTTCTTCTACTTCGCCGCGGGCGTTGCCGGAGGTGAAGTCCACGCCCGCCCAGGTGGAGTCGCGGTTGGTGATGGTGGTGACGCGATCCGGGATCGTGCCGGGACCGCCGCCCGTGACCACCGCAAGGCCGATGGTAAAGGTAAAGCTGGTCAGCGTTTCGGTGCCCGGCGTGTACACCCCGCCGATGCGGCTGTAGGTCGTGCCGTCGGCGTTCCAGCGCAGCGCAGCGGTGTTGTCCACCACCACAAAGTTGAAGCTGTCGGTGTCACCCGACGCGCTGGCGCTGGCGTACTGCACGTACTGCACTTTGCCGTCGACGATATCCTGCATGGTGAAGGTGCCGCCGTTTTGCAGGCGGTAGCCGTCCAGCGTCAGGTAACCGTGGGTGAGCTTGCTGTCGTCAACGATAAAGCTGAGGTGGTTATCGGTGGAATCCACGTCGCTTGCGCCGATCATCGCAGACGTAAGGGTGACGGCATTCGCCAGATCGTCCACCTGCGCGTGCAGCGTTACGTTGTCCAGAGTCGGGTCGTCATCCACCGGGCGCACGGTCAGGGTAATGGTGCCGTCGGTGCTGGCCGGCACGCCGGTGCCGCCGCCCTGGTCGGTGACGCGTACGCCAAAGCTGTCGGTGCCCTGGTTTTCACTGCCGTCGTTAGCATAGGTCAGCAGATTGCGATCGGCATAGTCAAAGGTCTGGCCGACGGTGACGGCGACGCCGTTAAACCAGAGCGTGCCGTGGGTCGGCAGGGCGGTAATGGTGAGAGTCAGCGTTGTGTCGCCCGGATCGCCGCCGCCGTCCGCCTCTATATACTGGCCGACGTTGCCGGTGTTGACCGCATTGTTGGGCTGGCCTTCAAAGACCACGCCGCTGCCGCTAAGGGTCGGCGCCTGGTTCTGCGGGGTAATGTTCAGCGTGACGTGGACGGTATCGGACTGCGCCTTCGGCGTCGCGCCGTCGTTGATGACCGCCGTAAAGCCGTCGGCGGCGTTCTGGTCTGCGCCCGTGGCGGTGTGGACATACTTCACCTTGCCGTCGATCAAATCCTGCTGGGTAAAGATAGAGCCGACGCCCATCCGGTCGCCGTTCAGCGTCAGATAGCCATACTGCGGCAGGTCGGTCAGACCATAGACAATCTGCACGGGCTGCTGGGTGCCCGCCGTTACTTCCGCATCGATGGCGTTAAGGGTCACGGTGGTGATGACGCTGCCGCCCGATTCGATCTCCGGCACGTTCTGGGTGGCGTCGGCCACGCTTACCGGGTCGTTCGACGGGGTCACGGTCACATCGATGGATTTGCTGGTGCTGACGCCCGCGCTGTCGCGCACCGTGACGTCCAGCTTGCCGCTGGCGGCGGTGTTGCCAAGCTCGACGTCAGCGGAGGTAAAGGTGATGCTGTTAAGCCAGGCCTGCGCTTCGCTGGCAGTGCCGGTCATGGTCAGCGAAGCGTTGCTGGTCTGGCTGTCGCTGAGTTTGCCGATGGCGCTGTTGCTCAGGCTCACCGTGACGGTGACGGTTTCGCTGGCGTCCGTGGTGCTGACCTGCCAGCCGCTGAGCGTGGCGGTATCGGCGCCTGCGGCGTTAAGGCTGCTCGGCTCGGCGACGGTGATGCCTTTTTCCGGCGCGGTGACTTCCGGCCCGGCCAGCAGACCGTCGTAATCAAAGGCGAAGGTTTTCGCTTCAATGCTGCCGGTATGGTTTTCCAGCACCCAGTCGCCGGAAAGCGCCGCGCTGCCGGTCATGTCGCTGGAGGCCGCCACGTCCGCCTGAGTCACTTCGGCGAAGCGGGTGATAAAGGCGTTATCCTGGGCGGAGACGTCGCAGCCGTAAAGCAGGATGTCGCCGCTGTCGCTAAGGCTTGCGCCGATAGCGCTGAGCTGTGAAGACCACGCCGAGAGGTTGTCCGCCGTCAGCACATCGGTGCCAAGCGTAATGGTGTCGGACGCGCCGTGGCTCAGAATATGAATGGCGGAAATATTGGTTTCGCCTTTCAGCGCGTCGGCAAGCTGGCTCAGACCCGAGCTGTTTTCATCGATAATCACCACCTGGCTGCCCTGCGGCACCTGGTCCACCAGCGACTGCCAGCCGGAGATATGCTGGTCTATTACATAGACTTCGCTGGCGGCGCTGCCCGGTTTTTCGCTTGCGGCGTCGGCTGTGGCGGCGTGGGGAATATCCAGCGCCTTCGCGGGTTCGGTGGCGCTTTCATGGTGCACCAGATCGCTTGCCGATGCCTCATGGATGGCGGTTTCAGCCAGAGCGGCTCCATCAAAAAGCTGGCGAGACTCAAGAGCAAAGCGATGCGCACGCGGACGTAAACGACGGTTCTTTATTGTAGTCATAGGTTTACTGCTCTTAAAAAATAGAGTGACTGGATAAATATTCTGAGTTCAGCGTTGCCAGGAGCGTACACCATGTCGCCAGGCCAGAGGAGGGCAAGCAGGGGATATATTCATCGAAATTATCGAATGGACGCTTAGCGCGCGAAGAATAACTAAATCTTAAAGGACAAACAAGACAGCGCCCCGCCAGCCCTGAAAAAACCAATACGACGAAAGGCTTAACCGTAAGCAAAATTTTATAATTAATTTCATTAACTTAGCATTTGAATACTTTTAAAACAACTCGCTTTTAGTAACAATTAAGCAACGCTGAAAACCGAAAAGGTAAAGCAAAAGTTCGGCGCATTAGAATTAAATACTAACTTTATGAAAAATTCAGGTTATTATTTTATTAATTACCGTTACCGCATTAGTGAATTATGATTTTTATAAATTGCGCGGCTTTGTTGAATAAATCAGATTTCGGGTAAGTCTCCCCCGTAGCGGGTTGTGTTTTCAGGCAATACGCACGCTTTCAGGCATACCTGCTT
>NZ_JBMKHB010000050.1:0-21356 GCF_049238285.1 Enterobacter cloacae complex sp. IR53041 | reverse complement strand
TGCTCAGCTAAACAACAGACCGAGAAAGACACTGAAGTTCAAAACACCGAAAGAGATAATTGAAAGGGGTGTTGCATTGACAGATTGAATCTACAGTAGCCTTTTTTAATATTTCATTTTCCATTTCAATACGTTGTAGCTTTTTCCTGAGCTCACGGATTTCAATTTGTTCCGGGGTAATGGGGGAGGCTTTTGGTGTTTTGCCCTGCCGTTCATCACGTAATTGTTTCACCCATCGCGTCATTGTGGAAAGGCCGACATCCATAGCGCTGGCTGCATCTGCCACGGTGTAGTTCTGGTCAACGACCAGTTGAGCGGATTCGCGTTTAAACTCTGCGCTGAAATTTCTTTTTTTCATTATGACACCTGTGTTGTTCTGAGGTGAGCATATCACCTCTGTTCAGGTGGCCAAATTCAGTAAACCACTTCACGTTAGTTTTCTACTAACTGAACGACGACTAGCCTGCCGCCTTCCTCCTTTGACAGAACAAACTGAGCGTTATTCGTCAGTTCAATTTTTTCACCAATGGCAATCTGTCGTTTATCCGGTAATGACATAAGCCCATTTATGCCTTCATTTACTAACCACCACTGATCGTTATGGAAAACAAAATACCCAACTCGTTTCCTTTGTGCATCGGTTGTGCGCTCATTTGGCGCAATGAGGCGATTCACATGCCACGCATAGATTGACTGCCCGCTCCACACCATCAACCGGTGATCGTCAGGACGATAACTGCCTTCCTTTCGGGATGAATATAAATTTAGAACCGGTAATTTACCCCTGTATGGCGTACCGCAGTAGGGACAAACCGGCTTTGTCTTACCTGAGAAAACGTACCATTTCTGTTCACACGCCTTGTTCTGGCAGGGCTGTATCAGATCGACTGTTTTAACCAGGGCACTTTCCCACTCATCGGCGGTCGGGCGTTTAGTGGCATCGTGTAAGCCATCAATAAAGGCGCGTTCAAACAAAGGCGTCAGATAAGGGCCCATGATGGTGTAAGGAATTTTCTCCGGGTCAGCCCAGGGCAGTGAAAAGGAGGATAGCTGACTGACTTTGACTGCATTGCTTTTGTCTGTCGGATGTTCAATGAAGAGTGCCTTCTCACCCATAGATAAGGTCTCATCACGTACTTCATCCGACATGTCATGTATTTTTCCGCCACGTAGCGGATGACGGAAGAACAGATACATGTAGATAAGCACCGACAGCGCATGACGGTCAGTAGAAATGCTTGGCAATACGCGGTTCGGATCCTCTTTGGAAAGATGGCTGGTTTTCACCACTTCCGGAGCGATAAAATCCGGGGTGCCCACGACGTCGGGAGGATACTTTCCAGGGACAACCAGGCCGTCTACGTCAATGATGCAGGCATGTCCCATTTCTGGATCGATAAGCACGTTTTTATAGCTTAGATCGCTGTGACAGAGACCTGCCGCATGCATCCTTCTGACGGCTCTTGTTAGCAGCAGACAGACCTTGAGATAGGTAAGCGTATTGCCTCGTTCACGTGGGTCGAGAAATTTATTCTGGTTGCTGGCGCTGGCAAACCATTTGCCTTCCTTTTCACGGCCTTTTATGCCAAGAAAATCATCGTTTTTAGAGCCGTATTTAAAGAAAAAGTAGCTTTTGTAGGTTGGAACCACGATGCCGATTTTATCCCCATGCTCAACAACGTGGGTCGGCCAGCAAAACAGGTCCTTCCAGTATTCACCTCCGGACTGGCCAAAAATGTTTTGCCTGTAGCGTCCGGTGATCATATCAATCCGATCCCGGGCCTGCTCGTTCTGCGGTTTATGATAAAAAGCGACGACGTATGATTTATCAGGCGAGAAGTAAACATCCTTCATCGAGCCCGAACCAATTACCTCGTCAACATACTGGACTGTTTCGCCGTCCTTTGTTTTGCACGTAACAATATTTGCCATATTGATCACCGAAGAAGCGTATGCCTTACCACAACACCGCAATAGTGCGGTCATCGTGGTTCCCTGTGGAGAAAAAGTTAAGCCAGTCGCCTAACCTCTCAGGCGCAATACTGGCGTCTGTAAGGACAGGGATGAGCTCATCAAGGAGACGGGTCCATTTTTCGTCACTGCGAAGCCCGTTATCTGTCTCAAACAGAGGGTCTGATACGCCATCTGTCATGAGGATCAAGTGAGATACATCATTCCATTTACCCACGCTGATGCGGCCGCTAAACGAGGGGTCTGCGATAATGCTCTGGTCAAGAAAGCGGGTTTGTCCTGCGTATTCTCCGCTATCGGGATTTCCCAGTATCCTGACTTTACCGGAAGGGCTGTATGCACCTATCGCACCATCACCAAGCCAGAATGCAGCCGCAAACAGCTCATTATCAGTTCGTAGCGCTACAGTTGCCAGTAGGGTTGTTGAATAGGATTTCACAGGTTGTTCTGCACAAATGGCTTCGTTCTGGATACTGTTGACCGCGAGCGTAGCTGCCTGTTTAAAATGATGAAGCATGGCGTTTATGGTTGCCTGCTGATCGCTCCCTTCCCACGCCGTGATGTGCTGCTTTAGATGGACGCCTTTCAAACCACTGAGCTGATTGAAAAGGTAATCGCCAGCCGTTTGGACTGCAATCCGGGAGCCTTCCCGGGAATTTACCGCACTACCGGCCCCGTCTGCGACCAGCATGACAGACCATCCTGTTTCCTGGCAGTGGTTGATATAGAAGTCGTCATCTCTGAAGCTCCCGGCATGCTCATGAGATCGTCCCCGGCGACTGGCGGCAGCAATACGTATGTCACCCCTGACCAGGCCAGCAGCGTCCAGATGGGACTTAGGGTAGGAAGCGCCTGCTGGTGGCTCTACCACCTTCCACAGGCTTCTCGGATCGGGATTGACTATAAAAAGCTGTTTTGTTTCGCATTCGTCGTGCGAAGCGCATGACCAGAGTACTGAAAGCTCTATATCGCCGCTTTCGGTGGGTGTACCTGTCAGCAACTTATGCTCTTTGTCAAAGGTCAGGCCAATGTTCCTGGGAAAGACAACGTCCCTGACAGTAGCCTGCTGGCCCTCATCCAGAACTATAGCAACCGGCGAAGAGAAACGTTCGCCTGCGCGGGCGTTGGGAATAACTATTTTAGCTCTCGGGGGAACGGCAGGTGGCACAGCTAATCCGGCCCGCTGCTGGCCTGTCGGTATCTGCCCGGGTTTTAATACCAGGGAAGACAGGTTTTCGTCTTCCCTCTGTGCTGGTTTATCAAATTCGTAATAAGGCATCAGCTTCCAGAACGGAGGATGAGGTTCATTTTCTGGCAGGGGTTGCAGTAATGGTGTATCGGTAGCGTCAATGCCCGGGTTATCTGCATCACTTACGACCGTTTGTTGCTGATCGAAAAGGCTGGATGCTGACGAGGGGGCGATCTCTGCGTCGTTATAACCTTCGCTAACCCGCGCAGATAAACCCTGTGCAAGGCTCTCAATCCGCTCTTTAAGCCGCATAATCTCTTCAGTAAGGGAAGGGTCGTGCGATAGAAGAAAAAGCCGCTCACCTTCTACAGGGTGGCCCAGCTCAGACAGCACTAAGCGGATAATCTTCTCTTCAAGTAAAGCATTTTGCGACATCAACCTCTCCCTCTGTTTACGTCGAAGTTAGTGTTTCCGCCATCATTGCTGAATGACAGGCCTGTTTCACACCACGGGCAGATCACGTCATCCGGGCCGTCAATGCACAGCAATTTTCCGCATGAGCACAGGGCAAACGCACTGGCATTACCGCAGTGAGGGCAACCCGGTACGCCATGCAGTTCGCTGGTGTTTACCTGCAAACCGGTAGCGGTGGCATCTGACCATGCAAAATAGTCCTCATCGATGGGATAGCATCCGGCAATATTAAAGCTGTTCAGGTTCAGGCTGAAATCGAGCCCGGAAATCCTTGCTGGTGGCCGTTCATACTTCATCAGATACGGACGACGGGTCTTGCTGCAACGGCCGGTAAGCGTAACGCAGTTTTCGTCGTACGCTTTTACTGGCTCGTCCTTGGCCAGCCGGACTATGTATTCAGTCTGGCTGAGCTCAGGTTGTTTGTCGTCTCCGACGCTGCGGCTGTGCGCCGTAACCGAGGCTGTGATCCATTTGATGAAGCGGGTAAAGTCCCCTTCCTGAGACTCGGTGAACAGCATGACATTCTCTGTCAGTTGCCGCAGGGTATTCAGGTCCGCTGACGGCCCCAGGCCAACGGCAATGAGATTCACTTTACTCGCGTAGTGATCCTTCCAGCGCTTCACTTCTGCGGTTGTGTCGTCAGTCGGACGTCCGTCGGTAAGGAGATACACGACGGGTTTCCAGTCGCCTTTAGCCTCATGAGTGGTTTTTCTGACCTGGGTATCAATTTGTACGGTCAGCTCACGCAATGCGGCCCCAAGGCTCGTACCGCCGCCAACGGGAAGGCGGGGAGGGTAGAACGAGGCAATTTCGTGAAGAGGTACAATCGTACGGGCTACACCGGCAAATGCGATTACCGAAACCCAGGCTGTTTCAAGTGCGTGTGGATCCTTTCTTAAATCTCCGACGATCATTTGCAGACCATCAGTCATTTTTTTCAGGTTTTCACCAATCATGGACTCTGAACAGTCCAGGACAAAAAACACGGGAAGGCGTCTCATAATTTTCCTCGTACGGCTGGTACGGCCAGCAGAAAACGTTGCTGTACAGAAAGGTGCTGCCCGGAAAGCAGCACCTTTCTGTCTGTCAGAGCACCAGCTGGATTTCTGGTGGAGGAGGGGGAAGGGTATCAGTTCCGTTATTGATCCCCGCGCTTGTGCTGCCGGAAGACACGCTCGCTGATACCCATTTAAAGAAACCTGCAAACGCGGTTGAATCTAGCGTCTCCAGAGACACAACCTTATCGGTGAGCTGTTTTAAGTGCTCATGGCCTGCTTTAGGACCAACGGCGCAGGCAATGATGGATCCGAATCCCCGGCCGCGAATCGCTTTTACCGCTTCACCGTACGCCAGGGCATCAGAAGGGGTTCCATCAGTCATCAGGAATACCAGAGGACGCCAGTCTCCTTTTGTATCACCATCTGAGCGACGTACATCCCGTTCAACACACTGCATCAGACATTCAAGGGCAGCACCGGTGAACGTCCCGCCTGCGCTTGGCACAACGATGTCAGAAAACTGGAAGTCTTCCAGCGGCGTGAGAGGAATGAACTCACGCGCCCCATTGTCATAGGTGATAATGGAGATATGAACGCTTTCGAGGGCGTAGGGATCCTGGCGAAGAGCGCTAAGCATCGCCTGAATTCCAACGTTAACGGAATGGATGGACTCACCGCGCATCGAGCCGGATGTGTCGATAACAAGGTAAACAGGCAGGCGGCGCATCACATATAATTCCTCAGGTGCGAGACAAACGAATCTGATTCTGAAGGCTCACCAATTGCCCTGAGTTTCCAGCCTGTAGCCTCGCGTATCAGCTCGGCAAAAACCATGGAGCGCTGGCTGGCGAAGGCGGGTCCGCCAGAAAGATCGAATCGTGCCATTTCAATATTACGGGCATCTACTGCCCGGATGAAGGCATTCTGAACTTTTCCAAAGTGCTGCTGGAGCTTTTCACCATTGTAGATCTGAACGATGAACACAATTTTCTCGTACTGAGCGTCAAGGGAATTCAGGCGCACAATAATTTGCTCATCGTCACCGTCACCGGCTCCGGTTCGGTTATCGCCCGTCAGCCAGATATTGCCTGACTTATGGCGAAGGCTGTTGAAAAAGATGATATCGCCATTCACAAGCGTTGGTTTACCATTTTCCACATTGCCGAGATCGGTCACCTTTCCGGCTGAATTACACAGGAAAGCGATCACATCAAGGTCGTATTCTTCTTCTTTTTTACCAAAGATCCCGCCGAGGAAACCTTTTTTTTCCTCATTAATATCCCAACCGAGGCCGATAGTAACGGACGAGAGATCGTATTCATTTTTTTTCAGGCTTACGCCCTGGCCTTTGCTCAGACTGACAGACATGACATCCCCTTAATCAATAAAATTATAAGACCACATTTACTTCTGACGGCGGCGGTGGCAGGTCTTCAAGACCGATCACTTCTTTTTTGCTGGACTCCACTTTCTGACTGCCTACCGAAATGCTCGCACTGACCCATTTAAAGAAGGCTTTGATCGTCGAACTGTCAGCTGTATCGAGCTGAACCACGATTTCAGTGATTTCTTTGAGGACGCTGGTATCGGCATCATGCCCGGCTGCACATGCCACAACAACGCCGGTTCTGGCCGCTTTAAAGTCATTCAGGCCTTTGCGCCAGTCATCATTCGGACTTCCATCCGTCATCAGGAATACAAGGGGACGCCAGTCACCTTTAGTGTCAGCCGTCGTTTTCTGTACTTCTTTGGCAATGGAGCTGGCCGTGAGGGAAAGCGCTTCGCCAAGAGACGTGGTGCCGCTGGCTGTTAGTGCTGGCATCTGGAAACTCAGGAGGTCTGTCAGGGGGACTGCCTGTCGGGCTATAGAATCAAAGGTGATCACTGACACGTGAGCCGTTTCGAGTGCATACGGATCCTGTTTCAGCGTGGTAAGCAGCGTCTGAACGCCATTTTTAACCGCTTCGATAGGCTCTCCGTGCATAGAGCCGGACGTGTCGAGTAGCAGATATACGGGTAAGCGTCTCAAATGTAATTCCTTCTTAAGAGATCGGAAGAGGAGAGTAGTTTCAGGAAGAGGCCAGGGTTTGTTGATTTGATAAAACGGCACGACATCTGTCGGGTGGAGATTAAATATTCAGAAGCGGCATTATAGAAATAAGTTAACCACCATTGAATTACCGACATGTGAATGGCCCCTTATCAACAGAAAATAGCTCAGACTGGACTGGAATATAAGGTTACTGAAAAAAACTCCGGCAAAAATAAACTGTCTTATGTATGAAAATCATCATACATCACAGATCTGCATGAATGGAGTGTAAATCGCCCAAAGATTGATGTGTAGCACAAGAGGATGTCAAGACACCAGCTTTTGTAGGCAGTAAGGCGCTGCTGACATTGCGGGAGGAGAATAGACCAAAACTACGTCACGCCAATACAGAGGTGAAATATGACAAAACCGGAGTTTTCACCCCGGTCTGAGATTTAGCGTCAGGACTTTTTAGCGCTGTATTCCTTTATCAGTTCATCAACGGAGTGCAGAGCCAGCTTCTCTACGGCTTCACTTCGGGTCGAGCCACTCAGCGCAGCCAGACGGTCAATTTTTCTTAAGATCCGCATGCGTAGCGATAATGACACGGCTGTTTTTTTATCCTTATCGAGTACGACCTTCCCTGTAGACTCACCGGTTTTCAGTTCAGCATTCTGTGCGAGCGCTTCATTCATCCGGCGAAGGGTCTTTTTATCCAGCTGGCCCGGATTAACGAGATGGTAGGAATGACCTGCCTTGCTGTATTTGATCTCCGCAGAATATGACTCGCGTAGCTCTTTGAGGGCCCGGGTTAATGTCGGCTCTGAGCATTCCAGACTGGTTATAATGTCGGCAGCGGAAACGGGCTTGCCGGTGCCCAGTAAGTTGGCAAGCTTAAAAATCCGGGCCTGTCTGGTATTTAATTGCATCGTAAGATTTAGCCTGCTTAAAGGGTTAGTGGTTCAATAGGCTGAAAAATGAAGGTACTGCTCATCTTTCGAATAACCGGGTCATCGCCTAACGCTTCAACCGGATCAATGTGTTCTATGCCTGCAAAATTTACTGACGACATCTGGCTACGAGTGCATTTGCAGGACAGGATATACTCATCCTCCAGATAGCCGGTCCGTTTACTGACCCGTTGCGTAAAGCCTGACACAATCACGTTGTCGAACGGTAGCGTATGTAAAACGATACCGACCAGGCGGAACAAGCAGCCATGGACGTGGCGGGCATAGTTTTCGCGTACGGCTTTTTGCGTCATGGCTTTTTCCGTCAGCTCCGTGCCCCGGGCATTAACGCCGTAAATCTTATCAGGGAAATCTTCAATCTCAGCTAAATCAACGTCCAGCAGGACTGCTGATAGCTCCGGCTTTACTTCAAATGCAACAAGCGTTTCACGCGGCCATTCAGTTTCTGCCAGCACACCCGCCAGGTATGATTCGAAAAACGCGGCGTCTGTGCGGAACTGCTGCCGGGCATCTGCCTGAGCCGTGGCGAGCCGTTTTTCATGTTCTTCAGCCTCAAACTTCCAGTTTGCATACTGTTCGGCCCAAGCCGTCCGTTGTTGCTGGTACCGGTGCTGTCGAAGGGTATTCTCACGCTCCACATCAATCAGCTCCTGCTGCCACCTGCGAAGGTTTTCGGCGTGGCGCTCAGCTTTAGCTGATTCCGATTCAAACCATTTACCCAGAAAACTAATGCCTTCGCTCTCGGCAGGCTTTTCCGGCAATGCAAGGTAGTCTGGCTTTTCTGGACGCACCGGTGCCGGAACCTGAAAAGGCGACGTTCTGTTATGCAGGTATACTGCTTCCAGCTCTGCCCAGCTGATGCCTGTTTTGGGATCCGGCGTCAGCTCGTGAATATTACGGATTGCGGTCACCGCTGACATGAGATCAGCGGCTTCCTGCTCAAGCGCCTGTCTGAGCCCCGGGTCGGTAGCCGTCCGGTTCCCACCTCCGGAACGCGCGGCCCGGTCAAGCCGGGTACGGTAACTCAGCCCGGTACCGGGCAAGCCCAGATTGGCATAGGTCCCCCGGCTTCCAAAAGAAACGGAAGCACCTCTCGTCCCGACACTCAGGCTCGGTGCACCGTTACTCAGGTTGAGGCGAACACCAGGAATAATGTTGATCGACTTTCTGAACCTGAACCCCATTATGATTTCCTTAATGATGCTGGGTCACGGTAAGTAATCTGATTCCATCAGCGCTTTGCTCGTTCTGTAACCCATAAAAACGAGCTCTGTCCAGAATGCCAGCCGCCCAGCGGCGATGTGTGGCGGGTTCACACATTGCTCCCTGCGACTTAAACACGGCCTGGGTAGAGTTCAGGATCCGCAGAGCGTCAGAATGCTCACCCTGAGTGACCATCAGCGCGTTTTGAATGACCTCTATCTGACCCGGGTGAATGGCCGTTTTCCCAACAAGCCCATGTGCCATATCAAGAGCCAGCTCTCTGGCCATAACGGCATGATCGTCAATATGCTCACATACGGGCGCGGTCAGGGCAAAATCACGCGGGCCGAAGACCGAAACGAGCATTTTGATGACGTAGCCCATCGGGCTGTCATACAGCGTCAGGTCCCGGGGACGGCGAAGCGACACAACGTTCATAAGATCGTTGCCGCCGATTCGAAGCGCAATAATGCGGTCGTGGCAGGGATGTTCCACCAGATGGGTGGCCAGCTCGCGCATCTGAACCACGTCAAAGACGTCTTCTGTTTCCAGCGTTGGCATCATGCACAGGTGAGTCCCGCCCATGATATCCCACCATTCAGCTAACGAACTGAGGGTAAATTTCGGCAACACAAACCCGTCGACAGCGGAAAGATCATAATGCGCTTTTAACCATCTGCCCATTTCGGCATGCCGGGGGCGAATGAACACCAGAGGCCAGTCATTTTTACCCAGGCTACGCATGCTGTTACTGAGCTCGTGCAGCAGGTGCTCCAGATTTTTTAGGGCGACGGGGATGTCTGCTTCACTGACAGCATCCTCCAGGCAAATTACCAGAGAGCGCAAACCCGGGATTTTCCCATGCAGGACGGCATCAGCAATATCTTCCCGTGTTGCAGGCATGTATAGCGTGGCTCCCAGATTCCAGGGAGAAAGACGATTTTTCATCAGAGTACCTTCTTGATAATGGTTACAGCCCGATACTGGCCGAGGGTTCCCCCCATTTCTGTAACAACTATTCCCTTTTCACGAGCAAGCCCTACAAGCAAGGCAACGTCCGGGTCGTCAATAGAACGCACAAATACATGGTCCGGTACCCGACGTAATACAGCCCGGGTTGCTTCAGCAATACCGGGTTTAATACGATTGACGCTGTCCACTTTAAATTCATCGGCCAGGAACGCGATAACGTCGCGACTTGTCTGCCACAAGGTCCGGGCTGACTCCGTATTCCAGCTCAGGGGAGCGAGGGATGTCGGTGTTAACTTCTTACGGAAATGAGCGACGGTATCGACAAGCATCCGGCTGCATTCGAATTCACTGAGATGCTCGCAAACCATGCACCCATGTAATCCTTCAGAGGACCATACTGACCGGGAGATAAGGCCTGACACCGGCGCACCCATGATGCCAAAAGGAATGAGCCAGTCATCATCACTGGCTGCAAGCCAGGAGCAGCGACAGGGATCGGCCAGGACAACCAGTCGCGGCTGCTCAGGATAGCCCGGGCGATCTTTCAGTGCGCGTACAAGCTCTCCGGTAATTGCGCCTTTACCTGTCCATCCGTCAACAAAGACAATACCGCTGGTACCATGCCGCTCTTCAATGACGTCGAGGGCTGCACCGTCAATTCCACGATCCCGGATGATGCTGATACCGTAATGCCATGAGGTTTTCCCCATGTCACGCAGGGCCTGGTGCAGCATAACGCCGAGCGGCACGCCAGCCCTGACAAGACTGGCCAGTACAATGGGCTCATCACCGAAGCGTTCGGCCAGAGCAATAGCGAGCTGTGTGACTTCTTTTGCAAGCCTCTCTGCGCCCCGATCCAGCGCCCGGTGAAACAAATCAAGATGCCATTGTGTTGGTGCTGGCTCCTGGCTGAGCATGTCTGAATAATGTTTCTTCCCGGACTGAATCAGCTCTTCTTTTTGATCAACCGGCGTCATCTCAATGACAACCGGCTTTAGAAGAAATTCCACGTCACCGGGCTGGTATGAGCCGGTAAATGTTTCATGTGGCTGCATTTTCATTTTCTCCAAAAATTCGCTGTGAAATGGCATCTGCAAACTGACTCTGACGCGGGATGCCAAACCAGCTGCACAGTTTCATAAAACGATGATCGCTCAGGCTGTCGCCCAGACCAATTACGGGGAAAACGCCGCGTTCAGCCCGAAGTTTTTCAAGCAGCCAGCTGACGGCCAGCCCTTTCTCAACCGGGGTGGGAAGCCAGGCCACGTTATTACTGTTGCGGTGGATATAGAAGCCCTCGGTCGGAAACACCGTTTCTATCTCATCTGCAATGGCATTGAGCTCGTCAAGGCGGGTGCTGTCGCGGTGTTTCATCACCATATAAACCGCCGTTTCACCGTATTCGAAGTTCAGTCTTGCCCAGGCATTAATCCCTTTTGCGTCCATCATTTCAGTGATCAGACGCTGCATCGATGTCAGCTTTTCCTGATAGGGAGCCAGCTGGCCGAGCATATGGGCCTTCCACTCCTCGTCGGGGTTGCCTTCAGGCGTGAGAATGACGGCCCCGTGCGTGGTGATTGCCCAGGAGTGGAAAGGGATCCGTACGCGGCTGATTTCTTCAGTTCCCCGTGCGGTAACGGGAATGAGTTCAGCCTGCTCCAGAAGCCAGTCCACTAACATGGACTGTTCTTCCGTCATAAAGCTTCGTGGATTCAGGGTGCGATCAACGGCACCGGTACGGAATGGCTCCAGGGCCAGCTCGTCCACCATTTTACGACGGGTCTGAAAGAGCGTGTCGTCAAGGTCGCTCAGAACAACGGGTTTATTCATAGGTAACAATCTCCACGACGGCCGCAACCTCAGCCAGCGCTTTAAGAAGCTGCGTGTCAATACTTTCTGCGGGTGTCTCAGTACACACAAGAATGCGGTCAAACTGCTGGTGGGCGACGTTATAGACAAAATTGGGGATGCCCAGCCCGTAGTTATCCGTAAAGGAAATGGCGGACTCAATGGCATAACCAACGGCGATAGGGGAGCGGGTGGTCGATCCATAAAATGCCTGTGCTCCGGCAGCTTCGAGCCGTTCAGCAAGCAGGAACGGCTCCCAGACGAATTCCCCGGTCCCGAGAACCAGAATACGTTCCCCCTTGTGGACGGAGACCTCATGGCCGAGATCGGCCGCAGGTGCGAGCATCCCCAGTCGGCCCCAGGACTGTTTTCCCTGGATGTCCCATTCTCCTCGTGAAGTTACGTTGACTTTCGGCATGTCCGGGACAGGTGCATCAGGTAATGGGGTCCATCCCCACTTACCGCTTACAAGAGAAACCGAAGTGACTGGTAAGGTGCTGCGCTCGGACAAGGCTTTGCCACTCCAGTCGGTAAGCGTAACGGCTATAACCTGTTCAATATGTTGAAGCTTGCCGGTATTACGCAGGGCAGAAAGCAGGTTAATAAAGGTATTACCGGTGGTTGCCTCGTCATCAATCAAAACCAGCGTTCGTGCGTTGGTAACACGACGTCTTTTCTCTTCATCATCTGGCAGATAGATCAGATGATCGGTGGCGTGGCTGTGTTCTTCCTTGAACTCGCAAAGCAACGTGCCATCAACCGGGTGACGGGTAGAGGTCAGATAGACAGATTCAGGATGCTGGTGGCGCACTTCATCAAATACACCGGCCCCAAGCCCAACGGCGGTTTCAGCCATACCGATAAACAGTACGGGTCCTGTCAGTGTCGAGGGGAACTGGCTGGCAAGCTGTCTGTAGGCCTGCCGCATGACTGAGGGTGGCACGGGAATGTGCCTGCCGAGTACTTTGCTGACAAACAGAAAGGCGCGTTTCGGGTTACGTCTTTCAGCGATGTCAAACAGGTCATCGAGCGAAACTTCACCCTGGTCGCGGGTTACCTGAATCGTACCGCATGAGAGGGTACGGCGATAAATCATATCTTCGAGGATATCAGACATAAATACGCCTTAATTCAGAAGGTTAGAGAGTGATTCCGGGTATGCAATTACATCCGTAATGGATCTCACCGCAACCGGAGAAAAGGTGTTTTTAGCGCTCTGGCGCACCATATCTTCAGACATCAGACCGAGCTTAAAGGCAGCAAATAACCCAGGAAGGTTCACCCCGCTGTGAAGGGTATAACCCACCCCCCCTGACGGACGCATGTTGGTTTCAAGCAGCACCGGGTTGCCATTCACATCGTTTCGCGTCTGAACATTCACCAGCCCGTCGGCCTTCATAACCCTGGCGCAGTCACACGCCAGTTCCCAGGCGCTTCCTTCGTTTACCAGATACTGGATAACCCCTTCCTTACGGCGTCCCACGGCTGCGAGTATTTCGCCCTTATCCGCGAGGATATCGACGGAAAATTCCGGGCCTGGCAGGTACGGCATCAAAACAAGGGGTTTAAACGACTCAGCAGCTGATGCTGCTGCAATATACTGTTGCGGACTGACCAGACGATGTTCGGGATGATTAAAGACGGCCATAGGCGAAGCACTGTCATCAAAGCGCCAGAATCCCATGCCATAGATACCCGTCACCGGCTTCACGCATACCGGGCTGTCAGTGAACGGCGGGGCCGCGAGGTGTGTTTTTAATTCTGCCAGCGTATTCACCCGCCAGGATGGTACGACCGGGAGACCCTTTTGCTCCATAAACTGAGCAAAAGTAACTTTTTCGTCAGCCAGAGTTAACCAGTCGACGCCCGTTGCACCGGTAGTAAGGGTGGCACCGGTCGATTCAATGGCTGAACGGTGTTCTTCAAACCACTGGCTGTTACGGCCAGTATGAATATGGTGGATGCCGTAGGACTGAATGGTTTCCTGGATAAACTGAAGACGTTTTTGAGGATCTTCAGGTTCAGTCAAAGAATAGTCGGCAACGGAAAGGATTTCATTTCTTTCGTTACGGTGGGAGGCAAAAACGGTAATGGCAAAATTATTTTTTTGTGCAAATGATTTTACCCCCTGAATAATATCTCGCTGGGAGGATAAACCTTCCATAAACCAAATTTTCTTGTTCATTTTTTTTAATTATCCGGAACGCCATGCAAATTTATGATTGAGAAGTGAGTCTATGAGTGTCTAAGCTACATGTCAATCATAATATGATTAATAACTTCTGTGGTTATGGAGTGAGTCGTTATTTTTTGGATTCCCGATAAAGTATTGATATTTAAATTAAACATAGAAAATTAACACCCTGAAAAGATTTTCTTTTTGTGTTTTTACAGAAAACCACCAAAATTTCCCTTGTCAGAGAACTTCATCATGATATGATTTTCTTCGTCAGTTAATAAACAACCCTTTGATTGTCTCGGTCATTACCATTTTAAGGAATAAAACATGGTTTCATTAGTTAAGAACCAGACGGTATCACTCAGCAAAGAATCATCTGCATTAAGCCAGCTTCATTTCGGTCTCGGTTGGGATCCGGTTAAGAAAAAAGGTCTTCTTGGAGGATTGTTTGGAGGCAACGACTCAATCGATCTCGATGCTGGCTGCGTATTAATGGACAGCACCGGTAAAACAATTGACACCATCTGGTTCCGCAAACTGGAATCCACCTGCGGCGCTGTTGTGCACAGTGGCGATAACCTGACCGGTGAAGGTGACGGTGACGATGAGGTGATTAATGTCAACCTCTCCCGACTGCCTGCAAACGTTGAATACCTGGCGTTTACGGTAAACAGCTTCCGTGGTCAGTCGTTCAATGACGTCGAAAACGCGTTCTGCCGCGTTGTCGATCAAACCGGCAAAGAGCTGGCTCGCTACAAGCTGACTGAGCAGGGCTCACATACCGGGATCGTTATTTCTTCGCTGCGCCGTAATAACGGCAACTGGGACTTTACCGCCCTTGGCCATGCCTGTCGCGGCCGCACAATTGACGATATGCACTCCGATATCGTTTCAGCGGTTATCCGCTAATGAACCTGACGCCGGGGGGCAATGCCCCCGTTCCAGCCCAGGAGTTGCGGGTCCGGATCACCTCGGGCGGCCAGGTGGATGCTTCGGCGTTTCGCCTGTATGCCGACGGGAAGGTGCAGGGTGATGCGGACATGGTGTTCTATGGTCAGCCACGTAACGATGATGGTACCGTCAGCCTGGTCAGTGAAGGCCAGTACTCAACCTTTACTGTCGCGCTCAACCGGCTGAAACCTGATGTCCAAAAAATTGCGTTCACCGTGACCTGTGACGGTGGGCAGACGGTGTCCGGTCTTCGTAATCTTTCCATCGACGTGGAGCAAGGGGCTACCGGCCTGGTTAGCGGCAGTGTCGAATTGAGCGGCCGTCAGGAAGCAGCCTTAATTCTGGGTGAATTTTACCGTCGTAATAATGACTGGAAATTCCGCTTTGTTGCGCAGGGGTTCAACGGTGGACTTAAACCGCTGGCAGAGCATTTCGGCGTAAATATTGCCGACGAACCGGCTCCCGCAGCCCCGACTCCTCCGGTTGTAACCCCTCCGCCAGTTGAGACAAAAATCAGCCTGAGCAAGGTATCGCTGACAAAAGAGAAGCCTGCAATCAGCCTGACCAAACGGGATAACTTCGGTGAAATCCGGATCAACCTGAACTGGCACCGGGGCAGCGGCAAATCAGGCTTTGCAGGCATGTTCGGCTCCAAAGGAATCGACCTGGATCTGGGGGCCTTTGTTGAGCTTCAGGACGGGTATAAATCGGTCATTCAGGCGCTCGGTAATGCATTCGGTGATTATCGCGATGAACCGTATGTTCAGCTCAAGGGCGATGACCGGACGGGTGATGTATCAGACGGCGAGTGGCTGCATATCAATGGACGTGAATGGAAGCATATCCGCGAAGTGCTGATTTACGCCTTTATTTATGAAGGTGTTCCCAGCTGGGACAAGACTGATGGTGTGGTCACCATTCATGTGCCGGATCAACCGCCCATTGAGACCCGCCTGACCGAAGGTGAAAACCGTCGCACATTGTGCGCCATTGCCAGACTCGTAAACGAAAACGGCGCAATTAAAGTCGAGCGAATTAACCAGTACTTCAAAGGCCAGGACGAAATGGACCGGGCATTTGGCTGGGGATTTCGCTGGAGCGCCGGTTCTAAATAACACAGCAACAAAGGAAACAGGTATGAGCTTTTTCGACAAAGTTAAAGGTGCCATTAACTCAGGCCGTGACGAACTGACCCGCCAGGTTGGCCGTTTCAAAAACAAAAAATTCATGCAGGGCACCGTTGCTGTATGTGCCCGTATTGCCGTATCGAGTGACGGCGTAAGTTCGGAAGAAAAGCAGAAAATGATGGGCTTTCTGCGCTCTTCAGAAGAGCTGAAGGTCTTCGATACCAATGAGGTGATTGAGTTCTTCAATAAACTGGTTTCAAGCTTCGATTTCGATGTTGAAATCGGCAAGGGCGAAACCATGAAATACATCCTGGCGCTGAAAGATCAGCCTGAGGCCGCTCAGCTGGCCTTACGTGTTGGTATTGCCGTTGCGAAAAGTGACGGTAACTTCGATCAGGACGAGAAACTGGCCTCCCGCGAGATCGCTATCGCGTTGGGCTTCGACCCGGCTGAATTTGGCCTCTGATCCACATCCCTAAGGGTAAAATATGGTTTCCACACACATCGGCTTCCCGACTGAAACGGTCATTGTTTTTATTGCGCTTTCAGTCGGTGCCATCTTTATTGACCTGTTTATGCACCGTGATGACAAGCCTATTTCGCTGAAGAGTGCGGCGCTCTGGTCCGTATTCTGGGTTGTGGTTGCGATGGCATTTGCCGGTTTCCTCTATATCCACCACGGTGCTGAGGTTGCCAGTCTGTTTGTCACGGGTTATGCGCTGGAGAAAGTGCTGTCGGTCGATAACCTGTTCGTCATGATGGCCATCTTCTCCTGGTTCGCCGTTCCGGATCGTTATCGCCACCGTGTTCTCTACTGGGGGATCATTGGTGCCATTGTCTTCAGGGGCATCTTTGTCGCCATCGGTACGAGCCTGCTGAGTCTGGGGCCGTATGTTGAAGTTGTCTTCGCTATTATCGTTGCCTGGACAGCGGTCATGATGCTTAAAAGCGGTGATGACGATGATGAAATTGAGGATTACTCCCAGCATCTGGCTTACCGCATGGTTAAACGCTTCTTCCCTATCTGGCCGAAGCTCAGAGGGCATGCCTTCCTGCTTAACCAGAAGGAAGTGGATGCTGAACTGGCGAAACCAGAAAACAGCGATGTCACCATTGGCCGTGGTAAAAAAGCGGCGCTGTATGCGACCCCGCTGTTCCTGTGTGTGGCTGTGGTTGAACTCTCGGACGTAATGTTCGCGTTTGACTCGGTACCGGCAATCATTGCCGTCAGTCGTGAACCGCTTATCGTCTATAGTGCCATGATGTTTGCTATCCTGGGCCTGCGTACTCTGTACTTTGTCCTTGAGGCACTGAAACAGTACCTGGTTCATCTGGAGAAGGCCGTTATCGTGCTGCTGTTCTTCATCGCGGCAAAACTCGGCCTGAATGCGACCGATCACATCTGGCATCATGGTTACAGCATCGCGGCAACAACCAGCCTGTATGTTGTACTGGGTGTACTGGCGCTGGGCATTCTCGCAAGCGTCATGTTCCCGGGCAAACCTGAATCTGAGGAAAAGGGGAGTTAATCCCCTTAAGTGTTAACCTGAACAATTACTAATCGAAGAGGTTATTTTATGAGTGTTTCTCTTTCCAAAGGCGGGAACGTCTCCCTAAGTAAAGCAGCTCCGTCAATGAAAAACGTCCTAGTGGGCCTTGGCTGGGATGCGCGTTCAACAGACGGTCAGGACTTTGACCTGGATGCTTCAGCATTCCTGCTGGCCTCAAACGGCAAAGTGCGCGGCGATTCAGATTTCATCTTCTATAACAACCTGACGTCATCCGACGGTTCCGTAACACACACCGGCGATAACCGCACCGGTGAGGGCGATGGTGATGATGAATCGCTGAAAATTAAACTGGACGCCGTCCCGTCTGAAGTTGACAAGATCATCTTCGTTGTGACCATCCACGATGCTCAGGCTCGTCGCCAGAGCTTTGGTCAGGTGTCCGGTGCGTTTATTCGTCTGGTTAATGACGATAACCAGACTGAAGTCGCTCGCTACGATCTGACCGAAGATGCGTCCACTGAAACCGCCATGCTGTTTGGCGAGCTGTATCGCCACAATGGTGAGTGGAAATTCCGCGCAGTAGGCCAGGGTTATGCTGGTGGTCTGGCATCTGTATGTGCTCAGTACGGCATTAACGCGTCCTGATCGAAAAGTAACTTTTCATATCCGGGGCTGTTAATTCAGCCTCATTCAACTGTTTGCAGGAGCTAAAAATGGCAGTTTCTCTCGTAAAAGGCGGCAACGTATCTCTGACCAAAGAAGCACCAACCATGAATGTCGCTATGGTTGGTCTGGGCTGGGATGCCCGTGTAACCGATGGTCAGGGTTTTGACCTTGACGCTTCCGTATTCGCAGTAGGTGAAGACGGTAAAGTGCTGTCAGATGCCCATTTCATTTTCTTCAATAATAAAACCAGCCCTGATGGCGCAGTAGAGCACCAGGGCGACAACCGTACTGGTGAAGGCGACGGCGACGATGAGCAGGTCAAAATTGATCTGACCAAAGTCTCAGCAGACATCAAAAAACTGGTGTTTGCCGTTACCATCTATGATGCAGAAGCTCGTAAACAAAACTTCGGCATGGTGAGCAACAGCTTCATGCGCGTTTACAACAACGACAACGGCACGGAAATTGCCCGTTTCGATCTGTCTGAAGACGCCTCAACTGAAACCGCAATGGTCTTCGGTGAACTGTATCGCCATGGCGCTGAGTGGAAGTTTAAAGCTGTCGGCCAGGGTTTTGCCGGTGGCCTGTCAGCGCTTGCTTCCCAGCACGGCGTCAATGTCTAAAAGACGCTGAGTCTGACCCCGGCAATGCCGGGGTTTTTTTTGGGTAACGATCCGCTATCAGCTGTTGAATCTGAGAAAGGGGGCCGGGCGTTTTCAGAAAGCAGAGTAATGTTAATTCTGGCGTGAACCTTTTTGCAGGATCCGGGTTTATCTATGGTTGCTGGTTAAGCCAGTATTCCGTGCCTTATATCAACAGCATGCCCCTCGGATATATGTTACTTTTGCGATTTATGAAGGAACGGGATCTGGAACATAAGATACCCGGGCAATGAAAATTCAAATTCAACAGGTATAGAAACTTCAGCGTGATGAAATATGGTGTCACACCATATTTACGCCTCACCGAATATCCAGCGTCCTGAACTAAGCCTGGGGAACATATATAAACGCTGCGCTTTAAAAATAATCAAAAATCAGGAGAGTTAATATGAATCTACAATCCGGACAAAACATACCCCTTCAGCAATCTGCTATCAGGCTGAATCTTCAGTACCCTGCCAAATCCGGCTTTAAAGGCGAACCCGATACCTGCCTGTTCTTGCTTAATGCTCAGGGAAAGGTCAGTGGCGATTCTGACTTTATCTTTTATAATAATTTGGCTTCTCCTGAGGGGGCAGTCAAGCTCGTTACCGGTTCGCAGCAGTCCAGCATTGATATAGCACTGGATCGTGTTCCAGCGAACGTCAGTAAAATTGCGATCACCGTTGTCATTGATGGTGAAGATACCATCAGTGGGCTCAGTTTATTGAGCATTCAGGCTCCTGGTATCGCTGACTTTCAGGCTGAGACTCAGGGCCGCAGTGAGAAAGCAATCATCCTGGGTGAAGTATATCGGCACAATGGCGCCTGGAAGCTTCGTGCGCTCGGGCAGGGTTTCAACGGTGGACTTGAGCCTCTGGCCATTAGCTATGGCGTTGATGTCGCACAGCCAGCTCCGCAGCCAGCAAAGCCAGCTCGTATCAGTCTGGAAAAGAAACTGGAAACCAGATCTCCGCGCCTTGTAAGCCTCGCTAAAAAAGCCTCGGTCAGTCTCACTAAAAATAAACTGGACACCCTTGAGGCAGCGGTTGCATTTGTACTTGACGCATCCGGCTCGATGAGTGGCCAGTTCAGTAAGGGTAACGTTCAGTCTGTGCTGGACCGCATCGCCGTTCTTGCCGCCCAGTTCGACGACGACGGTGAAATGGATGTCTGGGGATTTGGAGAGAAGCATAAGAAGTATCCAAACGTCACACTGGACAACCTGGACACATATATTCAGTCCATTCGCGGGTCTGGAAAGCGTTCAGCCTGGGAGAACCTGCCGGGCCTTGGAGGGACAAACAACGAGCCTCCTGTGATGGAAGAAATAGTCGACTATTTTAAGGACTCGAAAATCCCAGTATATGTAGTATTTATTACCGATGGCGGGATCAGCAAGACCCGGGCGATTAAAGATGCAATCCGGCGTTCTGCCAACTACCCCATCTTCTGGAAGTTTGTCGGCCTGGGTGGTTCAAGCTACGGTATCCTCAAAAATCTGGATGACTTTACTGACCGCCGGGTTGATAACACCCACTTCTTTGCCATGGATGATTTCGGTTCGATTAGCGATGAAAAGTTATATGATAATCTACTGGAAGAATTCAGACCGTGGATCGATGAAACAAAAAGGTTAGGCATCCTTTAATACGCACCGTTTGAGCATGGTTGAATGAGCTCTACAGCAGCTTAATACTGTAGAGCCTTTCATTGGAAATCGTACAGGGAGGAGCATATGGACCGCATCAAGTACCTGAAATGGATAGCTGAAGAATCACCAACTACGGCTCAGCAGCTGGTGGCTTGGTTAAACAGAGCAAGGCACTATACGCCCGACATGAAAGAGCATCAGGCAGGTGTACAGATTCAAGAAAAGGGGATTGTTGTAGGGCTTAGACAAAGTACTAATCGTTACCAGGGAGATTGTCTGGCCATACATGTGGTACAGCTTCCGGAAGAAATACAAAACAAGGGATGGTTTAAGTCTTTTCTGAAGCTTTGCTGTGAAGCGAATCCCTGGGGCGATGTTGTAATTGAAGACGGCTTTGTTGAATAAATCAGATTTCGGGTAAGTCTCCCCCGTAGCGGGTTGTGTTTTCAGGCAATACGCACGCTTTCAGGCATACCTGCTTTCGTCATTTTGTTCAGCGCTCGTACCAGGGCCATAGCCTCCGCAACCTGACCATCGTAGTCACGCAGCGTCAGTGAACCCCCGAACAGCTGTTTTACCCGGTACATCGCCGTTTCCGCTATCGAGCGACGGTTGTAATCTGTTGTCCATTTCCACCGCGCATTACTCCCGGTCATTCGCTGATTAGCCACTGCACGGTGGTAATGGTGCCAACTTACTGATTTAGTGTATGATGGTGTTTTTGAGGTGCTCCCGTGGCTTCCATCTCCATCAGTTGTCCCTCCTGCTCAGCTACTGACAGGGTGGTGCGTAACGGCAAAAGCACTGCCGGACATCAGCGCTATCTCTGCTCTCACTGCCGTAAAACATGGCAGCTACAGTTCACTTACACCGCCTCTCAGCCCGGTACACACCAGAAAATTATTGATATGGCCATGAATGGCGTCGGATGTCGCGCCAGTGCACGCATTATGGGCGTTGGCCTCAACA
>NZ_JBMKHB010000049.1:0-22735 GCF_049238285.1 Enterobacter cloacae complex sp. IR53041 | reverse complement strand
ACCCAGAGTGTGGTGCGGATAGACTAAAAGTGTTACCTATGTTCCCGGTCTGATCTGTCACCTATGTATCCGGTCATACAGTAGCGCCACCGGGCGATGATACGGCTCACACATCATACCGCGACAACCCAACATCCTTGAGCTGCTCGTCGCTCATCTGGCTCAGGATGCGGCGGGTGCGGTTGATGCGATACCAGTTACGCAGCGTTTTTGCGATCCAGACAAACACAATAAACGGACGTTTTGAACGATTCTCGTAGAATTCCATGATGCTCTCCTCACTGTGTCAGTGGGGTTATCATCCCGGAAATCCACCCGTGCAATACAGATGCAAAAACAACTTTTGTTTAACATACAGATCCGCTAAAACAGTATCTGCATGGCAATTTTCGCAGCAATCTGTACTGGTTTTATAATCTGTATGGTGAAAACAGAGGATACAGCATGACGCGCTACCAACATCTGGCCAATCTTCTGGCTGAACGCATTGAGCAAGGGCTGTATCGCAGCGGCGAACGTCTGCCGTCGGTGCGCGCGCTGAGCCAGGAGCACGGCGTGAGCATCAGCACCATACAGCAGGCCTATCAGATCCTCGAGAACCTCCAGCTGATCACGCCTCAGCCGCGCTCCGGCTATTTTGTCTCGCCGCGCAAGGCCCAGCCGCCCGTCCCGGCGATGACGCGCCCGGTGCAGCGCCCGGTGGACGTTACCCAGTGGGATGAGGTGATGATGCTGCTGGACGCCCGCGCCGACAAAGAGATGATCTCCTTTGGCGGCGGTTCGCCGGACATTAACCAGCCGAGCCTGAAGCCCCTGTGGCGCGAGATGAGCCGCATCGCGCAGCATAACCCCGGCGAGATGCTGAGCTATGACGTGCTCGACGGGCGCCTGGAGCTGCGCGAGCAGATCGCCCGTCTGATGCTGGACGGCGGCTCCACCGTCTCGGCAAGCGACATTGTGATCACCAACGGCTGCCACGGCGCGCTGTCGATCGCCCTGCTGTCGGTGTGCAAACCGGGGGATATCGTGGCGGTGGAATCACCGTCGTTTCACGGCACGATGCAGATGCTGCGCGGGTTTGACATCAAGGCGATTGAAATTCCCACCGACTCTGAAACCGGGATCAGCATCGAAGCGCTAGAGCTGGCAATGGAGCAGTGGCCGATCAAGGCGGTGATCCTGGTGCCCAACTGCAATAACCCGCTCGGGTTTATCATGCCGGAGGCGCGGAAAAAGCAGGTGCTGGCCCTCGCCCAGCGGCACGATATCGTGATTGTCGAGGATGATATTTACGGCGAGCTGGCGGCGGAGTACCCGCGCCCGCGCACCATTCATTCCATGGATATCGACGGCCGCGTGATCCTCTGCAGCTCGTTTACCAAAACCGTGGCGCCGGGCCTGCGCGTCGGCTGGATTGTGCCGGGACGCTACTACGACCGGGTGATGCACATGAAATACGCCGCGGGCGGGTTTAACGTGCCGGGCACGCAGATGGCGGTGGCGGCGTTTATCCGCGACGGCCATTACCATCGCCACGTGCGGCGTATGCGCCAGATTTATCAGCAGAATATGGAAACCTACACCTGCTGGGTGCGGCAGTATTTTCCGGCAGAGATTTGCGTCACACGCCCGCAGGGCAGCTTCCTGCTGTGGGTTGAGCTGCCGGAGACGGTCGATATGGTGTGCGTCAGCAAGCAGCTGTGCCGGCTGAAAATCCAGGCCGCGGCCGGGTCGCTGTTTTCCGCCTCCGGGAAGTACCGCAACTGCCTGCGGATCAACGTGGCGCTGCCGCCAACGGAGAAACATCGCGAGGCGTTGAAGAAGATGGGTGAAGCGATTGTGATTGCGATGGAGGAGTAGTTTTTGCCGGGTGGCGGCTTCGCCTTACCCGGCCTACGTTCTTGCCGTTGTAGGCCCGGTAAGCGCAGCGCCACCGGGCAACAGGCTGCACTACTCGTCGAAGTACCAGTACCCCTGATTAATCAGCCCGGTGAGCTCCTCGACAAACGCCGGGTTTTTCAGCGCATCGCCCAGCTCGGCCTGGCCGAGTTCGGTGTAGCGGCACAGCGCATCCGCCGCCTTCGCGTCTACCGTCTCCAGCTGTTCGCTGTTGATGAAGAAGCTGCCGTTAACGTTCAGCACGCGCAGGCCGCTCAGGCGAGACAGCGTTTCGCCGCCCTGCAGCGCGTCCAGCACCTCTTCCGGCGCGTACGGCGGCTCGGCGGCGGCGATATCCAGCTCGTGGCGCGGCGTGGAGACAAAGCTGCCGAACCATTTTGTGAAATCATCGGGCTTGCCGATCATATCGATCATCATCTGACGAATGCGATCGAGCTCGTACTGCTCCACGCGGCCCGGGTGTTCGCGGCAGGTCAGATCCGGATCGCTGTAGTGCTCGCCGCCCAGATCGTTTTCCAGCGCGTAGTCGGCGAAGCTGCTGATCAGATCGCGGCCGTTCGGCCCGCGGAAGCCGACGGAGTAGTTGAGCGCCGTTTCATGGGTAAAGCCGTCGTGCGGGAATCCAGGCGGGATGTAGAGGATATCGCCCGGGGCCAGATCTTCGTCAATAATCGGCTCGAACGGATCCACATGCAGCAGCGCCGGATGCGGGCAGAACTGACGCATCGGCAGCTTGTCGCCCACGCGCCAGCGGCGGCTGCCCATCCCCTGAATGATAAACACGTCGTACTGATCGATATGCGGACCCACGCCGCCGCCCGGCACGGAGAAGGAGATCATCAGATCGTCCAGACGCCAGTCCGGAAGGACGCGGAACGGACGCACCAGCTCCGCGGCGGGCATATGCCAGTGGTTCACCGCCTGCGCCAGCAGCGACCAGCCGGTTTCGCCCAGATCGTCGAAGTGCTCAAACGGGCCATTGCTGGCCTGCCATTTACCGTTGAAATGACTCACCAGACGGCTATCGACCTCCGGCTCCATCGCCAGCCCTGCCAGCTCGTCCGGGGTAATCGGATCGACAAAATTCGGGAAGGCATTTTTCAGCACAACGGGTTGTTTTTGCCAGTATTTCTCAAGAAATTCCGGCCAGTTCAGGTTCAGTTGATACGCCATGGGTAGCACCAGTGAGAGGGGAAACAGGCGCGATTATAGGCAAGAAGGCAGAGGGGGAACTTGTCATGGGTCAAACGAGGACGTGTAGGTCGGGTAAGGCGTAGCCGCCACCCGACACGTACACGGCGGTAAAAACTTAGTCCAGCTTCAGCTCGTCATAATGGGTAATCAGTTTACCCACGATGCCGTAGTCCAGCGCTTCCGCCGGGGACATCCAGAAGTTGCGGTCGGTGTCTTTTTTCACTTTTTCCAGCGGCTGGCCGGTGGCGTCAGCGATCAGCTTGTTCACGCGATCCAGCATGCGGATGATCTCGCGCGCTTCGATCTCAATATCCGTCGCCTGGCCGCGCACGCCGCCCAGCGGCTGGTGGATCATAAAGCGGGTATTTGGCAGCGAGTAGCGGTGCTCTTTTTTGGCGGCCAGGAAGATGGTGATCCCGGCGCTCGCCACCCAGCCGGTGCCGATGACGTGCACTTCCGGGCGAATGAATTTGATGAAGTCGTGAATGGTGTCGCCCGCTTCCACATGGCCGCCCTGGCTGTTGATGTACAGCTTGATCGGATCGTTGCTGACGCTTTGCAGCAGGATCATCTGGGTGATCACTTTCTGCGCTAGCTCCTGGTTGATCTCACCGGAGATCACAATCGAACGGGACTCCAGCAGTTTTTGCTGCAGAGCGCCCGCGCCGTTTGACCCTTCCGCTTTATCCTTGTCGCTTTCTTTCAGTGTGTAGTGCATTGTCTTTTCCTCAGCTTGTCGCGCTCAAAACCAGAGTGTAGCCTGTTTTACCGGTGAAAGTCCTCACCGACACATCACGAGGGAACTTATGCATATTGCCCATGTTGCACTCTGGACCCGCAGCCTGAACGCCCAGGTTCAGTTCTGGGAAACGGTTTTTAATGGCCGCAGTAACGAACGCTACGTCAGTAAAAATCGTCCGGGGTTTGAATCACACTTTATTACGCTGGATGACGGTCCGACCATCGAGCTCATGACGCTGCCGGAGCTGCCCGACGCCCCGCTGCACCCGGAGTTTATCGGCTGGGCGCATATCGCCATCAACGTCGGCAGCAAGGCAAAAGTGGACAGCATGGCCGAGCGAGCCCTGGCCAACGGCACGCTGCTCAGCGCTCCGCGCCTGACCGGAGACGGCTTTTATGAGGCGGTGATCGCGGACCCGGACGGCAACCGCATTGAGCTTGTCGGTGCATAAAAACAGCGTTTCGTTCCTTCACCGCCCCCGCCCCGGCTCGCTATACTTCATACGGTTATCATATTGTTAAATGATAATGATAGTTAATGTGTTAAGATGAAAGGCAGCATAAACAGTCTCTTACGTCGCCGTAGTGACTGTTTGCATCCTCGACATGTCAATCAGCACCGGGGCGGTGAATGGAACACATTGTGTATGTGGTAGATGACGATGACGCCGTCAGACAGTCCGTGATCGGGCTGCTGGAATCGGCAGGCCTGAACGCCATCGGCTTTTCATCGGCAGAAGCGTTTCTGCAATACCGCTTTGAGGATCTGCCGTCGTGCGTGATCCTCGATATGCAAATGCCCGCCATTTCGGGTTTTGAGGTAGCAGACGCCCTCAAGGAAAGCGGGCGCGAAATCCCGATTATTTTCCTCACCGGCCACGGCACCATCCCGATGTCGGTGCGCGCCATCAAAGGTGGCGCGTACGAATTCCTCACCAAGCCCGTCGAATCTAACGCGCTGATAGACGCCATCGAATCCGCACTGCAGCTGGCGGAAAACAACGCCGAGCGCAATAAAGAGCACTACGCCCTGAAGCAGCGCCACATGTCCCTCACGCCGCGCGAGCACGAGGTGCTGACGCTGGCGATAAGCGGCATGCTGAACAAACAAATTGCCGCCGAGCTGGGCGTCAGTGAGATCACGGTGAAAGTGCATCGCCGCCGCGTAATGGAGAAAATGCAGGTGCGCTCCGTGGCAGAGCTGGTCAGGGCCGTTGAGCGCCTGACCAAAAGCCAGCCCGCGGAGTAACGTTTACGCTTCCTGCGCGGCCAGCGGCAGTGCGAAGGCAAATACCGTGCCGTGCGGCTCCCGGCGGCGCGCGCTCAGCTTCCCGCAGTGGCGCTCAATGATGCTGGCGCTGATGGTCAGCCCCATCCCCATTCCCTGCGGCTTGGTGGAATAGAACGAGTCAAAAATCTGCTCCAGCCGCTCGGGCTCAATGCCGCTGCCGGTGTCGGCGATCTCAACGATCACCTTCCCGTCCGCGTTGCTGGTGCTGAGGGTGATGGTGCTGGCACGCTCCTTCACCTCGGCCATCGCCTCAACCGCGTTCATCACCAGATTCAACAGCACCTGCTGGATCTGCACGCTATCGCCGGTGATAAAGCTGTCGCTGGCGTTCAACAGATAATCAACGCTTATGTGTCGCTGCTCCAGCTCGCTGCGCGAAAGCGTGATGATATGGTGGATCAGGGAGTGCATGTCGATGCGCGAGAAGGTGGGATCCTGCTTGCGCGTCAGGGACTGAATGCTGCGAATGATCTCCCCCGCCCGCGCGCCTTCGGCGGCGATCTCCTCCAGCCCTTCCCGCACTTTATCCAGCCGGGCCGGCTCGCGGCTGAGCCAGCGCAGGCTCGCTCCGGCGTTCGAGACGATCGACATCAGCGGCTGGTTGATCTCATGGGCGATGGAGGAGGTCAGCTGTCCGACGGTGGTGGCCCGGGACACCCGCGCCAGATCCGCCTGCGCCACCCGCATGGCATCCTCCGCGGCGCGCTGGCTGGTGATATCGGTGATGATGCCGTAATACTCGTTCACCTCGCTGCCCACGCCCACCGGATCGCCAATGCCGAGGATATAGCGCGTTGAGCCGTCGGGACGCTTAACGCGAAACTCCGCGCGCATCGAGAGCCCGTCGCGCACGCTTTGGGTAACAATGGCGTTGATGCGGGCGTAATCGTCCTCATGGACGAAGGTCAAAAACTCCGCCATGGAGATCGTCTTTTGCTGCTTGGGCAGGCCGAGAATGCGGGCGTACTCGTCCGAGACAAACATCAGATCCTGCTCCAGCTCCCAGCGCCAGCTGCCGGTGTGGCTGATCTGCTCGCCCAGCATCAGCGAGGTCTGGCTGGCGCGCAGCTCTTTCTCCACCCGGCGGCGCTGGATGTTCTCCGCCAGCAGCTCGGCATACAGCCGCGCCGTCTCCAGGGAGACCGCCGCCTGCGCGCCCAGCAGGCTGACCACGCGCGAGTGCTCGGCGGTAAACACTTCCGGCATCAGGCGGTTTTCCAGGTACAGCACGCCCACCAGCCGCGCCTGTTTGAACATCGGGACGCACATCACCGCCGCCCCCGAGGTCACCAGATAAGGATCCTGGCTGAAGGGGTGAAACTCCTCCGGCCTGCCGGTGCGGATCTCCTGCCCGGTGCGGATCACCGCCGCGAGCACCGACAGCGGCAGGTCGGTCGCCGTCGGCACGTCTTTCAGGATCCGCACCCGCACGCCGTCGGTGCTGGTCCAGGCGCTGGCCTCGATCTCCGGAATCAGGCTATCGCTCACGCGAAGCAGCAGGCCGCGCTGCGCCCCGGCGCGTTCGAGGAGGATCGTCATCAGGTTTTCGATTAAGCGCTCAAGGTTGATCTCTTCCGACAGCGCGCGGGAGGCTTTGATGACGCTCTGCAGATCGCGGATGGTCTCGTTCTGGGCGAACGCTACCGTGTCATAGGCGCTCGCCTGCCCGGAGGCCAGCAGGTGCGGGAAATCCTGCTCCAGCTGGCGCACTTTGGCCTGCGCGCCCGCCCGGCCCCAGGCGGCAATGGCGCCGCGGAAGTGTGCGTCCGAGGCGGTTGGATAGCCGCAGGCCAGCGCAAAGCGCCCTGCCAGCTCGTGGGCCAGAGCGTTAATCGGATTAAACCCGCCCTCGCGGGAGAGCCGGACCGCCTTCTCGTACTGCTCAAGCGCGATGCTGTTCATTCCGTCCAGACGCACGATTTCGGCGTAGATCAGCGCCTCTTTATCCGCGAAGGTGCCGGGATTAATGCGCGCCCAGAGGGCGATTTTGTCGTAGTGGGCGTGAATGCTGCGGCGGTGGTTCGCCGAGAAGGTCTCCGGCGTCAGCTGACGCGAAAGCGCCAGCGCGCTGTAGAGATGGTAATCCAGCAGATGGATGTGCCCCGGCGCGGACCACGCGTACCACCCCGCCATCTCCAGATCCGCCTGCGCGTCGGCGTACTCGCCGCAGGTAAAGTGCGCCATGCCGCGATAGAGCCAGTACCAGAACAGCATGGTGGAGGTCTGCTCCGGGGCCTGCTCCGGCGACGCGGGAAGCAGCGCCTCGGGCAAGACCTGCGACGCGGTCCAGGTGCCGATGACCGGCGTGCGCAGGAACTCAACGTAGCCGCGCTGCACCATCAAAATGCTTTCCACGTCCTGGAAGTGGGTTTTACGCACGAACGCCAGGCCGCGATCGATGCTGGTCAGCACCCCGTCCAGGTGATCGCCCCGCGAGAGGAAGTTAATCACCTGGTGGCAGGCCGCAAAGCAGGCCATCGTCATATCCCCGTGGGTGACCGCCGCGCTGAAGCAGGCTTTCGCGCACTCGATGGTGAACGACAAAGGCTGGGTCCAGACGCTGAGCTGGTCGAGCGGCAGCAGGGTCTTGGCTTCAAAGGCATCGTAGCCGTGGCGGGTCACCAGCTCGCGGGCCAGCGTGCCGTACTGAAACCCGAGGCGATACTCGGCGTAGCGGTGACCCATCAGCACGCCAAACCAGGCCATCGCCGTGGTGGAGGCGCCGGTGATGCCGTGATCGAGGGTCAGGTGCATCATGCGGCAGAGCAGTAAAAAGTGCAGGCGCGGGCAGATGAAGCTGGCGCAAATGCTGGCGCTGTAGAGCAGGTTCATCACCGCTTCCGTTTCCGGGTTCTCCATCCGCGAGAGCGGGGCAAAGAGATGTTGCGGCGCGTCATTTGCGCGGTTGCAAAAGCGTTCCCAGGCCTCGTCGCAGTCGGCATCTTCCGGATAGCGGCCAATCTGGATGCCAAACACCCCCAGCCAGCAGAGCGCCGCCTCCAGCGCCAGACGGCTGTCCGACTGGCGAATGTAGACTTCCACCAGCAGGTTGGCCGCCAGCGCTTTTTCGGTCAGCCCGCCGGGGCAGCCGAGGATGGCGTCACACAGCTCGCGGGTCCGCTCCAGGTGCCCCAGCGCAAACTCGCAGCCCGCCTCTTCGATATCGAGCATAAAGTCCGACACCGTCCCGGCGTTGCCCAGCGCTCTGGCGGTCTGGATATAGCTCAGCGCCGAAAGATAATCTCCCGAACGCTTCGCGCGTCGCGCGGCCAGCAGGCTCAGCTCGCGGAACCGCTGGCGCTGCGGGGCGGGCTGGATGCTGTCCAGTGCGGCCGTGACGTGATGTACAGCGCGGAACAGCAGCTCATTCCCCGCCGCCTGGCGCGCGGCGTCGGCCAGCAGGCTGGCGGTGGTCAGGTGAAGATGGCTTTTCTCATGCCGATCCAGCAGCGCAAAGGCGGCCTCCTGCACCCGGTCGTGGGTGAAGGAGTACGCTTTCTCCGTCAGCACGATGAGCTGCGCCATCACCGCCGGGTGCAGCGCATAGCGCATTTCCGCCATCGACATGCCGACCACGCGGCACATCATCTCCATCTCGCCCGTGCCGCCGAGACAGGCGATGCTGCCCAGCAGGCGGCGCGTCTCGTCGGGCAGTTCTTCGAGCTGCTCCAGCACCAGGGTGACCACGTTTTCGGTGTAATGCCGGGCGCGGATCGCCTGCAGATCGTAATGCCACTTGTCCTGGTATTTGTTATGCACCACCAGCCCGTCGTCGACGATGCGGCGGAAAAATTCATGCACAAAAAGCGGGTTGCCGCCCGTCTTCTCGTGGATCAGGGTGGCAAGGTCGGTCGTCGCCGCGCTGCGGGTGCGAAACACCGTTGCCAGCCAGCGCGCCACGGCTTTAACCGAGAGGGCCTGCGGGACAATCTCGCTCGCGTGCTGTGCCGCCTCCGGCAGGCTCGCCAGCTGCTGTTGCAGCGTGGGGTCGGACAACGAGTCGATATCGCGGTGAGCGACAACCACCAGCAGCGGGATGGCGCCGCAGTTCACCAGCAGCGCGTTGAGCGTTTGCAGGCTGGCGGCGTCGCTCCACTGAAGATCGTCCAGCACCAGCACCAGCGGGCAGCCCTGCGAGGCAAAGGTTTTCACCAGCGCCAGCACCATATGGCTGAAGCGCGCCCGGGCATCAATTGAAAACGTATCCGCCGAGAAGCGCGGCTTGCTCTCAAGCAGCAGGCCCAGCTCGGGCACCAGGCTGACGGCCAGTTCTTCATAGCCTTCAAGGGCGCGCGAGAGGCGGATTTTCCACTTCGCCACCTCGTCTGCCGGCAGCCCCAGCAGGTGGAGCGTCAGGGTGCGGAACGCGGAGCTTAATACGCCGTAGGGCAGCGACGGTGAAAACTGATCGACTTTGCCCACCGCCAGCAGCACCGTGCGCTGCTGCAGCGTTTTAAGCGCCGTCGCAATGATCGAGGATTTGCCGATCCCCGACGGCCCGCCGATGGTCACCAGCTCCGGCACGCGGTTCTGCCCCACCCGCTCAAACGCGGCAATGACGTCGTTCGCCTGCGGATGGGTCGCGAACAGGGAGTCCGCCAGATGGATCGCCGGGGTGCGGTCCTGCTGGCCGGGGGTAAAGGCGACGATTTCGCCCTCGCAGGTCAGCGTCGCCTGGCAGCGGCGGAGGTCGGCAATCAGCCCGTCGACCGTCTGGTAGCGGTTATCGGGGTGCTTTTCCAGCAGCTTCAGGATGATGGTCGACAGCATCCCCGGCACGTCCGGGCGTATCGCGTCCGGGGCCAGCGGCGCCGAGGCGATGTGGTAATGCGCCCAGTTGGTCTGGTCGTCCTCTCCCAGCTCAAACGGCAGGCGGCCGGTCAGGAGTTCATACAGCACCATGCCGAGGCTGTAGAGATCGCTGCGGTTATCCACGGGACGCTGGGTGCGGGAGGTGTGTTCCGGCGACATCCACGCAGGCGTACCGCCTGAAACCGCAAGCCGGGTCTGGGAGAAAGCATCGGAGAGCGTGCAGGAGAGGCCAAAGCTGCCCAGACGGCAGGTGGCATCGTGCTGAACAAAAATGCTGCCGGGCTTGATATCGCCGTGGATCAGGTTTTGCAGATGCATCTGGCGCAGGGGGGCGCAGATCTGGATCGCCAGCTCGATAAAGCGCGCGATCCCCGAGATCGCCCTGCCCGCGCGCCGCGCCAGCAGCTCAAAGGAAAACGGGGCGTACACCAGCGCGAAGCGTCCCCGGTACTGGGTGGAGGCGACGGCGCGAATGGCCCAGCTGTCCTGCAGCGCGTCACGCAGCGCAAACTCGTTTTTCAGCAGCCGGGTGGCCCGCTCTTCCTCTTCGTCGCTGACCGCGGTGGCGATAATGAACGAGCCGCCGGAATGAGGATGTCGCGCATGCATCCAGGCAATTCCGCCCTCCTGCGCCAGCACGGTAAAAATCACATCCTCTTTAAGGACAAAAACCCGCCCCTGGTGAAGATTTCCCTGGGCGGGCCAGAATGCAGGCTGCTCGTTTTCGTTCATCCGCGTTCCTTATTGTCGGCGGGCCAGCTCCCGCTGGATATGATCCAGCAGAATATCGATGTTAATGGGCTTACGCAAAAAAGCAGCGGCGCCCAGACCGAGAGCGTACCGCTGCATATTTTCATCAGCATGACCGGAGATAAAGAGCACGGGCGGCGGCGGTACGGCCAGCAGCCGCAGCTTGTCAAACAGCTCAAGGCCGCTCATGCCCCGCAGCTTGATATCGGTGATCACCAGCGCCGCGCCGGACAGGGCGAGCGGATGGCTCAGAAATACCTCTGCCGAATCAAACGTATCGGTCGAATAGCCTTCCGACTCCAGGAGATTACTCAACCCGCTGCGGACGGAACGTTCGTCATCAATGATGGCAATGCGCCACGGCAGCGTCATGCTGTTATTCCTCTAACCAGTCATTTAACGTCGCGGGTATCCTTCGCGGGCGCAGGGGGCGCCGTGCCGCTGATTTTCGGTACGCATTCGTGACGAAACCAGGCGAGGGTGAGCGGTTCGCGACTCAGTAAACGCCGTCCCACCGGGATGAGCTGTTCACCCACCAGCATGCCAAACAGGCCAAGCAGGGCGACAACCGGCGGCGCCGGGGAATGGACGTCGAGCAGAGCGTAAATTACCCCAGCACCCACGCCGCACACCAGCGAAATTATCCACGCTTTCATGACGACCCTCCCGTCTGCGAACTGGCCTGCGGAACGATCGCCTGAGGCGGCGGCGCGCCGTCGCGGGATAAGAGATGGCGCGTCGCCTGTTCACCCGCCAGCATCCCCAGCAGGCCAATCAGCGCCAGCGCGGGCGGCGCGGGGGAGCGCACCTTCAGCACGGCATACATCAGGCCAATCAACACGCCTGCCGCAAGGGATATCAGCCCAGTACTCATTGTGAACTCCAGAGAAAGAGGCAGCGGCGAGCCGGATGAGGGACCAGCCCGCCGACGGGACTTAGCGAGCCGGAACCGGCGCTAAGGTGCGGTGCTCGCTCTTCTGGCGAGACGGCGCTTTGTGCACCATGGTGTAGGCGTAATCCACGCCCATGCCGTACGCGCCGGAGTGCTCGCGCACGATATCCATCACCGCGGTGTAGGTCTCTTTACGCGCCCAGTCGCGCTGCCACTCCAGCATCACCTGCTGCCAGGTCACCGGGATCACGCCCGCCTGGATCATGCGCTGCATCGCGTAGTCGTGGGCTTCTTTGGAGGTACCACCGGACGCGTCCGCCACCATATAAATTTCGTAGTCGCCTTCCAGCATGGCGCACAGGGCAAAGCTGTTGTTGCACACTTCGGTCCACAGACCGGCCACCACCACCTTCTTCTTGCCGTTGGCCTTCAGCGCGTCGCGCACCTTCTGGTCGTCCCAGGAGTTCATGGAGGTACGCTCCAGAATGTCCTGGCCCGGGAACACGTCCAGCAGCTCAGGATAGGTATTGCCGGAGAAGCTTTCGGTCTCAACGGTGGTGATGATGGTCGGGATGTTGAACACCTTAGCCGCTTTCGCCAGCGCCACGGTGTTGTTTTTCAGCACCTGACGGTCAATCGACTGCACGCCAAACGCCATCTGTGGCTGGTGATCGATAAAGATGATCTGACAGTTCGCAGGGGTTAACACTTCGAGCTTTGAAGAGGTCATAGCATTTTCCAGTGGTTAAGGGTAGAAATCGCCGCGAGCGCCGCGACGATAAAATCACCTTTATCCTGCGGTTTTCCGCCTCCGCGCGTAATTATCTCTTCGTATAGTTAACCTTAGGTATAGTTATACTTTGGTATACCTATCCTATTGTATAACTGGATCTTTGCCGAAACCGGTTCCCATAATCCTGACCATTCCCCTCTCAGTCAGGAGCAGTTATGGTTACCCTCGGTAAAGCCGATCTCATTCTGGTTAACGGCCAGTTTCACACCGTCGATCGCGAAAACCCCGTCGCGGAAGCCGTTGCCGTGCGCGACGGAAAATTTCTGGAAGTGGGTACCGTCGCCGAGGTGATGCAGCACCACGGCGACGGCACCAAAGTGGTCGATCTGAAAGGCCACACCGCCATCCCCGGCCTGCGGATGCTGAAAGAGCAGGCGCTGCGCACCCCGTCGCCGCAGTGGGTGCGCGTGGTGGGCGGCTGGACCGAGTTCCAGTTTGCCGAGCGCCGCATGCCGACCCTTGACGAAATTAACGACGCCGCGCCGGACACCCCGGTCTTCATCCTGCACCTGTACGACCGCGCCCTGCTCAACCGCGCCGCGCTGAAGGTGGTCGGCTACACCAAAGACACGCCAAACCCGCCGGGCGGGGAGATCCAGCGCGACGCCAACGGCAACCCGACCGGGATGCTGATTGCCCGTCCGAACGCCATGATCCTCTACGCCACGCTGGCCAAAGGGCCGAAGCTGCCGCTGGAGCAGCAAGTCAACTCCACGCGCCAGTTCATGCGCGAGCTCAACCGCCTGGGGCTGACCAGCGCCATCGACGCGGGCGGCGGCTTCCAGAACTACCCGGAAGATTACGAGGTGATTGCGGAGCTGCACGAGAAAAAGCAGATGACCATCCGCATCGCCTACAACCTCTTTACCCAGCGCCCGGGCCACGAGCTGGAAGACTTTGAAAAATGGACCGACATGCTCACGCCGGGCCAGGGCAGCGACTTCTTCCGCCACAACGGCGCGGGCGAGATGCTGGTCTTCTCCGCCGCCGATTTTGAAGATTTCCTCGAACCGCGCCCGGATCTCGCGCCGGGCATGGAGGACGAGCTGGAGCGCGTGGTACGCCATCTGGTGGAGCACCGCTGGCCGTTCCGCCTGCACGCCACCTATAACGAATCCATCAGCCGCATGCTGGACGTCTTCGAGAAGGTGAACCGCGACATTCCGTTCAACGGCCTGCACTGGTTCTTCGACCACGCGGAAACCGTGTCACAGGCCAACATCGACCGCATCAAAGCGCTCGGCGGCGGCATTGCCGTGCAGCACCGCATGGCCTTCCAGGGCGAGTACTTTGCCGAGCGTTACGGCATCGAAGCCACCCGCCATACGCCGCCGGTGGCGAAAATGCTCGAGACCGGCGTGCCGGTGGGCCTGGGAACGGACGCCACCCGCGTGGCGAGCTACAACCCGTGGACCGCGCTCTACTGGCTGGTCTCCGGCCGCACCGTCGGCGGGATGCAGATGTACGATCACAGCGCCCGTCTGGACCGCGATACCGCCCTGATGCTCTGGACCCAGGGCAGCGCGTGGTTCTCCAGCGAGCAGAACCAGAAGGGGCAGATTAAAGTCGGCCAGCTCGCCGACCTGGCGGTGCTGAGCAAAGACTACTTCCGCGTGCCGGAAGAGGAGATCAAGGGCATCGAGTCCGTTCTCACGGTGGTCAACGGCGACATCGTCTACGCCGCGGGCAGCTTTGGCCCGCTCGCGCCGCCGGCCATCCCGGTTCTGCCCGAGTGGTCTCCGGTGGTGAAGGTGCCGGGCCACTACCGCAGCGCGCCGCCGCAGGCCGCACGCGTCGGCATGAGCCCTATCCACCACTGCAGCGGCCCGTGCGGAGTTCACAGCCACCAGCACGATTTCGCCCGCACGTCAGCGATGCCGGTGTCCGACGATAACGCTTTCTGGGGGGCGCTGGGCTGCAGCTGCTTTGCATTCTGATGAAAAACACCACTATGCCGCCCCGGATCGACCTGGGGCTGTTCTTCCTGCGCCTGACCGGCAGCCTGCTGCTGCTCTACGTGCACGGCCTGCCGAAGGTGCTGCACTTTAGCGAAGAGCTGACGCGCATTGAAGATCCGTTCGGCTTCGGGCCTTACGCGAGCCTGATCCCGGCGATTGTCGCCGAGGTGATCTGCCCGCTGTTGATCATTGCGGGCGTCTACACCCGCCTGGCGTGCCTGCCGATTATCGCCGTGCTGCTGGTGGCGATGCTGGCGGTCCACCCGAACTGGTCGATTGCCGAAGGGCAGTTTGGCTGGCTGCTGCTGATTATCTTCACCACTCTCGCCCTCACCGGGCCGGGCCAGTGGCGGCTGCAGCGTAAGGCAACGGAGAGGTTCGCATGACCCAGGTTAACGACGTTCGCGACGCACACGTCGAGACGACGCCCGCACCGACGGTTTCACCCTGGCAGCCGCTGAGCCAGCCGGTGTTCCGCATGCTGTGGATCGCCACGGTGGTCTCTAACGTCGGCTCATGGATGAGCGACGTCGGCATCAACTGGAGCATGCTGACCCTGAGCGCCGACCCGCTGGATATCGCGCTGGTGCAGGCGGCCAGCAGCCTGCCGATGTTCCTCTTCGCCCTGCCGTCCGGGGTGATGGCGGACATCGTTGACCGGCGTAAATACCTGCTCTTCTCCCAGCTGTGGGTGTTCATCGCCGCCGCCGGGCTGACGGTGCTCTCCTTCACCGGACACGTCACCCCCACCGTGCTGCTGGTGGCGACGTTTCTGCTGAGCGTGGGGGCGGCGATGAGCTCGCCGCCGTTCCAGGCCGTGGTGCCCGATCTGGTGAGCAAGCCGGAGCTGGGCGCCGCCGTGGCGCTGAACTCGCTCGGGGTGAACATCAGCCGGGCGATTGGCCCCGCGCTGGGCGGTTTCCTGCTGTCGCTCGCCGGGCCGTGGATGGTGTTTGCCCTGAATGCGCTGTCCGTGGTGGGCGTGGCGTGGGTACTGTGGCGCTGGCGTCCGGCCCCGTCCATTCAGCGTCTGCCGCCGGAGCACTTCTTCTCTGCGGTGCGCACCGGCATCCGCTACGTGCACGCCGCCCCGGTGCTGCGCAACGTGCTGGTGCGTACCGTGGCCTTCTTCGTTTTCGGCAGCGCGGGCTGGGCACTGCTGCCGCTGGTGGCGCGCCGCGAGCTGGGCCTGGGCCCAGCGGGCTACGGCGTGATGCTGGCGTGCATTGGACTGGGCGCCATTGCCGGGGCCATCCTGCTGCCGCGCCTGCGCCAGCGGCTGAACGCTGACCGCCTGATGGTGGCCGCGAGCCTGGTCTTTTCCCTCACCATGCTGGCGCTGGCGTTTGTGCGCCACGTCTGGCTGCTCAACCTGTTTGAGTTCTTCACCGGCTTCGCGTGGATTGCGGTGCTCTCGACGCTGAACCTCGGCGCCCAGCGCAGCGCAGCCCGCTGGGTGAAGGCCCGCGCGCTGGCGGTCTACCTGACGGTGTTCTTCGGCTCGATGACCACGGGCAGCGCCATCTGGGGGCAGATTGCCTCCCGGTTCGGCACCCCGACCGCGCTGGTTGTCGCCACGCTGGGGATGGTGCTGGCAAGCGCCACCGTATTCCGCTGGAAGCTGGAGAAAGACCCGGAATTAAACCTCGACCTGAGCGGTCAGCCGCTGGACGGCGTGGAGATCGACCTGCCGAACGAGCGTGGCCCGGTGCTGGTCTCACACGAGTACATCATCGACCCACACAACGCGAAGGCCTTCCTGGAGGCAGTACACGAGCTGCGCCGGGTGCGACGCCGCGCCGGGGCGATGAGCTGGGCGGTATACGAAGATATTGAGCGCCCCGGCCTGTTTATCGAGACCTTCCTGATGGGCTCCTGGATTGAGCATCTGCGCCAGCAGGAGCGCCACACCATGAATGACCTCCTGCTGCAGAGCCGCGTTCTGGCTTTTCATCAGGGCACAACATCACCGGCCATTCGCTATCTGGTCGCGCCGGTATAACCCTAACCATCACCTGTACAGGAACACACTATGGCAACGTTTAAGGCAAAAGACGGCACGCAGATTTACTACAAAGACTGCGGCGCGGGCAAACCGGTTCTCTTCAGCCACGGCTGGCCGCTGGACGGCGACATGTGGGACAGCCAGCTGAACTACCTGGCGGAGCGCGGCTTCCGCACCATCGCCTTTGACCGTCGCGGCTTTGGCCGCTCGGATCAGCCGTGGAACGGCTACGATTACGACACCTTTGCATCCGACATCAACGACCTGATTACCACTCTGGATCTGCAGGACGTGACGCTGGTGGGCTTCTCCATGGGCGGCGGCGACGTGACCCGCTACATCAACAACTACGGCAGCGCGCGCGTCGCCGGTCTGGCGCTGCTGGGCGCGGTGACGCCAATCTTCGGCAAATCCGACTCCTTCCCGCAGGGCGTGGATCAGAGCGTGTTCGACGGCATTCGCGACGGGCTGCGCAAAGATCGCGCCCAGTTCATCAGCGACTTCGCCACCCCGTTCTACGGCATCAACGCCGGGCAGACCGTTTCCGCCGGTGCCCTGACCCAGACGCTGAACATCGCCCTGCTGGCGTCCCTGAAGGGCACCATCGACTGCGTGACCGCGTTCGGCGAAACCGACTTCCGCCCGGATATGGCGAAAATCGACGTGCCGACGCTGGTTATTCACGGCAGTAACGACCAGATCGTGCCGTTTGAAAGCACCGGCAAGCTGGCGGCAGAGATGATCAAAAACGCCACGCTGAAGGTGTACGACAACGCGCCGCACGGCTTCGCGCTGACCCACCAGGACCAGCTCAACGAAGATCTGCTGGCGTTTGTGAAGTCGCTTTAACTCTTTAAATGCGAAGCCTGATGGCGCTTCGCTTATCAGGCCTACAAGGGCTGGTCCTGTAGGCCGGGTAAGGCGCAGCCGCCACCCGGCGCTTTCGCAGACGCGTTCCGCTCCGCCAGCAGCCGACAAATCTCCGCATGCTTCTCCTCGGTAAAGGTAAAGCGCGACATAAAGCCCATGCGGATCAGCGACCCTATTGCCGGCAGCAGACAAATCCCGAAGAACAGCCCCGACAGCACGCTCTCACTCTGAATTTGCGCCTGCGGCACGTAGCCGATCATCGTCAGAAACACGCCGATTAACCCGCCGCCCACTGCCACCGACATCTTGCCGGTAAAGGTCTGCCCGGAGAAGGTGATCGCCGCGCAGCGCTTGTGGGTGTGGTACTCCGCGTACTCGATGGTGTCGGCAATCATCGACGAGGTGAGGATGTTGGTCATCATCACGAACAGCGTGCTCAGGCCGAGGAGAATAAACAGCATCGTCACCTGCTGATAGCCGACAAACCACATCACCACGCGCACTGCCACGTCCAGCCCGCAGAGGATCATAAACAGCTTCCGCTTCTGCATCCGGCGCGTCAGCATCGGCGCGACCAGGCACAGCACCGCCGCGACTATCCCCATCACGCCAATCGCCATCTGCAGGCTGCCGTCGCCCAGATTGTTGATAAAGAAGTAGATGTACAGCCCGCCCGCCACGTTGTGGAACACACAGAAAAAGAACGACAGCAGGACGATAAACAGCGGCTTGTTCTGGCGCAGGTTGTGGAAGGTGTCGCGGATGGTCACCTTTTCCGGACTCGGCGGCACGCGCTCTTTGATCTGCATAAAGCCGTTGAGCATCAGCGGCAGGCCCACCAGCATCATCACCAGCGCCGCCATAAAGTAGCCTTTATCGTTGCTGTACTGGGCGAAGAACGCCGCCAGCTTCGGGAAGAAGATGTTGGCGCAGGCAATGCCCGCGTTCACCCCGAGCATCGCCGCCGTCACCGCGCGGGTGCGCTGCCCGGAGTCGTTGGTCATCACCGACGACATCGACCAGAACGGGATATCGGAGATGGCGTACAGCGTCCCCCACAGGATGTAGGTCACCCCGGCGTAGAGGATTTTGGTGGTCATGTCCGCTTCGATTTTATAGAACGACAGCAGCGTGACGCCGGTGATCAGCAGCGGCGCGATCAGCAAAAAGTGGCGAAACTTGCCGAACCGGCTGTTAATGGTGTCCATAATGCTGGCAAACAGCGGATCGTGAACCGCGTCCCACGCGCGGGCAATCAGGAAGATGGTACTGGCCGCCAGCGCCGAGATCCCCAGCACGTCGGTGTAAAAATAGTTAATAAACGAACCCACTAAACCAAAGCTAAAACACTGACCTAAACCATAGCCAAAATAAGACCACAGCTCGCGAGACGGTATTTTCATTGTCATTGCCATTGATATATGCCTGCCTGGTTGCCCGGCGGTCGGCCGCCGGGTCGATATTATTAACCCTGAACTTTCGGGGCGATCTTGCGCAGCTGCTGCATTAATGCGATTTCACGGCGCGAGAACGGAATGCCGTTCTCCTCAAATACGTCGTGGAACCACAGGCGGCAGTAGTCCGTGGACTCCTTCATCACCACCGGCCACGGCAGCCACGTCTGGGTTTTGCCGCGCACCAGCCCCCACTGGTACGGCGCGACCTTCGCCGCGTACATCAGTGGAAGCTGCTCTTCGATGGTGCTGCCCACGTGACGCGCCAGCCATTCGGTGCAGAACAGCGGCCGACCGAGCTGTTGCAGCTGCTGGATAATCGCCGTCATCCGCCCGGTGTGGGTGTAGGCGTGGAAGCTCACCACGTCCGAGAGCGCCAGCGCGGTCTGGTCCAGCGGGTGCTGGAAGAACGTCTCGCCCTCCTCTTCCTGCGGCAGACGCCACGCGCAGACGGTGAGCGGCTGGGTTGGGTCTTCTTCACGCACCCACTGGAACGCCAGCTTCATCAACTCGTGCGCGCAGGTCTCCAGCTTCGCGTCGTACTGCACCTCCTGCGTGCCCGTCGCGAAAATACCGCGGTTGCCCGGCTCGTTGTAGAGATCCCACAACAGCACGCGCCTGTCGTCGCGGAACTGGCGCACAACGTCGCGGATGTAGCGCTCAATGTCTGCCCAGCAGTCGGGATCGCACACCTTGTCGCGCCCCGGGCTCGCCGCCGCCTGGCTGTTGTGCTTGCCCGGCACCGGCGGCTTTTGCGGGCCGAGGTACGGCTCGTCGCCGGAGAAACCGCAGTCGTCCATCAGGGTCAGCATGGTGCTGAACCCGTGGCCGTCAGCAATCGTCAAAAAGCGGTCGATGCGCGCCATCAGCCCGTCGCGGTCGTGCTCCCAGACGATAAACGGCAGGTTGATGCGCAGGGTGTTGTAGCCCGCCTCCGCCGCCCAGCCCAGCTCGCGCTCGATGGTGGCGGCATCGAAGGTCTCTGCCTGCCAGATATCGGTCCAGTTCACCGCCGTCGACGGCAGGTAGTTAAACCCGCACAGCCAGCCTTTTTGTTGATACCACGCCTGTGCCTGCTCCCTGCTCCACTGCTCTTTCATTACGCGTCCTCTTACTGATAATATTTAGCTAATAAATATTAGCTGCGGGATAAATGCGCAAATCACGGCGTTGAGAAAAGCGATGCCCCTCACAAAGTTCACGCTTCGATGAATGAGAAACGTGATCGACGGCGCTAAAGCGTGCGGTTAGGGTATGATGCGAATTCGCGAAAGGGAGAGGACGGATGAAGCGAAAAACGAAAGTGACGATGAACGATATTGCGCGGGCGGCGGGCGTGTCGCAGGCGACGGTATCGCTGGTGCTCAACCAGTCCCGCAACATCAAGCTCAGCGACGACACCCGCCAGCGGGTGATTAACGTGGCCACCGAGCTCGGCTACGACCGCCTCCCCGCCGTTCACGCTCCGCGCAACCAGGAAGAGATCGCCCTGCTGGTGAGCTCCATGCAGAGCTTCGACCCGTTTATCGACGCCATCAGCCAGGCGCGGGAGGCCGCGTGGCGCAATGAGACGTTGCTCACCGTCTACGACTACGGCGACGACATCGAGCTGGCGCTGAACATCATCCGCCAGCTGGAGAAGCGCAACTGCATCGGGATTGTCCTCGCCTCACCGGTCACCACGCTGGTGGACATGACGGCGTTTCAGGACTGCACCCGCATCCCGCTGGTGCTGCTCAACCAGCGCGACCCCGGCTCGCCGCTGCTGCCGTCGTTTATCCCGGACGACTACGCCAACGCCTTCCAGGTGACGAAACACCTCATCGCCTGCGGGGCCACACGCATCGCCCACATTACCGGCGAGAGCTGGATGGAGGCATCCCGCCAGCGTCTGGCGGGCTACCAGGCCGCGCTGCAACAGGCTGGACTCGCGTGCGACGATAATCTGGTGCGCCAGACCAACTGGCAGTTCAGCGAGTCCTTTACCGCCACGACTTCTCTGCTGGAGCTGACCGAGCGCCCGGACGCCATCTTCTGCGCCAGCGACTGGCTGGCGATTGGCTGCTATCAGGCGCTGGCGGTGAACGGCGTGCGCATCCCGCAGGATATGCTGCTGGCGGGCTACGACGACCAGAAGATCTCTGAGCAGCTCACCCCGCCGCTGACCAGTATCCAGCTGCCCTACAGCGAGCTGGGACGGCTGGCGGTGGAGTATCTGTGTAATCAGGAAGATGCCGCCACGCACGTGACGCTGGCGGGCAGGCTGAAGGTACGCGCCTCAAGCCTCGTCTGAGGTAAACACCATACCCGCGTAGGGCTTCTCGCGACACGCCGCCAGCCGCGCGGCGAGGCTGCCCACGTGCAGCTCCAGCTTGTGGCCGTCCGGGTCGAGAAAATAGAACGACGCCCCCTCGCTTTTGTTCTGCTTCCAGACGGTGACGCCCGCCTGCTCCAGCCTGTGCGAGAACGGTTCAAAATCCGCTTCCGCCACGGTAAACGCGTAATGGGTGTAGTCGCTCTCCTGCGGCGGCACGTACTGGCGCGCCTCGTCGTACGACAGGCAGACCCACAGATCGCCGCAGGTGAGATAGGCCCCGGTATTCCAGCGGGCGTGCAGGGTCAGCCCCAGCAGCTCGTGCCAGAAGGTGACGCTTTTTTGCAGGTCGCTGACCGCGAGGGTCAGGTGGTTAAGTGATTGCAGCATGACGTGCCCTTTTGTTTTTCGCGCCGGACGTGGTACGGTAAAAGCATGAAAATAAATCACGCCGTGCTCACCGTAAACCGCTGGTGGCTGCCTTCTTAAAGGCGGCACGGAGTAGTTTTCCCCATTTTCAGATAGCCGCCGAAAGGCGGCTTTCACATTTCTAAGACCCCTTTCGGCAACTGCCCATTAAGGAGTCTTTATGAACACGCAAACCATCCTCACCGGCGACCGCCCAACCGGCCCGCTGCACCTCGGCCACTTCGTCGGATCGCTGCGCCAGCGCGTGGCGCTGCAGCAGACGCACAACCAGTTTGTGCTGATTGCCGACCTGCAGGGGCTGACCGACAACGGCAGCAACCCGCAGAAGATCCGCGACAACATTCCCGAAGTGCTGGCCGACTACCTCGCCGCCGGCATCGACCCGAACCTGACCACGATCTGCCTGCAGTCCGCCCTGCCCGCCCTCGCCGAGCTGACGATGCTGTATATGAACATCGTCACCGTCGCCCGCGTGGAGCGTAACCCGACGGTGAAAAACGAGATTGCGCAGAAGGGTTTCGCCCGCTCGCTGCCGGTCGGGTTTATGGCCTACCCCATCAGCCAGGCGGCGGACATCACCGCGTTTAAGGCCGAGTGCGTGCCCGTCGGCGACGACCAGCTGCCGATGATTGAGCAGACCAACGAGATTGTGCACAAGATGAACAGCCTGCTGCCCGCCCCGTTGCTGCGCCACTGCAAGGCGATGCTGAGCGACACCAGCCGCCTGCCCGGCATCGACGGCAGCGCCAAGATGTCGAAATCGCTGGGCAACACGCTGCACCTTTCGGCCAGCGAAGAGACCATTCACCGTGCGGTGAGCGCCATGTACACCGACCCGAACCACCTGAAGGTGAGCGACCCGGGGCAGATTGAGGGGAACGTGGTGTTTACGTATCTCGACGCGTTTCACCCGGACAAGGACAAAGTGGCGGCGATGAAGGCGCACTATCAGGCGGGTGGGCTGGGCGACCGGGTTTGTAAGAACGAGCTGGAGGCGTGTTTGCAGGAGCTGATTGCGCCGATGCGGGAGCGGAGGGCGATGTATATGCAGGATAAGGGGGAACTGATGGCGATGCTGAAGCGCGGGACCGAACGGGCGCAGGGGGTGACGCAGGAGACGTTGAGGGAGGTGAAGGTGGGGTTGGGGGTGCCGGTGTTTTGATTAGGTGAGTTGATTGAGGTTGGGCGGTGGAGTGCGTGGCATTGGCATGAAGCCGCTGGTAATGACTCCAACTTATTGATAGTGTTTTATGTTCAGATAATGCCCGATGACTTTGTCATGCAGCTCCACCGATTTTGAGAACGACAGTGACTTCCTGCCCAGCCTTGCCAG
>NZ_JBMKHB010000048.1:0-26326 GCF_049238285.1 Enterobacter cloacae complex sp. IR53041 | reverse complement strand
CGCGGCTTTCGCTCACCGTTGCGAGGTGGCGTATATTACGCTTTCCTCTTTCAGAGTCAACCCGTTATTTCAGGATTTTTTCTCTTCAACCGACCAGGCTGTTTGTGAAGTGATTCACATCCGCCGTGTCGATGGAGGCGCATTATAGGGATCCCAATTTTTAGCACAAGTATTTTTTAGATCTTTTTTTCCGACTGCTGATTTTCCGCGCTTTTCGCTGAAATCCCGCCCGATCTGCTTAAATATTGACGTATTTTGCCTTGCCTCGATCGACGAATACGATCAAAGTCTTCTGTATAGCGCTCATTCTCAGAGGTAGTTATGTCTGCAGTATTACGTCCTTATAAAGATCTGTTCCCCAAACAAGGCGATCGCGTGATGATCGACGCCAGTAGTGTGGTCATTGGTGATGTCCGACTGGCCGATGACGTTAGTATCTGGCCACTCGTTGCCATCAGGGGAGACGTTAACTATGTGTCTATTGGCGCGCGAACCAATATTCAGGACGGTAGCGTTCTGCACGTCACGCACAAATCGTCCTATAACCCGAAAGGCAATCCCCTCATTATTGGAGAAGATGTTACCGTCGGCCATAAAGTCATGCTTCACGGCTGCACTGTCGGAAATCGCGTACTTGTTGGCATGGGGTCGATTTTACTGGATGGCGTCATAGTAGAAGATGACGTGATGATTGGCGCCGGTAGCCTGGTCCCGCAGAACAAACGGCTGGAGAGCGGCTATCTCTATCTGGGAAGCCCAGTAAAACAGATCCGCCCCCTGAAGGAGGCGGAGATCGAAGGATTAAAATACTCGGCAAACAACTACGTAAAATGGAAGAATGATTATTTGGATCAGGATAACCAAACCCAGCCCTGATCGTCTTCCTGCTGTTCGCGGATTAAATCGCTGGCTTCCTCTTCCAGATCCCAGCGATTTTCGCAAAATACCGCTAGCGGGTCTGTGCCGCCAAAACGATGCAACAGCGTTTCTCCATGGATGGCACAGGTAAGCTGCATACCCTGCACCAGCACAGGAAAACAGACCGCTTGCTTATGCTCATCCCAGCTCTCTCTGTCCGGGAAATGAATAGCCTGATTCACGCCGAAAGCTCCTGCTTTAGCTTTTCAATGACCGGCTCGACAGCAGGCAACACTCCGTGCCAGAGCAGTACCGCATGCGCAGCCTGCCCCACCAGCATTCCCAGCCCATCGGCTAACTGTTTCGCGCCGTGTTGTTCACACCAGTTCAGGAAAGGCGTCTTACCTTTCTGATAGAACATGTCATAGAAGTACATATGCGCACTGACCAACGAAGCGGGGATCGCCGGGATCTCGCCACTGATGCCGCTGGATGTGGCATTAATGACAAGATCGAACTCACGTTCAGCAAGATCGTCAAGCGCTACCGCGCTCACGCTGCCGGTATGCGCAAACAACGCCGCCAGCGCTTCTGCCCGGGAAAAAGTTCTGTTAGTAATGGTCACTGAACAGTCCAGGGAAAGCAGAGGCAACAGAACGCCCCTCGATGCACCACCCGCGCCAATCAGCAGAACCCGGAATCCGGGTTTGATAAAGGAGAGTCTTTCCAGATCGCTGAGTAAACCAATCCCGTCGGTGTTGTCCCCCAGAAGGCGTCCATCCTCAAGCCGTTTTAGAGTATTGACTGCACCTGCAAGTGAAGCGCGCTCGGTCAGCTCATCTGCACGTTCGAATGCTTCTTCTTTAAACGGGACCGTCACATTCGCGCCTTTGCCCCCCGCTGCGAAAAAGGCCTCCAGCGTTGGGATAAAGGCATCCACTGGCGCCAGTACGCGCCCATAGGGATGATCTATCTGCAGCTGCTCCGCGAATTGCTGATGAATCCACGGTGACTTGCTGTGTGCAATCGGATTACCAAAAACAGCATAGGTTTCCATGAGATTACCCCTGGCGAAAACGTTCGCCGGTCAAAGCGTCGCGAATCTCAGACGGATTCAGGCGCCCTCCCGTTTCACCAACAGCGACAGGGAAGTCATTCCCGAACTGCGCCAGCACTTCTTCAGTTGTCCGACAAGGCGGCTGCCCGGTCAGGTTGGCGCTGGTTGAGACCAGTGGTTTACCAAATGCCAGGCACAGCTCCACCACCAGCGGATGGTCAGTGACGCGAACGGCAAGGGAGTCAAAGCGTCCGGTTAACCAGCGCGGCGTTGTAGGCTGAGCCGGGAAGACGAAGGTTACTGGTCCAGGCCATGCGGAGAAGATTGTCTCGCGCTGTGCCGGTGTCAGCATAGAATCATCAATATAGGGTTTAAGCTGCTCGTAATTCGCAGCGATCAAAATCAGCCCTTTTTCGACGGGTCTTTGTTTCAGAGTAAGCAGACGGCTCACAGCCGTTTCGCTGTCAGGATCGCAACCGACCCCAAAAACAGCTTCAGTTGGATAGGCGATGACTTCTTCATTTTTCAGTACGTCCACTGCATGCGCAATGGAGCCTGATGGCAGGTTATTATTCACTATTTTGATCCGCCGTAACCGGCTTTCCACATTGTTTACTGGCGCAGAAGCGTTTCATGCCTTGCGCGGTTTTCTTCTCTATCAGTAGCGGATAATTGCAATGAGGGCAGATTCCCGCTACCGGCTTAAAATTGATAACGAACTGGCATTCAGGGTAGCGATCGCACGAATGGAAAGTCTTACCATAACGGGAGCGGCGCTGTACCAGCTGACCGCGCTGACACTGAGGGCAGGCAATTGCCGTTTCATCAGGCTTATCAATTTGTTCCGTATGTTCACATTCCGGGTAGCGGCTACATCCAATAAACATGCCGAAACGCCCCTGACGTAGCGCGAGTTCGCCACCGCAAAGAGGACAAAGCTGCCCCTCCAGAATTTTAACGATATGTCCATCCGCCTGGCTTTTCAGAGGACGAACATAATCGCATTCCGGATAGTGAGAACAACCGAGAAACGGGCCGTGTTTCCCGGACCGAATAACAAGTTCAGCCCCGCACTGCGGGCAGGGCTCGTTTTTATGCACCGTGAACAGTGCTGATTTGGCCATAACAACTCTTGGTGCTGCACATTGAATTAGTGCAGCATACCTTCATTCACTTCAAAGAGTAATTCTTCCATTTGCTGATAGGCATTTTCACAGCCCGGGATATTAAACAGAACCATCAGGATCACCCATTTGAGATCTTCCAGTTCAAATTCTGCGGTATCCAGCGCCATGACGCGCTCTATCACCATTTCTCTCGTTTCGAGGTTTAGCACCTGAATCTGCTCAAGGAATAAAATGAATCCCCGGCAGCTGGCGTCCAGCCGTTCACACTCTTCAGCGGTATAAATGCGTACTGACAATGGGTCAGAAGCAAGCTGCATCGGTTCGGCAAGGCCTTCCTGATAATCAGCCAGTTTTTCCAGCCACATCAACGCATTGTAGATATCTTCCCGCTCAAATCCCGCATCGGTAAGATCCTGTGTCAACTTGTCCTGATCCACTCGCATTTCTGCTTCGTTATGGATGTAAGTCTCAAACAAATACATCAGTACGTCGAACATGGCATGCCCTCCTTAATCGGACATAGCCGCCGGGTACAGCTGCGATCCACCCTGCTAACTCCAGTTCGAGTAGCTGTGCTACCGTTACTGGCACAGGTTGGCCGGCACGTTCAGCGACAACGTCAACAGGTGTTACCTCATCTCCTACGTTAGCCAGGAGCTTGGGAAATGGCAATGCCACCTTTCCCTGATCTGATGAATATTGTCGCTTTTCGGGATCTTCCTGCAGCCATTGCAGCCCATATTGCAAATTTTCAAGAATGTCCCCGACTTCCGTTACCGGTGTTGCCCCCTGCTTAATCAGCCAGTGCGGTCCCTCGCATCCCGGATTACCTATCGGGCCTGGCAAGGCGAAGACTTCTCGTCCCTGTTCGAGCGCACACCGTGCCGTGACCAGCGAACCGCTTCGCCGCGCGGCTTCGACCACCAGCACGCCTTTGCTAAGGCCGCTGATGATTCGATTACGACGCGGAAAGTTTGCCGGTCGGGGCTGCGCGGAAAGCGGAAACTCAGACACTATCGCGCCATCAGACTCAATAAGCCGCATCGCCAATGCCTGATGCCGGCGTGGGTAAATGCTAAAAAGACCGTTCCCCAGCACCGCGACACTTCGTCCTTTTACTGACAGCGCCGCGCTGTGGGCAACGCCGTCAATACCACAGGCCAGCCCGCTGGTGATCGTGAAACCACTTTGTGAAAGTTGTTCGCACAGGATTTTCCCCCACCGCTCGCCGTACCATGACGGCGCACGACTGCCTACCACCGCCAGCTGAACGGTATTAAGCGTCTCGGGGTTACCTTTTATGAATAATGCTCCGGGATAATCAGGGATCGTGCGGAGCAAAGGGGGATAAAGGGGATGGTTGGCCGTTAATAAATGATGACCCGGCTGCTCAAGCCATATCAGGCTACGCTCCAGCTCACTCTCATTGAGCGCAACGAACCGTTCAGCCTGCTTAGCTGTCAAACCAGCGTTTCTCAGAACAAGCGTGTCGATGCCTTCCTGCCTCTGCAGTCGTGCAGCCGCTTCCACCATGACATCACCACACAAAGAACCTGTGTGCATGAGCCGTAGCCAAATCTCGGTAGATGTCATCCTTTCCCCTGCCATAAGCGGTCTCCGCAATCATTGCGATTGGTCACTGATGCTGTCAATCGATGGGGGATTTGTCTAGAATAGAGGGAGTATTCTTATCAACTCCTGAACACGACTCTGGAAATTTATGGCAGTTTTGCAAGTATTACATATTCCGGACGAGCGCCTTCGCATCGTCGCTGAACCGGTTAAAGAAGTGAATGCAGAAATCCAGCGTATCGTTGATGATATGTTCGATACCATGTACGCCGAAGAAGGCATTGGCCTGGCGGCAACGCAGGTGGACATTCACAAGCGTATTATCGTGATCGACGTTTCTGAGAATCGCGATGGCCGTCTGGTGCTGATCAACCCAGAGCTGCTTGAAAAGAGTGGCGAAACCGGTATTGAGGAAGGCTGTCTCTCCATTCCTGAACAGCGCGCGTTAGTGCCGCGTGCCGAAAAAGTGAAAATTCGCGCCCTGGATCGTGACGGTAATCCGTTCGAACTGGAGGCAGATGACCTGCTGGCGATTTGTATTCAGCATGAGATGGATCACCTGGTCGGTAAACTGTTTATCGATTATCTCTCGCCGCTGAAACAGCAGCGTATTCGTCAGAAAGTAGAGAAACTGGATCGTTTGCGTTCTCGCGCATAACGTCCCACCGGATACAAGGATCATCGTGTCTAAATCACTACGTATTATCTTCGCGGGAACCCCTGATTTTGCAGCGCGTCATCTTGACGCGCTGTTATCGTCTGGTCACCAGATTGTTGGCGTCTTTACCCAACCGGACCGTCCTGCTGGTCGCGGCAAAAAACTGATGCCGAGCCCGGTCAAGGTGCTGGCAGAAGAGCATGGGCTTCCTGTTTTCCAGCCCGCATCGCTGCGCCCGCAGGAAAATCAGCAGCTGGTTGCTGACCTGAATGCCGACGTAATGGTGGTGGTGGCTTACGGTTTAATTTTGCCAAAAGCCGTGCTCGATATGCCGCGTCTGGGTTGCATCAACGTGCATGGGTCTCTGCTCCCGCGCTGGCGTGGTGCTGCACCTATCCAGCGCGCGCTGTGGGCGGGTGATGCCGAAACGGGCGTGACCATCATGAAGATGGACGTAGGTTTAGACACCGGCGACATGCTCTATAAACTGGCCTGCCCCATTACGTCAGACGATACCAGCGCCACGCTGTATGACAAACTGGCAGACCTTGGCCCACAAGGGCTCATCGAGACGCTTCAGCAGCTTGCTGACAATACGGTAAAACCAGAAGTTCAGGACGACGCGCTGGTAACCTACGCCGAAAAGCTGAGCAAAGAAGAAGCGCGGATCGACTGGTCCCTGTCAGCCGCTCAGCTTGAACGTTGCATTCGCGCTTTTAATCCGTGGCCGATGAGCTGGTTGGAAATTGATGGGCAGCCAGTAAAAGTCTGGAAAGCCTCCGTCATTAGCGGTGCGACTACGGTGGAACCCGGTACGATTATTGATGCCAGCAAGAACGGCATCCAGGTGGCGACTGCGCAAGGGATTTTGAATCTTGAATCGCTCCAACCGGCCGGTAAGAAAGCCATGAGTGCTCAGGATCTACTAAATTCCCGTCGCGAATGGTTTATCCCTGGCAATCGCCTTGCCTGAGCAAATTTATTCTTAAGGCCCGGTGTTTCCGGGCATTTTTATTTTTACGGTTATGAAAAAACAAAATCTACGCAGCATGGCGGCCCAGGCCGTCGAGCAGGTTATCGAGCAGGGCCAGTCACTGAGCAACGTCCTGCCTCCCCTGCAGCAAAAAGTCTCTGATAAAGATAAAGCCCTGCTTCAGGAGCTCTGCTTTGGCGTCCTGCGAACACTCTCTCAGCTTGAGTGGTTGATTAACAAGCTGATGTCCCGCCCAATGACGGGCAAGCAGCGCACTGTACATTATTTAATTATGGTGGGTTTTTATCAGCTTCTTCATACCCGCATCCCACCTCATGCCGCGCTGGCAGAGACGGTGGAAGGTGCCGTTGCGATTAAACGTCCTCAGCTGAAAGGGCTGATCAACGGCGTATTGCGTCAGTTCCAGCGACAGCAGGATGAGCTTCTGGCTGAATTTGCCCAAAACGAAGCGCGCTTCCTGCATCCGGACTGGCTGTTGAAGCGCCTGAAAAAAGCTTATCCGCAGCAGTGGCAGGACATTGCCGATGCCAACAACCAGCGTCCGCCAATGTGGTTACGCGTGAATCGTAATCACCACACCCGTGACGCATGGCTGGCATTACTCGAAGAAGCTGGAATGAGCGGCTTCACCCATGACGCATACCCTGATGCCGTGCGCTTAGCATCGCCTGCACCGGTACATGCATTACCCGGCTTTGAAGAGGGTTGGGTAACGGTACAGGATGCTTCTGCTCAGGGTTGCATGACCTGGCTTGAACCCCAAAACGGTGAGCAGATCCTCGATCTCTGCGCCGCACCAGGGGGCAAAACGACGCATATTCTTGAAGTGGATCCGCAGGCCAGCGTGATGGCAGTGGACGTTGATGAGCAGCGTCTTTCACGCGTCTACGACAACCTCAAGCGCCTGGGCATGAAGGCACAGGTTAAGCAAGGCGATGGACGCAAACCCGCAGAATGGTGTGGCGAAGCACAATTCGATCGCATTTTGCTGGATGCCCCCTGCTCTGCAACTGGCGTGATTCGTCGTCATCCGGATATCAAGTGGCTGCGTCGCGATCGTGATATTAGTGAGCTTGCCCAACTGCAATCCGACATCCTTGACGCCATCTGGCCGCATCTCAAACCCGGCGGCACGCTGGTCTATGCAACCTGTTCAGTACTGCCGGAAGAAAACAGTCAGCAAATCGCGGCCTTCCTTAAACGAACCCCGGACGCGGCGCTGCACGATACGGGAACGCCTGAATGCCCGGGTCAGCAGAATCTGCCGGGTGCAGAAGAGGGTGATGGCTTCTTTTACGCTAAGCTAATCAAAGAGTGATGTTGAGAACAGGTCACGAGAGATGAAGATTATCATTCTGGGCGCAGGACAGGTTGGTGGAACGCTGGCGGAAAATCTGGTTGGCGAAAACAACGATATCACCATCGTGGATACCAACGGCGATCGCCTGCGTGTTTTACAGGACAAATTTGACCTGCGCGTTGTGCAGGGTCATGGTTCGCACCCGCGCGTTCTTCGTGAGGCGGGTGCTGACGATGCCGACATGCTGGTTGCGGTGACCAGTTCTGACGAAACCAATATGGTGGCCTGTCAGGTGGCCTACTCGCTTTTTAACACGCCAAACCGAATCGCGCGCATCCGCTCTCCGGACTATGTCCGCGATGCTGAGAAACTGTTTAATTCAGAAGCAGTTCCTATTGACCATCTTATCGCGCCAGAACAGCTGGTGATCGACAATATCTACCGTCTGATCGAATATCCGGGCGCCCTGCAGGTGGTGAACTTTGCCGAAGGTAAAGTGAGCCTGGCCGTCGTTAAGGCCTATTACGGCGGCCCGTTGATTGGCAACGCGTTGTCCACCATGCGCGAGCATATGCCGCATATTGATACGCGCGTCGCGGCTATTTTCCGCCACGACAGACCTATCCGCCCGCAGGGCTCTACGATTGTCGAAGCCGGGGACGAAGTCTTCTTTATTGCGTCTTCACAGCATATTCGTGCGGTGATGAGTGAACTTCAGCGTCTCGAAAAACCCTATAAACGCATTATGCTGGTCGGCGGCGGCAATATTGGTGCCGGTCTGGCACACCGGCTGGAAAAAGATTACAGCGTAAAATTGATCGAACGCGATCAGCAGCGAGCGGCTGAACTGGCGGAAAAACTGCAAAATACGATCGTATTTTATGGCGATGCGTCAGATCAGGAGTTGCTGGCTGAAGAGCATATTGATCAAGTTGATCTTTTTATTGCCGTCACCAACGACGACGAGGCGAATATAATGTCTGCCATGCTCGCGAAACGTATGGGGGCAAAGAAGGTCATGGTGCTTATCCAGCGCAAGGCCTATGTTGATCTGGTTCAGGGCAGCGTCATTGATATTGCCATTTCGCCGCAGCAGGCGACAATTTCCGCGTTACTGAGCCATGTGCGTAAAGCGGATATTGTTGGTGTGTCATCGCTTCGTCGCGGGGTAGCGGAAGCCATTGAAGCCGTAGCGCACGGAGATGAAACTACATCACGCGTCGTGGGCCGTTCGATAGACGAAATTAAGCTGCCACCGGGCACCATTATTGGTGCTGTCGTGCGCGGGAATGATGTCATGATTGCCAATGATAATTTGCGCATTGAGCAAGGCGATCACGTTATTATGTTCCTTACCGATAAAAAGTTTATTACCGACGTCGAACGTTTATTCCAGCCAAGCCCATTCTTCCTTTAATGTGTCGGGTGCTCTCAAATGGGGTACCCGCTCTTTATCCTTCTCATTTCTGTGCCTTTTATTTTGCATAACGTTTAATTATCACGAATGGCAATTAGCTAATCATTTGTTAAACTTATAGTCGTCAGCTGGCACAAGGAGAACAAAATGAGTTTTATTAAAGAATTTCGCGAATTTGCGATGCGCGGAAACGTGGTGGATTTGGCAGTGGGTGTCATTATTGGTGCAGCATTCGGCAAGATTGTTTCATCATTAGTGGCCGACATTATCATGCCACCTTTAGGGTTGCTGATCGGGGGCATTGATTTCAAACAGTTCGCTTTCACGCTGCGTGAAGCACAGGGTGATGTGCCGGCAGTCGTGATGCACTACGGTGTATTTATTCAGAACGTATTTGATTTCGTGATTGTAGCGTTTGCCATTTTTATGGCTATCAAGCTGATCAATAAACTCAACCGTAAAAAAGAAGAGCCGGCAGCAGCGCCTGCACCGACAAAAGAAGAAGTGCTGCTGAGTGAGATTCGCGATCTGTTAAAAGAGCAGAATAAGCGCGTTTAATCAGAAGCTGAAAGCAGGAAGGCCAGTGGTAAATAAGCGATTCGCTTGTTTGCCACTGGCCTCCCAGTTACCCCGTTTTGCATGCTTGTCTTTACGCAGATAACTTCCTTTCCCTTTTTTATTCTTCTCAATGCGCTGTCTGAATAGTGGGTCATGAAGTAGTGCCTCAATGGCATTGTCTTTAATCTGTCCTTTCGTGTGCTGATAGCGGCTCATAAATTCTCCTGAGCATGCTTTATGTCGACGGGAGTCTAGACCCGGTTGGACTAAAAATCAACAGTCCTCGGTTTCCCCACTGGCCCCCTGTTCAAGGGCTTCCAGAATAGAACAATAAATACTGCTGTGGGCCGTGCCACAACAAGCATCATTCAGCCTTTGCAGAGAGCGCTGCATGGTTTGCAATTCCTGAATGCGTGCTTCAACTTCATCCAACCGGGCCTGCACAATGCTTTTTGACTCCTGACAGGTGTGATGTGCCGGATCGATGCGGATCGATAATAACTCGCGGATCGAGTCTAATGTGAAACCGAGCTGGCGCGCATAACGAATAAACCGCAGGCGCTGCAGATCGTTATCGGTATAAAGTCGGAAGCCACCTTCAGTACGAACTTCATGATCGATCATCTGCTGCTTTTCGTAATATCGGATGGTATCCGGTGTGACGTTCGCGAGCTTCGCAAGTTCACCGATACGGTACATAACTACTCCTCGTTTATTTTCCGCAACAAGCGTTCACCGTATTCACCGTGCAGAAAGTCAGTATTCATTCCTGCCTGACGCAGTTTAAGTTCAAGCACGGCGAGACGGCGGCTAAGTTCAGAATGTCGCGGATCGTCCTGACGGATCCCTTTTAGCAGATCGACAAGTTCAACAGCCTCTCTGCGCTGTTCGAGCTCAGGAGGGAGACAGCCTGCATTCTTTAGTAAACGGTATCCCGCGCGTAATTCAGGCGCAATATGCGAGTCATCGTCAAGCATAAGGGGTTCGCCGCGTCCCGGAAGATCGTCGAATTCACCTTTTTTTTGGGCATCACGAATATGGCGTTCTGCCCACTGGTCAAGCAGCCACATTACCCGCTCCAGAGGATGAACAGAATTGATACAGATATTGTAGAGAAGTGGGGATATCGCGGATATAAAAAAACCCGCCGGAGCGGGTTTTTTTACGTTACTGCAGATTACTCTGCAGCAGCTTCTGCTTTCTCTGAACGATCAACCAGCTCGATGTAAGCCATCGGCGCGTTGTCGCCTGCACGGAAGCCACACTTCAGAATGCGAGTGTAACCACCGGCACGGCTCGCGAAACGCGGGCCCAGTTCGTTAAACAGTTTTGCCACGATCTCGTTATCACGAGTACGGGCGAATGCCAGACGACGATTAGCAACGCTGTCAGTCTTGGCAAGAGTAATCAGCGGCTCAACTACGCGACGCAGCTCTTTCGCTTTAGGCAGGGTCGTCTTGATGATCTCATGACGAACCAGTGAACCTGCCATGTTGCGGAACATAGCCTGGCGATGGCTGCTGTTGCGGTTCAGTTGACGACCACTCTTACGATGGCGCATGACCTTATCCTTCTCAGTAAAACCTTAACCTGTGATCCGGTTACTCGTCAGCAATGCTTGCCGGTGGCCAGTTTTCCAGGCGCATGCCCAGAGACAGACCACGTGAAGCCAGCACGTCTTTAATCTCGGTAAGAGATTTTTTACCCAGGTTCGGCGTTTTCAGCAACTCAACCTCGGTACGCTGTACCAGATCACCGATATAGTGGATAGCTTCTGCCTTGAGGCAGTTAGCAGAGCGGACAGTCAATTCGAGATCGTCAACAGGGCGCAGCAGGATCGGATCGAATTCTGGTTTCTCTTCTTTCACTTCCGGCTGACGAACATCACGTAAGTCAACGAAAGCTTCCAGTTGTTCTGCCAGGATGGTTGCCGCACGACGAATCGCCTCTTCAGGATCGATTGTGCCGTTGGTTTCCATTTCGATGACCAGCTTGTCCAGGTCGGTACGCTGTTCTACACGCGCTGCTTCAACATTGTAGGCAATACGCTCTACAGGGCTGTAGCATGCGTCGACCAGCAGACGGCCGATTGGGCGCTCATCTTCTTCCGAATGAATTCGGGCAGAAGCCGGCACATAACCACGACCGCGCTGAACTTTGATACGCATGCTAATAGCTGCGTTCTCATCGGTCAGGTGGCAGATCACGTGCTGCGGCTTGACGATTTCAACATCACCGTCGTGGGTGATGTCGGCTGCAGTCACAGGGCCAATGCCAGATTTATTCAGAGTAAGAATAACTTCATCTTTACCCTGAACTCTCACCGCCAGCCCTTTCAGGTTGAGCAGGATTTCAAGGATATCTTCCTGAACGCCTTCTTTGGTGCTGTACTCATGAAGTACACCATCAATCTCAACCTCGGTCACCGCGCAACCCGGCATCGATGAGAGCAGAATACGGCGCAGTGCGTTACCCAGAGTATGGCCAAAGCCACGCTCTAAAGGCTCAAGGGTCACCTTGGCGTGCGTCGAACTCACTTGCTCGATATCTACCAGGCGCGGTTTTAGAAACTCTGTCACAGAACCCTGCATTGTGTCCTCTCTTTGGTACTAAGCTTTACTTGGAGTAAAGCTCGACGATCAGGTGTTCGTTAATGTCCGCAGACAGATCAGAACGTTCTGGCTGACGCTTGAACGTACCTTCCATCTTGCCAGCATCAACTTCCAGCCAGGTTGGCTTTTCACGCTGCTCAGCCAGCTCCAGAGCGGCCTTCACGCGAGATTGCTTTTTCGCTTTCTCACGAATGCTAACAACGTCATTCGCTTTAACCTGATAAGAAGCGATGTTAACAACACGACCGTTTACCATGATTGCTTTGTGGCTAACCAGCTGACGTGATTCAGCACGAGTAGCGCCGAAGCCCATACGGTATACAACGTTGTCCAGACGACCTTCCAGCAGAGCCAGCAGGTTTTCACCTGTGTTGCCTTTCAGACGTGCTGCTTCTTTATAGTAGTTACGGAACTGACGCTCCAGCACACCGTACATACGGCGAACTTTTTGCTTTTCACGCAACTGCACACCATAGTCAGACAGACGCGGTTTACGCGCACCGTGCTGGCCAGGAGCTTGTTCAATTTTACACTTGGTATCGATCGCGCGAACGCCAGACTTAAGGAATAAGTCGGTGCCCTCACGACGGCTCAGCTTGAGCTTAGGACCCAAATATCTTGCCATTTTCTATCTCCAACTAACCTAAAAAACGAGCGTTATACGCGACGTTTTTTCGGCGGACGACAACCGTTATGAGGGATCGGAGTCACATCAGTAATATTAGTGATGCGGAAACCAGCGGCGTTCAGAGCGCGAACAGTAGATTCACGACCCGGACCCGGACCTTTAACCATAACTTCCAGATTCTTGATGCCGTATTCTTTTACGGCTTCTGCGCAACGCTCTGCTGCAACCTGAGCTGCGAACGGAGTGGATTTGCGAGAACCACGGAAACCGGAACCACCGGCTGTTGCCCAACCCAATGCGTTACCCTGACGATCAGTAATAGTAACGATGGTGTTGTTGAAAGAAGCATGGATATGAGCCACGCCGTCAGAGACTTGTTTTCTTACACGTTTACGTGCACGAACTGGTGCCTTTGCCATTATTCAATCACCCCGATTATTTCTTGATCGGTTTGCGCGGACCCTTACGGGTACGTGCGTTGGTCTTAGTACGCTGACCGCGCACTGGCAGACCACGACGATGACGCAAACCGCGATAGCAACCAAGATCCATCAGGCGCTTGATGCTCATGCTGATTTCACGGCGCAGATCACCTTCAACGACAAATTTGGCAACTTCGTCACGCAGCGTGTCGATTTGTTCTTCAGACAGCTCACTGATCTTAACATCTTCAGCGATACCCGCTGCAGCCAGAATGGCTTTAGAACGGGTCTTGCCGATGCCGTAGATCGAAGTTAATGCGATCACAGCATGTTTCTGATCAGGAATGTTAATGCCTGCTATACGGGCCACTATGCACTCCTACTATTTAATATGTACGCACCATGCTGAAAAGCCCGTTTTCAGGATACTCAAATGGAAACGTACAGACATACAAAAGATTGGCTGGCTAATCTAGCCAGCTCAACCCAACTTTGCAAGAAAAATATGCGAAATAATCAGCCTTGGCGCTGTTTATGCTTCGGCTCGGCACTGCAAATCACACGGATGACACCATCACGCTTAACGATTTTGCAGTTACGGCATAATTTCTTGACGGAAGCACGAACTTTCATTTTTACTCTCCGTAACTTCTCAGGCGACCAATTAGCGGCCGTAGCCTTTCAGGTTCGCCTTCTTCAATGCAGACTCATACTGACTGGACATCATCAGAGTTTGCACTTGAGCCATAAAGTCCATAATCACGACAACAACGATAAGCAGTGAGGTTCCACCGAAGTAGAACGGTACTTTCATTGCATCACGCATGAACTCCGGGATCAGGCAGATAAAAGTAATATAGAGCGCACCAACCAAAGTCAGGCGGGTCATTACTTTATCGATATACTTCGCCGTTTGCTCTCCCGGACGAATTCCTGGTACAAATGCACCGGACTTCTTCAGGTTATCTGCTGTTTCACGCGGGTTGAAGACCAACGCCGTGTAGAAGAAACAGAAGAAGATGATCGCAGACGCATAGAGTAACACATAAAGTGGTTGCCCAGGCTGCAAATACAGCGAAATTGTTGTCAGCCAGTTCCAACCAGTACCGCCCCCGAACCATGACGCGATGGTTGCCGGGAACAGAATAATACTGGAAGCGAAGATAGCCGGGATAACCCCCGCCATGTTCACTTTCAGCGGTAAATGTGTGCTCTGTGCAGCATAGACACGACGACCTTGCTGACGCTTAGCGTAGTTCACCACAATGCGGCGTTGACCACGTTCAACGAAGACAACAAAGAACGTCACTGCAAATACTAATACTGCAACCAACAGCAACAGGAGGAAGTGCAGGTCGCCTTGACGCGCTTGCTCGATAGTGTGGGCGATGGCTGGCGGGAGGCCCGCAACAATACCGGCGAAGATAATGATTGAGATACCGTTACCGATACCACGCTCAGTAATCTGTTCGCCGAGCCACATCAGGAACATTGTCCCTGTGACCAGACTTACAACAGCGGTGAAGTAGAATGCAAAGCCCGGGTTTAACACCAGGCCCTGCATACCAGGCATATTCGGAAGACCGGTAGCAATACCGATCGACTGGAATATTGCCAGCACCAGAGTACCGTAACGGGTGTACTGACTAATCTTACGACGTCCAGACTCCCCTTCTTTCTTCAACTCTGCCAGGGCCGGATGAACGACCGTCAGCAGCTGGATAATAATCGATGCCGAAATGTACGGCATAATACCCAGTGCGAAGATAGAAGCACGGCTGAGAGCACCACCAGAGAACATGTTGAACATTTCAATGATGGTGCCTCGCTGTTGCTCAAGCAGTTTGGCAAGTACAGCGGCATCGATACCAGGGATCGGAATAAAAGAGCCAATACGGAACACAATCAGCGCGCCGATAACAAACAGCAGTCTGCGTTTCAGCTCGCCAAATCCACCTTTGGCACTTTGAAAATCTAATCCCGGTTGCTTAGCCATCTGCTACTTATTCCTCAATTTTACCGCCAGCAGCTTCGATAGCAGCACGAGCACCTTTAGTAACACGCAGGCCACGAACAGTTACCGGAGTAGAAACTTCACCAGCCAGGATCACTTTCGCGAACTCGATCTGGATACCGATAATGTTTGCTGCTTTCAGCGTGTTCAGGTCTACAACGCCGCCTTCAACTTTCGCCAGGTCAGACAGACGGATTTCCGCCGTGATCGCTGCTTTGCGAGAGGTGAAGCCGAACTTCGGCAGACGACGGTACAGTGGCATCTGGCCACCCTCGAAACCGCGACGTACGCCACCGCCAGAACGAGAGTTCTGACCTTTGTGACCACGACCACCGGTTTTGCCGAGGCCAGAACCGATACCACGACCCAGGCGTTTACCCGCCTTTTTAGAGCCTTCGGCCGGAGACAGAGTATTTAAACGCATCTCTTACTCCTCAACTTTAACCATGAAGTAAACCGCGTTGACCATACCACGAACAGCAGGAGTATCCTCGCGCTCAACGGTATGACCAATACGACGCAGACCCAGGCCAAGCAGCGTTGCCTTGTGTTTCGGCAGACGACCGATTGCACTGCGGGTTTGAGTGATTTTAATAGTCTTTGCCATGGTCAATTACCCCAGAATTTCTTCAACGGATTTACCACGCTTGGCAGCGACCATTTCTGGAGAATTCATATTTTCCAGGCCATCAATAGTTGCACGAACCACGTTGATCGGGTTGGTGGAACCATATGCTTTAGCCAGAACGTTATGAACCCCAGCAACTTCCAGAACGGCGCGCATTGCACCACCGGCGATGATACCGGTACCTTCTGAAGCTGGCTGCATGAATACACGAGAACCCGTGTGAACACCTTTAACTGGGTGCTGCAGGGTGCCGTTGTTCAGCGCGACGTTAATCATGTTGCGACGGGCTTTTTCCATCGCTTTCTGGATCGCTGCTGGAACTTCACGCGCTTTACCGTAACCAAAACCAACGCGACCGTTACCATCGCCTACTACAGTCAGAGCTGTGAAGGAGAAAATACGACCACCTTTAACGGTTTTAGATACGCGGTTTACCGCGATCAGCTTTTCCTGCAGTTCGCCAGCCTGTTTTTCGATGTGAGCCATCTTACACCTCTACCTTAGAACTGAAGGCCAGCTTCACGGGCAGCATCTGCCAGTGCCTGGACACGACCATGATATTGGAACCCGGAACGGTCAAAGGAAACATTGCTGATGCCTTTTTCCAGAGCGCGTTCAGCAACAGCTTTACCTACAGCTGCAGCGGCGTCTTTGTTACCGGTGTACTTCAATTGTTCTGAGATAGCTTTTTCTACAGTAGAAGCAGCTACCAGAACTTCAGAACCGTTCGGTGCAATTACCTGTGCGTAAATATGACGCGGGGTACGATGTACCACCAGGCGAGTTGCACCCAGCTCTTTGAGCTTGCGGCGTGCGCGGGTCGCACGACGGATACGAGCAGATTTCTTATCCATAGTGTTACCTTACTTCTTCTTAGCCTCTTTGGTACGCACGACTTCGTCGGCGTAACGAACACCCTTGCCTTTGTAAGGCTCAGGACGACGGTAGGCGCGCAGATCTGCTGCAACCTGACCGATCAGCTGTTTATCAGCGCCTTTCAGCACGATTTCAGTCTGAGTCGGGCATTCTGCAGTGATACCGGCCGGCAGCGGATGCTCAACAGGGTGTGAGAAGCCCAGAGACAGGCCTACTGCATTCCCTTTGATAGCTGCACGATAACCTACACCAACCAGCTGAAGCTTTTTAGTGAAGCCTTCGGTAACACCAACAACCATTGAGTTCAGCAGGGCACGCGCGGTACCAGCCTGAGCCCAACCATCCACGAAACCATCACGTGGACCGAAGGTCAGAGCGTTATCTGCATGTTTAACTTCAACAGCTTTGTTGAGGGTACGAGTCAGCTCGCCGTTTTTACCTTTGATCGTAATAACCTGACCGTCGATTTTTACATCAACGCCGGCAGGAATAACGACCGGTGCTTTAGCAACACGAGACATTCTTTCCTCCGATTAGGCTACGTAGCAGATAATTTCGCCACCAAGACCAGCCTGGCGCGCTGCACGATCAGTCATAACACCTTTAGAGGTAGAAACAACTGCGATACCAAGACCAGCCATAACTTTTGGCAGCTCATCTTTTTTCTTATAGATGCGCAGGCCTGGGCGGCTGACACGCTGAATGCTTTCTACAACAGCTTTACCCTGGAAATACTTGAGAGTAAGTTCCAGTTCCGGCTTGGTGTCGCCTTCAACTTTAAAATCTTCGATAAAACCTTCTTCCTTCAGCACGTTGGCAATTGCCACTTTCAGCTTGGCGGAAGGCATGGTGACCGCAACTTTGTTCGCGGCCTGACCGTTACGGATACGGGTCAGCATATCCGCGATCGGATCTTGCATGCTCATCTGTCTTTACTCCCGTGATTCAATTGGTAATTACCAGCTAGCCTTTTTCAAGCCTGGCACTTCACCGCGCATGGCGGCTTCACGCAGTTTGATACGGCTCAACCCAAACTTGCCCACATAACCATGTGGACGACCTGTTTGACGACAGCGGTTACGCTGACGAGACGGGCTGGAATCACGCGGCAGAGACTGCAGCTTGAGAACCGCATTCCAACGATCTTCGTCGGAAGCGTTCACATCAGAAATGATCGCTTTCAGTTCAGCGCGTTTAGCGAAGAATTTATCAGCTAAAGCTACGCGCTTTACTTCGCGTGCTTTCATTGATTGCTTAGCCATTCAGTAACCCTACCTTACTTGCGGAACGGGAAGTCAAAGGCAGCCAGCAGAGCACGGCCTTCTTCGTCAGATTTCGCAGTAGTGGTAATGGTAATATCCAAACCACGCACGCGGTCGACTTTATCGTAGTCGATTTCTGGGAAGATGATCTGCTCACGGACACCCATGCTGTAGTTACCACGACCGTCGAAAGACTTAGCGGACAAGCCACGGAAGTCACGGATACGTGGAACAGCAATAGTGATCAGGCGCTCAAAGAACTCCCACATGCGTTCGCCACGCAGAGTTACTTTACAGCCGATCGGATAGCCCTGACGGATTTTGAAGCCTGCAACAGATTTGCGTGCTTTGGTGATCAGCGGTTTTTGACCGGAGATTGCTGTCAGGTCAGCTGCTGCGTTATCCAGCAGTTTCTTGTCAGCGATCGCTTCACCAACACCCATGTTCAGGGTGATCTTCTCGACCCGAGGGACTTGCATGACAGAATTGTAGTTAAACTCGGTCATGAGTTTCTTAACTACTTCGTCTTTGTAGTAATCATGCAGTTTCGCCATCGTACTACTCCAAATTACTTGATAGTTTCGCTGTTAGACTTGAAGAAACGGACTTTTTTACCGTCTTCGAATCTAAAGCCTACACGGTCAGCCTTGCCGGTAGCCGCATTGAAGATTGCAACGTTAGAAACCTGAATAGCAGCTTCTTTTTCAACGATGCCACCTGGTTGGTTCAGGGCCGGAACCGGCTTCTGATGTTTCTTAACCAGGTTGATACCTTCAACGACAAGTTTGCCGGAAGACAGAACATTTTTTACTTTACCGCGTTTACCTTTATCTTTACCGGTTAACACGATAACTTCGTCATCACGACGGATTTTCGCTGCCATGATTCGCTCCTTAGAGTACTTCTGGTGCCAGAGAGATAATTTTCATGAACTTCTCAGTACGAAGTTCACGAGTTACCGGCCCAAAGATACGCGTGCCGATAGGCTGCTCGCTGTTATTGTTTAAAATAACGCATGCATTACCATCGAAGCGAATGACAGAACCGTCAGGGCGACGAACACCCTTCTTGGTGCGCACCACTACCGCCTTCAGCACATCACCTTTTTTGACCTTACCACGTGGAATTGCTTCTTTGATGGTGATCTTGATGATGTCGCCTACGCCTGCGTAGCGACGGTGCGAGCCACCCAGAACCTTGATACACATTACGCGACGTGCACCGGAGTTGTCGGCGACGTTCAGCATAGTCTGTTCTTGGATCATTTTAGTGCTCCGCTAATGTCAACTACTACCTGAGACTCTAAAATCAGAGCCGTTAAAAAGCCCCATATCGAGGGCGCGGCATTATAACACCGCTTCTGCAATATGGGTAGAAAAAATAAACGGCTCATCGCTGAGCCGTTTATTCGTATTGAGAAGGCGTACTGTATTACAGAACCGCTTTCTCTACAACGCGAACCAGCGTCCAGGACTTAGTCTTGGACAGTGGACGGCATTCACGGATTTCAACCTTGTCGCCGATACCACATTCGTTGTTCTCGTCATGTACGTGCAGTTTGGTCGTACGCTTGATGAATTTACCGTAGATCGGGTGTTTCACAATACGTTCGATAGCTACAACAATGGATTTCTCCATTTTGTCGCTAACAACACGACCTTGCAGAGTACGGATTTTATCGGTCATTACGCACCCGCCTTCTGAGTCAGTAAAGTCTTAACGCGTGCAACATTGCGACGCACTTGCTTCAGCAGGTGAGTCTGTTGCAGCTGGCCACTTGCAGCCTGCATACGCAGGTTGAACTGCTCACGCAGCAGGTTCAGCAGCTCAGCGTTCAGCTCTTCAACGCTTTTTTCACGCAGCTCTTTTGCTTTCATTACATCACCGTCTTAGTTACAAAGGTGGTTTTGATAGGCAGTTTCGCTGCTGCCAGGCCGAAGGCTTCACGGGCCAGCTCTTCCGGAACACCGTCCATTTCATACAGGACTTTGCCCGGTTGGATCAAGGCAACCCAGTACTCCACGTTACCTTTACCTTTACCCATACGAACTTCCAGCGGCTTCTCGGTGATCGGTTTGTCCGGGAATACACGGATCCAGATCTTACCTTGACGCTTAACTGCACGGGTCATTGCACGACGTGCTGCTTCGATCTGACGTGCAGTCAGACGACCACGGCCAACAGCTTTCAGACCGAAAGTGCCGAAGCTAACATCCGTACCCTGCGCCAGACCACGGTTGCGGCCTTTGTGCACTTTACGGAATTTTGTACGCTTTGGTTGTAACATCAGCGACGCTCCTTATTTACGGCCTTTACGCTGCTGCTTTTTAGGTTGAGCAGCCGGTTTTTCCGGTTGTTCAACAGCAGCCATACCACCCAGGATCTCACCTTTGAAGATCCATACCTTAACGCCGATTACACCGTAAGTGGTGTGCGCTTCAGAGGTGTTGTAGTCGATGTCAGCACGCAGAGTGTGCAGCGGTACGCGACCTTCACGGTACCATTCGGTACGTGCGATTTCCGCGCCGCCCAGACGGCCGCTAACTTCAACTTTGATACCTTTAGCGCCCAGACGCATTGCGTTCTGTACAGCACGCTTCATAGCACGACGGAACATAACACGACGTTCCAGCTGAGAAGTGATGCTGTCAGCAACCAATTTAGCGTCCAGTTCAGGCTTACGAACTTCAGCGATATTGATCTGTGCAGGAACGCCAGCGATATCCGCTACGACCTTGCGCAGTTTTTCTACGTCTTCGCCTTTCTTACCGATAACGATGCCAGGACGAGCAGTGTGAATAGTCACACGGATGCTCTTCGCTGGACGCTCGATAACGATACGAGATACAGACGCTTTAGCCAGTTCCTTAGTCAGGTACTGACGTACTTTAAAATCGCTGTCCAGGTTGTCAGCGAATTCTTTGGTGTTCGCAAACCAGGTAGAGTTCCATGGTTTTACAATACCCAGGCGAATACCATTAGGATGTACTTTCTGACCCATTGCTAGTCTCCAGAGTCTCAGCGATCGGACACAACCACAGTAATGTGGCTGGTGCGCTTCAGGATGCGATCTGCACGACCTTTCGCACGCGGCATAATGCGCTTCATGCTTGGGCCTTCATCTACGAAAATTTTCGCGACTTTCAGATCGTCGATGTCAGCGCCATCGTTGTGTTCAGCGTTAGCAATGGCAGATTCCAGTACTTTCTTGACCAATACCGCAGCTTTCTTGTTGGTATAGGTCAGGATGTCCAGGGCCTGCGACACTTTCTTACCGCGAATCAGGTCAGCAACAAGGCGAACCTTCTGTGCAGAAGAACGAGCATGGCGATGTTGAGCTAAAGTTTCCATCTCTTCCTCCTACCTTATTTCTTCTTCGCTTTTTTATCAGCAGCATGGCCGCGATAAGTACGAGTCGGTGCGAATTCACCCAGTTTGTGACCAACCATTTCGTCGGTAACAAAGACTGGAACGTGCTGACGACCATTATGGACAGCGATGGTCAAACCGATCATGTTAGGAAAGATCGTTGAACGACGGGACCAAGTGCGCAGGGGCTTCTTGTCTCCGCTTTCCACCGCTTTCTCTACCTTCTTCAGCAAGTGCAGGTCAATAAAAGGACCTTTCTTGAGAGAACGTGGCATGGCTTATCCTCTAAAATTATTTGCTACGGCGACGTACGATAAATTTATCAGTACGCTTGTTGCTGCGGGTCTTCTTACCTTTGGTCTGAACGCCCCACGGAGATACCGGGTGCTTACCAAAGTTACGACCTTCACCACCACCATGTGGGTGGTCGACTGGGTTCATCGCAGTACCGCGAACGGTAGGACGAACACCACGCCAGCGTGCAGCACCTGCTTTACCCAGAACGCGCAGCATATGCTCAGCATTGCCAACTTCGCCCAGAGTAGCGCGGCAGTCTGCTTCGACTTTACGCATTTCACCAGAACGCAGACGCAGGGTGACATAAGCACCATCACGCGCAACGATCTGAACGTAAGTACCCGCGGAACGCGCCAGCTGACCGCCTTTACCTGGTTTCATTTCTACGTTATGAACGGTAGAACCAACCGGGATATTGCGCATCGGCAGGGTGTTGCCTGCTTTGATTGCAGCATCAACGCCAGACTGAATCTGGTCGCCAGCTTTCAGGCCTTTAGGTGCCAGGATGTAACGGCGTTCGCCATCTTTGTACAGAACCAGCGCGATGTTCGCGGAACGGTTCGGATCGTACTCAAGACGTTCAACAACTGCAGGGATACCGTCTTTGTTGCGTTTGAAGTCAACAATACGATAAGCCTGCTTGTGGCCACCACCGATGTGACGAGTGGTGATACGGCCATTGTTGTTACGACCACCGGATTTGCTGTTTTTTTCCAGCAACGGAGCAAAAGGTTTGCCCTTGTGCAGCTCAGGGTTAACCACTTTAACTACGTGGCGACGACCCGGAGATGTCGGTTTACATTTAACAACTGCCATTGTATTACTCCTCCGACTTACTCAGCGCCGCCAACGAAGTCCAGATTCTGGCCTTCTTTCAGGGTGACGTAAGCTTTTTTCCAGTCGCTACGACGACCGATACGCTGTCCGTGACGTTTAACTTTCCCTTTAACTACCAGGGTGTTAACGACTTCGACTTCGACTTCAAACAGTTTCTGCACAGCAGCTTTGATCTCTGCTTTGGTCGCGTCTTTAGCAACTTTGAGAACGATGGTGTTTGTTTTTTCCATCGCAGTAGACGCTTTTTCAGAAACGTGCGGTGCGCGAAGCACCTTCAGCAGACGTTCTTCACGAATCATGCCAGCATCTCCTCAACTTGCTTAACAGCATCAGCAGTCATTACGACTTTGTCGAAGGCGATCAGGCTAACCGGGTCGATACCAGTCGCATCGCGTACGTCAACCTTGTGCAGGTTACGTGCGGCCAGGAACAGGTTCTCGTCCAGCTCACCGGTGATGATCAGCACATCTTCCAGAGCCATGTCTTTCAGTTTCTGTGCCAGCAGCTTAGTTTTAGGCGCTTCAACAGAGAACTTCTCGACAACGATCAGACGATCCTGACGTACCAGTTCGGACAGGATGCTTTTCAGCGCGCCGCGGTACATCTTTTTGTTAACTTTTTGACTGTGGTCCTGTGGACGCGCAGCGAAGGTCACGCCACCTGAACGCCAGATCGGGCTCTTGATAGAACCTGAACGCGCACGGCCGGTACCTTTCTGGCGCCATGGCTTTTTGCCAGAACCAGTTACTTCAGCACGAGTCTTCTGAGCACGAGTACCCTGACGAGCACCAGCTGCATAAGCAACAACAACCTGGTGAACCAGCGCTTCGTTGAAATCACGACCGAAGGTAGTTTCGGAAACAGTCAGCGCGCTCTGCGCGTCTTTCAATACTAATTCCATTGCTATCCCCTTACGCCTTCACAGCTGGTTTAACGATCAGGTCGCTACCGGTTGCACCCGGGACCGCACCTTTAACCAGCAGCAGGTTGCGCTCAGCGTCAACACGTACTACGTCCAGGCTCTGAACGGTTACACGTTCGTTACCCAGCTGACCTGCCATTTTCTTGCCTTTGAACACTTTGCCCGGAGTCTGGTTCTGACCGATAGAACCCGGAACGCGGTGAGACAAGGAGTTACCGTGAGTAGCGTCCTGGGTACGGAAGTTCCAGCGCTTAACGGTACCAGCAAAACCTTTACCTTTAGAGGTACCGGTTACGTCAACTTTTTTAACGTCAGCAAACAGCTCAACGCTAATGTCCTGACCTACGGTGAACTCTTCGCCTTCAGCAAGGCGGAATTCCCACAGACCACGGCCAGCTTCTACGCCAGCTTTAGCGAAGTGACCCGCTTCTGGTTTGGTTACACGGTTAGCTTTTTTAGCACCAGTGGTAACCTGAATAGCGCGGTAGCCATCGTTAGCCAGATCTTTAACCTGAGTAACGCGGTTTGCTTCAACTTCGATTACGGTTACTGGGATAGAAACGCCATCTTCAGTGAAGATGCGGGTCATACCCACTTTTTTACCGACTAAACCAATCATTGTTTCAACCTCTCAATCGCTCGATGACCTGATTAACCCAGGCTGATCTGCACGTCTACACCGGCAGCCAGATCCAGACGCATCAGAGCATCAACGGTTTTCTCAGTTGGCTCAACGATGTCAACCAGACGCTTGTGAGTGCGGATTTCGTACTGATCGCGCGCGTCTTTGTTAACGTGCGGAGAGATCAGAACGGTGAAGCGCTCTTTGCGGGTCGGCAGCGGGATCGGACCACGGACTTGCGCACCAGTGCGCTTAGCAGTCTCGACGATTTCCGCGGTTGATTGATCGATCAGACGATGATCAAACGCTTTAAGGCGGATACGGATTCTTTGGTTCTGCATGAGACCAGAGCTCCAATTATTTTATAAACGAAAATGATTACTCCTCAAACCCATTACGATTGATGGGAGAGTGTAACCGTTCTTACGTAGCTCCCCAATTGGGAGCATTGTTGAGTAACAAAATGAGCTACTCTGGTTCTGATTGAACCCGCCGTCAATTACGACAAGCCCGCGCATTATACGTAAATCTGGGCAAGACGCAAGTGCCGTTTAGAAATTAAGCGCCAATGTCGCAGGGTGCGTAAGAGCGCGCAACGTTTCATGCAATGTATTCTGTGTCGATGCTTTGTTTCGAGTCGCTACGCATCCCCGTTTTTTGTGCATTGCCGGACCGGCCGATTATGACGAGTATGCGCTCAAATTCGTTTGAGGCCTTATTCATGCTGACCACCCTCCCCTTTCTGCTGATCTATCTTTCACTGACAGCCTTACTTGTAAATGCCGATATTCGCTACGGTCTGCTTCCCGATAAATTTCTCTGTCCGCTGCTATGGGCAGGACTGCTCTTTCAGCTCTGTATCCAACCTGATTTTCTGCCGAGTGCGGTTGCGGGTGCGATGGCCGGATATATTGCCTTTGCCGTTATTTACTGGGGCTATTGGTTTATCTGCCGGCGTGAAGGAATGGGATATGGCGATGTGAAGTACCTGGCGGCGCTTGGTGCATGGCATGGCTGGTGCGTACTGCCTGCGCTGGCGTTGCTCGCGGCACTGATGGCGCTTCTTTGTATTCTTGTTTTTTCGGTAATCCGCCCTGATAAGAAGGCAATAAAAAACCCGCTGCCATTTGGGCCATTTCTGGCAGCAGCGGGTTTATGCGTAGGGTGGAAGACGTTGGTTATTCTTCCACTTTAATCTGTGACTGAAGATAGTTTTGCAGGCCGATTTTAGCAATGAGATCCAGCTCTGTTTCCAGCCAGTCAATATGCCCTTCTTCATCGGCCAGGATCTGAATCATCATATCTCGGCTGACGTAGTCATGTACGCTGTCAGCATAGGCAATGGCTTCACGGAGATCTTTGGCACCTTCAAGTTCTAGCCTGAGGTCGGAACGCAGCATCTCTTCGACATCTTCTCCGATGCCCAGCTTGCCGAGATCCTGCAGGTTTGGAATGCCTTCAAGGAATAAAATACGCTCGATGTATTTATCAGCGTGTTTCATCTCATCGATAGATTCATGGTACTCAACGTCGTTTAAACGTTTGAGTCCCCAGTTTTTGAACATTCTCGCGTGAAGAAAGTACTGGTTGATTGCGACAAGCTCATTTCCCAATAATTTATTGAGATAACTTATGATTTTAACATCACCTTTCATTATATAGTCCCTCCGCTTCCACTCATTGAAGCGTAGATCGGGCTACAGGGATGTCAAAAAAAAGATGGGCGCTTAGGCGATCTCTTTGTATTCCGGGATCTGCATCAGTTCGTCCTGCATGATCTCTCGCGCAGCACGTACACATTTACCGCATTGATTTCCCACCGGAAGAAATTTGCGAAGCTGCTGGAATGACTGGGGCTGAAACTGGCGAACGGCCTGACGTATTTTTTTGTCGCTTACACCATTACATAAACAAACGTACATAGAAACTCCCGTTCAAATTATGCGCAAAGTGTAAGTGAGAATGGTTATGATTACAATAGCACAAACGCCAGAATGCGGGGCGGGAGCAGGCAAAAAATGCGAAATTTTGTGACAACGCCTGAGCGGCAGAAAACAAAAAAGGACGCCGAAGCGTCCTTTTTTTATTCGGGGATAATTAATTAGCCCAGAACTTTAGCAACAACGCCCGCGCCAACGGTACGGCCGCCTTCACGGATTGCGAAACGCAGACCGTCGTCCATCGCGATTGGGTGGATCAGAGTCACAACCATCTTGATGTTGTCGCCTGGCATTACCATCTCAACGCCTTCTGGCAGTTCGATGGTACCGGTCACGTCAGTAGTACGGAAGTAGAA
>NZ_JBMKHB010000047.1:0-27510 GCF_049238285.1 Enterobacter cloacae complex sp. IR53041 | reverse complement strand
TCTCCTCTTCTATGCCAGTTATAACTGTTACCCATGTATCCGGTCTAAAGTGTTACCCATGTTTCCGGTTCATACCCTACGCTTACCGGGCCTACAGGAGCTCAAACCCAGGTCGGGTAAGGCGAAGCCGCCACCCGGCCAGATATCAACGGCGACGTTGCCACATCCACAAACCCGCAATCGCAATCGCAAACAGCCCGCCAAACCCGACGCCAATCCCCACCACCGGCACACCCACTTTTACCGCCAGCGAGTAAAGCCCCAGCATTAACAGCATCGCCAGGTTTTCACCCAGGTTTTGTACCGCAATGGCATTGCCTGCCCCGACGGTCTGCTTGCCACGCTCCTGCAGCAACGCGTTCAGCGGCACCACGAAGAAGCCCCCCAGGATACCAATCAGGATCAGGAGGGCATAAGCAGGCAATAACGTATGCTGCAGCGAGAAGATCAGCACCACCACGCCAATCAGGATCCCTGCTGGCATGCAGCGTGCAACCGTCTCAAGCGTCACCAGCTTCGCTGCCGCACCTGCCCCCACAACAATGCCGATGGCCACCATCGCATTAAGATAGGTCGGCGTCGCGTTGTCCGTAATACCCAGCGCCACCGGCACCCACAGGACCAGCAGGAAGCGCAGCGTAACGCCCGCACCCCAGAACATACTGGTCCCCATCAGGGAGAAACGCGTTTCACCGTTACGCCACAGCACGCGGCAGGCATTAAAGAAGCTGCCGGTCATTGGTTTAACGCGCCAGGACTGGCCCGGGCGAGCCACCGGCAGCTTCGGAATAAACAGGTTCGCCACGACCGCCCCGCCATACACCACCGCACACACGCCCAGTGCTGCCAGCACATGCCAGTCGGCCAGCACGCCGCCCGCGACGGATCCGAGCAGAATAGCGGCAATGGTTGACGATTCCATCAGGCCGTTGGCTTTCACCAGCTTATCCCCCGTGGTCAGCTCTCCGAGGATGCCGTACTTCGCCGGCGAGTAAGCGGCGGCCCCAATGCCCACCAGCGTATAGCCAATAAACGGATTGAAGCCAAAGCAAATGCTGGCCGCCCCCAGCAGCTTGAGGCCATTGGCAAACATCATCACCCGGCCTTTCGGGAAGCTGTCCGCCACCTGCCCCACAAACGGAGCAAAGATAATGTAAGCGCCCACAAACACCATCTGCAGGATCGGCTGACTCCAGTCGGGGTAAAACTCGGCTTTCAGCAGCGCCAGCGTGGCAAACAGCAGCGCGTTATCACCGAACGCAGAGAGAAACTGCGCGGCGATGACGGCCATCATGCCTTTCGACCTGAGGGATGTGTTAGTGTGTACTGACTCACGCATTTTGCTGTTCCGCCTCTTCAACCATGCCTTTCAGGGTCACGAAATCGGGCTTCCCGCTGCCCAGCACCGGGAGCTGTTTCAGGTAGCGAATATCGCGCGGCACGGCCAGTTCAGGAATACCGTGTTCACGCGCATAGCTCAGTAACCTGTCGCGCTTAAGCTCACTGTCGGTCGTAAACAGCACCAGCGCCTCGCCTTTGCTGGCATCGCTCTTCACCACCGTGGCGTGCATCTTCTCGGCGGACACGGCCGTCGCCAGTTGCTCCACCATTTCCAGAGAGACCATTTCACCGGCAATTTTGGCGAAGCGTTTTGCGCGTCCCTGGATCTGTACAAAGCCTTGTTCATCAAAGCGGACAATATCACCGGTGTCGTACCAGCCGGTTTCAACCTCGCCGTTGACGTTGTCCGCCGTCGGCGCTTCCAGCACGCCCGGGTTTTCCACGCGCAGATACCCGTTCATCACGTTTGGCCCTTTCAGCTGCAGGCGGCCGCCGTCCTCTATGCCCGGCACCGCCAGCAGACGCGCGTCCATCCCCGGCAGAATGCGGCCAACCGTTCCCGGTTTCGCCGCCATCGGCACGTTAATCGAGACCACGGGCGCACACTCGGTCACGCCATAGCCTTCGAGGATGCGCAGGCCAAACTTGTCCTGCCAGATCTGCCGCGTGCTCTCCTGCAGTTTTTCCGCGCCAGCCACCACGTACCGCACGCGATAGAAGTCATACGGATTGGCGAAACGCGCATAGTTCCCCAGGAAGGTAGAGGTCCCGAACAGCACGGTACAGTTACGGTCATACACCAGTTCCGGCACGATGCGGTAATGCAGCGGGCTTGGGTAAAGGAACACTTCTGCACCGGTCAGGAGCGGCGTGAACAGCCCCACCGTCAGGCCAAAGGAGTGGAACAGCGGCAGCGCCGACATAAAGCGGTCGTTCGCGGTAAAGTCGGCGATGCTTTTAATCTGCTCGACGTTCGCCAGAATGCTCTTGTGGCTGTGGACGACGCCTTTCGGATTGCCCTCCGATCCCGACGTGAAGAGGATAATCGCGTCATCTTCCGGCTGCTGTTTGACCTGGGCCAGACGCGGCATCAGCAGATGCGCAAAAATCCACAGCTTGTCGCCGGTGGTCACGTCCGCTTTCAGATCCTCCAGGAAGACCCAGCGCACCTGAGTGAGCTGCTCGGGAAGATGCCAGAGCTTGCCTTTGTCCAGGAACTGGCGGGAGGTGAATACGGTATTGATTTGCGCAGCGGTTATCGCGCTGGTCAGCCCCTTCACGCCCGCCGTGTAGTTCATCATCGCCGGAATACGGCCCCGGGAAACCGCACCGAAAATCACCGCCGCGCTGATGCCCGCGTTAGGCAGCATCAGGCCAATCTTTTCGCCCTTTTTGCTGTACTTCTCCAGAATACGCCCCACAAACAGGGTTTTGGTCAGCAGCTTGCGATAGGTATCCGGGGTAAAGTTAATGTCTTCGATGCAGTTTTTCTTCGCGCCATAGCGGTACTGCGCGGAAAGCAGGGATTCGTAGAGCGTTTCGCGCGGGCGCACGGCCATACGCGCTTCCATCATAATCTGATGCAGCATTTCCCCGGCGATTTTACGGCGATCGCGGGCACGCGGCGCGTCGGGCATCGCTAATGACGTTGGCGGCAGGATATGCAGCGTGATTTTGGGGAACAGACGCTGCTTCACCAGCCCCTTCAGACGGCTGAAATGGGTCAGCTCCGCGCCTTCAATACGCAGCGGCACCACGGTCGCTTTTGACTTCGCCGCAACAAACCCCGCGCCGTCGTAGATTTTCATCAGCGAACCGGTCACGGAGATCCGTCCTTCAGGGAAAATGACCACCGGGCGCCCCTGCTCGACCAGACGTACCAGATGCTTAATCATCATCGGCTTTGTCGGGTCGAGCGGCACAAAATCAATCAGCGGCGAGAGCCAGCGCATATACCACTGCTGGCTGATGGAGGTATACACCGCAAATACCGGACGCACGGGCAAAAACAGCGCCAGCAGGATGCCGTCTATAAAGGAAACATGGTTTGGTGTGATCAAAACGCGTTCGCCGCTAAGCGCCCGGGTGTCGCCAGTGATGCGGATGCGAAAAAGAATACGGAAAAGCGTACGGAAGAACCCAAATAGCATCTCAACTCCCTTTGCCAGCCAGTGTGGAGGGTTATTAGTAAATGGTGGCAGATTACACGAGAAGTGATAAGGGAGCGACAGCAAAAGTGGAGGCGAAAAAAAACCTGCGCATCCGCGCAGGTTGGTGCAAGAGATGAGTACGAAACCGTACTAAGAATTCTCACCAATCAATACCTCTGGGATCTCAACTGTATCAACCTCTTTAACGCCCTTGCTATCGGACAATCGCAACAGCCTGAGGCAAAGTGTAACTAAAGGTTCAGATTCACATTTTTCAGACATGACTGGGCGTGTAACGATTACACCGCCAGGGGTGTGCTGCGTCACGTTTGTGGAGAGCGGAAATCCGCTCCCCTTGAATGCACGCCGCTTTTCCGCAACACTATTTGATGTGTAAACGCTTACCCCCAATAAGAAGGTAATGAATGGCGACAATAAAGGATGTGGCCCGTCTGGCTGGCGTGTCGGTGGCAACCGTCTCGCGCGTGATTAATGATTCACCAAAGGCCAGTGACGCATCACGTCAGGCGGTACAAAGCGCCATGGAATCCCTGAATTATCATCCCAATGCCAACGCTCGCGCGCTCGCCCAGCAGTCCACAGAAACGATTGGTCTGGTGGTGGGCGATGTTTCCGATCCCTTTTTCGGTGCCATGGTGAAAGCGGTTGAACAGGTTTCCTATCAGACAGGCAATTTTTTGCTGATCGGCAATGGCTATCATAACGAACAAAAGGAACGCCAGGCCATTGAACAGCTGATCCGCCACCGCTGCGCGGCGCTGGTAGTTCACGCTAAAATGATCCCGGATGCCGAACTGATTCACCTGATGAAGCAGATGCCCGGAATGGTGATTATCAACCGTATCATTCCCGGCTTTGAGAAACGCTGTGTGGCCCTCGACGACCGCTACGGCGCCTGGCTTGCCACGCGGCACCTGATTCAGCAGGGCCATACCCGGATTGGCTATCTCTGTTCCAATCACCCCATTTCTGATGCGGAAGACCGTCTGCAGGGCTACTACGATGCCCTGCGTGAAAACGGGCTGCCGTGTAATGACCGTCTGGTGGCCTACGGCGAACCGGACGAGAGCGGCGGTGAACAGGCCATGACCGAGCTGCTGGGCCGCGGACGGAATTTCACGGCGGTTGCCAGCTATAACGACTCTATGGCCGCAGGGGCAATGGGGGTGTTGAATGACAACGGAATTGAGGTACCGGCAGAAATTTCGCTGATTGGCTTCGACGACGTGCTGGTCTCCCGCTACGTTCGCCCGCGTCTGACCACCGTGCGCTACCCAATCATCACCATGGCAACGCAGGCCGCCGAGCTGGCGCTAGCGCTGGCTGAACAGCGCCAGCCGCCGGAAATTACCCATCTGTTTAGCCCGACGCTGGTCCGTCGTCACTCCGTTGCGTCGCCTGCAGAAGCGCAGAGCGAATAACGGTAGAGGTGCACCCGCGTGTTGGGGTATTCCAGCCCATCACCGATATACTGCCAGCCGTAACGTTCGTAGAAGTCGCGGCAGGCAGACCAGAGATGGAGCTCCTCATACCCGGACTGCGCGGCGTAAGCGATAACATGCTGCTGAAGCTGCCCCGCCAGCCCTTTGCCTCGCGCCGCGTCGTCAACGTAGAGCGCCGCCAGCCACGGACAGAGATCCTGACGGGTGATCAAATCGCAGCGCCAGAGTCCCACCGTGCCGAGAAGCTGTTCGCCTTCAACGGCAATAAACGTCAACGGTAATGCCCCCGGCGTCTGGCTGTGCTCAACAATACTGTGGAAAAATGCCCGAGGAAGCCCTTCGCCAAAGGCCTGCCAGATCCAGTCGGTAACCTGCTCTGCGAAGTGTGGCGCCTTGTAAAGCGGGAGGATGACAGCCTTATTCATGTTTCACCTGCATTTTCTCATGTATTTACTGGCCTGATGCTCCAGCCCGGTTCGGTGATTATCTTACCAGAGTCAGGCTATTAAGTTTGACTTCAGGCTGGCCGGATGAATCGTTACCAAAAAGCGTGATCGTGGCAGAGTTTTTGCGCTTCCCGCATCGCTTATACGGCATAAGCTCTGTGGTAAACTGCAGATCGTTACGTGGAAGCAGGAATATAGAATGGCAACAATGCTGGATGTATCACTGCGCGCGGGCGTGTCGAAGGCCACGGTATCGCGCGTGCTGAACGGCACAGGTCAGGTAAAAGAGAGTACGCGTCAGCAGGTGTTTGCTGCGATGGAAGAGCTGGGCTATCGCCCGAACTTTCTCGCGCGCTCGCTGGCTAACCAGACCAGCAACAGCATTGGTCTGGTCGTCTCGACCTTTGACGGCTTTTATTTTGGCCGCCTTCTCCAGCAGGCGTCGCGGCAGACCGAAACTCACGGGAAACAGCTGATCGTCACCGACGGTCACGACGCGCCGGAACAGGAAGAGCAGGCGGTGCAGATGCTGGCCGATCGCCAGTGCGATGCCATCGTGCTTTACACGCGCTACATGAGCGAAAAAGCGATCGTCAAACTGATGAACACCGTGAAAACGCCGCTGGTGGTCATTAACCGTGAAGTGAGCCAGGCGCCGGATCGCTGCGTGTTCTTCGAACAGCAGGATGCCGCATTCAAGGCCGTGGATTACCTGATCGGCCAGGGCCATAGGGAGATCGCCTGTATCACCGTCCCGATCCACACTCCCACGGGTAAAGCGCGGCTGATGGGCTATCGCAAGGCGCTGGAAAAGCACGGTATCCGTCTGGACGAGCGTCGGATAAAGTACGGCGATGCAGGAATGACGCGGGGATACGAGCTTTGCAAGGAATTGATTGCCGACGGAGTACCGTTTAGCGCCCTGTTTGCCTGTAACGACGATATGGCGCTGGGGGCGTCCAAAGCGTTGCACCAGGCGGGGCTGAAAATCCCGCAGGATATCTCCCTGTTCGGCTTTGATGATGCCCCAAGCGCGAAATGGCTGGAGCCTGCGCTCTCGTCGGTTTATCTGCCCATCGACAATATGATTGTCACCGCCATCGATCAGGCGATCCGGCTGGCAAGAAACCAGCCGGTCGATGCCATCCCGCCGTTTACCGGCACGCTGGTGTTACGCGATTCGGTCACCACCGGGCCGTACTTTCATCAGATGAGTTCTAAAGCCAGCAGTTCCTGAATGGTCTGGCGACGGCGTATCAGCCGCGCCTTGCCATTATCAAACAGCACTTCCGGCAGCAGCGGGCGACTATTGTAGTTAGAGGACATAGACGCCCCGTAGGCACCGGTGTCGTGCAGCACAAGATAATCACCCGGTTTGACCTCTGGCAGCGCGCGGGTTTCCACTTTGCCGCCCTCCTGCTGGGTAAACACGTCACCCGATTCGCACAGCGGCCCCGCAACGACCGTCTCAACGCGCGGCGCCTGCGTTAAATCGCGGCCGTCGGCAGCCAGGGCGGTAATGTGGTGATAGCTACCGTACATGGACGGACGCATCAGGTCGTTAAAGCCTGCATCAATCAAGACGAAGTGGCGAGACCCCATCTCTTTCACGCTGCGGACCTGAGAAACCAGCACACCGGCTTCCGCCACCAGGAAACGGCCCGGCTCAATTTCCAGTTTTACCGCGTGGCCAAGATGCGCGGCGATTTGATCGCGCGCGGCGCTCCACAGACCGTAATAGTGATCGGTATCGATCGCCTCTTCCCCTTCGCGATAAGGAATGGAGAGACCGCCGCCCGCAGAGATCGCCTCCAGATCCTGACCAAAGTCGACAACCTGACGCACCATCGCGCCGCACACCTGCTCCAGGTGGCCGTAATCCACCCCTGAGCCAATGTGCATATGAATGCCCACCAGCTTCAGGCTGTAGCGCTGTAACACCTCCAGCGCGGCAGGCATATCGGCATACCAGATCCCGTGCTTGCTGTTTTCACCGCCGGTATTGGTTTTTTGGCTGTGGCCATGACCAAAGCCCGGGTTCACGCGCAGCCAGACGCGATGGCCGGGAGAAACCTGACCCAGCTGCTCCAGCATATCCACAGAACCGGCATTCACCGGGATCTGCAGCTCGTGAACGCGCGCCAGCGTCGCATCGTCGATCACATCGGCGGTAAAGACGATCGCGTCGCTGTCGGCTTTGGGATCGTATCCGGCCGCCAGCGCGCGCTCGATTTCGCCGAGTGAAACGGAGTCCACCTTCACGCCCTGCTCGCGCATCAGGCGCAGAATATGAATATTGGAGCAGGCCTTCTGGGCAAAACGCACCACGTCGAACTGATGCAGGGCGGCGATCTTCTCGCGGACGATCTGCGCGTCGTAGACCCACACCGGACAGCCAAACTCGGCAGGCAGGCGCAGCAGGTTGTCGGCGTTCAAATCGGTATCAGTCTGGTTCAGCGGGCGTGGCATGGTCTTCTCCGGATAAATGCGTTTTGATGATTACGCCACAGCGCAAGGAGAATAAAAAATATCGTTTTATCGCGAGTCTATGCAAAAATGATATGGACAGTTCTCTGCTTTCAGGTGCCCTATGCCCGCCGTCAATTTACGCCATATCGAGATTTTTCACGCCGTGATGACCACCGGCAATCTCACCGAAGCCGCACAGATGCTGCATACCTCGCAGCCGACGGTGAGCCGCGAGCTGGCGCGCTTCGAGAAAGTGCTGGGGCTGAAGCTGTTCGAACGCACCCGGGGCAGGCTTCACCCGACGGTACAGGGGTTACGCCTGTTTGAGGAAGTTCAGCGCTCCTGGTACGGGCTGGACAGAATCGTGAGCGCCGCGGAAAGCCTGCGCGAGTTTCGCCAGGGCGAGCTGTCGATCGTCTGCCTGCCCGTCTTTTCGCAATCCTTTTTGCCGATGCTGCTCCAGCCCTTTCTGGCCCGCTATCCAGAGGTCAGCCTCACCATCGTGCCGCAGGAATCTCCCCTGCTTGAAGAGTGGCTTTCGGCACAGCGCCATGATTTAGGGCTAACCGAAACCCTCACCACCCCAGCGGGCACGGCACGCACGGAGCTGCTCTCGTTAGATGAAGTGTGCGTTCTGCCCGCCGGGCATCGGCTTGCCGGTAAGGCGGTGCTCACGCCGGAGGATTTCCACGGGGAAAACTACATCAGCCTGTCGCAGACCGACAGTTACAGACAGCTGCTGGATACCCTGTTTGCCGAGCATCAGGTAAAACGGCGAATGGCGGTGGAAACGCACAGCGCGGCCTCGATTTGCGCGATGGTGCGTGCCGGCGTCGGCGTCGCGGTGGTCAATCCACTCACGGCACTGGATTATGCCGGAAGCGGGATCGTCATCCGCCGCTTTAGCGTGTCCGTCCCGTTCACCGTGAGCCTGATCCGTCCGCTACACCGTCCGGCTTCCGCGCTGGTGGACGCTTTCACCGAACACGTCATGGAGCACGCGCGTCAGGTGGCGCTTCGCTTACCTGACCTGCAGGACCCATTATGACAACATAAACGCCACGGCATCCGCAGCATGAATAGCGGTGGTATCAAATACCGGAAGAGGGCTTCGCTCAACGGGTACCAGCAAACCGATCTCCGTGCAGCCGAAGATCACCCCTTCAGCCCCCTGCTGCGCGAGTTTTTCGATGACGCTGACGTAGAAGGCGCGGGAGGTTTCGGTGAAGGTGCCGAGACAGAGCTCGTCAAAGATAATCTGATTGATGCGCACCCGGTCTTCTTCTTCAGGGATCAGGCTTTCGATCCCAAACTCGCTGCGCAAGCGCCCGCGATAGAAATCCTGCTCCATGGTGTAGCGTGTGCCCAGCAGCGCTACGCGGCGCATCCCGGATGCCGCAATTGCACGCCCGGTCGCGTCAGCGATATGCAGGAACGGCAGCGAGCAGCGGTTCTCAATATGCGATGCCACCTTGTGCATGGTATTGGTACAAAGCAATATCCCCTCGGCGCCAGCCCGCTCCAGCCCCAGCGCCGCCTGAGCCAGGATTTCCCCGGCTTTATCCCACTCGCCGCTCGACTGGCAGGCTTCGATATCATGAAAATCAACGCTGTGCAGCAGCAGGCTTGCGGAGTGCAGCCCCCCCAGATGCTGCTTAACCCCTTCGTTAATCAGGCGATAATAAGGGATTGTCGATTCCCAGCTCATTCCACCTAACAGGCCGATCGTTTTCATCATCCCTCCTTTTCGTTAATTTCTTCTTTTAACACAACCGGTGCCAATAAAAAAAGGCGCTCTCTTGAGCGCCTTGTTAATCTGCAGGGTTTATTCCGTCACCGGCTCGGGGAGTGGATTACGGGTGAGCATAGCCTCGCGCAGTAAAACGCTACTGCAGGCAAACAGTGCCCCCAGGAGCGCCGCCAGAACGACAATCAGGGTCTTGCCTGGACCATCCTTTTTCACCGGCATGGAGGGAGAGAGCTGGTACCGGAATGGCTCAAGTTTAACATCCGCAAAGGAGAGCTTTTTCAACTGCGACAGATAATATTCCCGGTTCTGGAAATCCGCATTCAGCTCGGTCACGTCCTTGAGATTTTTTTCAATCTGCAGCTTTTGCGCGATACCGTCAGCACCGAGCGCAACAGAGTAATCCGGATCATCTTTTACCGCCTGCCCGTTGCTGTAGACCGGCTTCTTGATGCCGGCGGCATTCGCGACTTCCAGGGAATAATTCAGCCGCTGCAGGTTGGTATTGTGAATATTGGTCAAACGGACGCGATCCAGCTCTAGCTGCTGCTCAACGACTTTCGTTTTCAGCGCGATCTGGTTGCGGATATTCTGCACTGTCTCTTTCTCAACAATAGCCGCGATATAATTGATGTATCCCTCCAGAACGGATTGCGCATCGCCTGCTGTCGGCGCAGTGAAGTTTAATGTCCAGGAGATATAGGGGGTTTTATCCGCGTCTTTTCCCTGATCGTTATTCACCGCTTTCATTCTGTCTGAGATATTGACTATCGCCCGATGCAGCTCAAGCGGATCCACCTCAGCGTCTTTAAGCTGCGACATCACGTAAGAAGAGGATTTCAGATACTCTTCAAGCAATGACTGCGACTGAAACTTTTTAATAAAAAGATCAAAGACTTCCGGACGGGTAATCTTCACGTCCACATCCAGCACCTGTAACGCCACCATCATCTGGCGCAGCGGGTTCCACTGCGACTGTTCTGCCGGGGTGATCACCGCTTTACTGGTCCATTTTTGCGGCAGCAAAAATGAAATGGCCAGCCCCACGAGAGCAAAAGCAAGGGTAACGGCAACGATGCGCTTTTTAGCCGCCGCTAAAACTGCTAATAAACCTAAAAGATCTATTTCTTTAGCGTGTTCGTTACGGGTGGAATAATGGGGGAAATCAATATCTGTGCTTTTTTTGAAATCCATTTCTGACATAGGAATTCTTCTTTCTCTTGATGCTACGCATCTTTGTTCATTGATCGCTGTGGCTCAATAATACAATAGATTAAGAAAAATCCTAATTCTAAACACCATTATCTGACTCCCCCTGCCAGAGTTAGTAGTGAGTTTCATCACGTTATGATTGTGATTAATCTCCCTTTCCACCTCCGGCATAGGTTAAACATGTAAACAGGCAATCCGATCACACACCAATATTCCGCAGCTTCTCCCCGGCCATCAGCTTGCGCTCGATGTGTTCCAGCGTCACGCCTTTGGTTTCTGGAATCAGCCAGAACGTGACGCCAATAAATGCCACGTTCAGCACCGTATAGAGCCAGAACGTTCCCGCTGCACCAATCGCGTCCAGCAGCGTCAGGAAGGTCGCGCCGATGATCATGTTCGATACCCAGTTGGTGGTCGTGGAACAGGTGATGCCAAAGTCTCGGCATTTGAGCGGCTGAATTTCGGAGCACAGGATCCACACCACCGGCGCGGCGCTCATCGCGTAACCTGCGATACACATCATGGTCATCCCGACAGAAAGCCAGGAGAGTCCGCTGGAAGCCGTGCCGTTATCAAACTGCATCAGGCAGTAGCCGAGGATCAGCGTGCCGAGCGCCATCACGCTGAAGCCAATTTTCAGCGCCGGTTTGCGGCCCGCCTTGTCCACAGTGAATACGGCAATAAAGGTGGCAAACATGAAGGTCAGCCCGACCACCAGGGTGGCGATCATCTGCTGTTCGGTGGTGGTGAACCCGGCCATTTTGAAAATGCGCGGCGCGTAGTACATGATGATATTCATGCCGGTGAACTGCTGCATCGCCTGCAGCAGCATGCCGAGGAAGACCGCCCGGCGCACGTTGCGGTTGATTTTAAACAGCGCCCAGCCCCCCTGCTTGAGCTTCAGGCTTTCGCGGATCTCGTTCAGCTCCTCGCGGGCTTTTTCAGAGGTATCGCGCAGCATGCGCAGCACCTCTTCCGCCTCCACGTGGCGCCCTTTTTGTGCCAGCCAGCGCGGGCTGTTCGGCAGGAAAATCACTAAAACAATCAGCACCACCGCTGGCAGCGCCAGCACGCCAAGCATTGCGCGCCAGTTGCCGCTGTAGCTGAAGTAGGTGTCAGACAGGAACGCCAGCACGATACCGAGCGTGACCATCAGCTGATACATGCTGATCATCTTCCCGCGCACGTTCTCGCTCGCCATTTCGGAGAGATAAAGCGGCGCCGTGTAGGAGGCAATCCCCACCGCCACGCCCAGCAGCACGCGGGAAAGCAGCAGAACCTCAACGTTTGCGGCAAAGGCGGAGCCAATGGAGCCGGCGACAAAAAGAATCGCCCCGGCCATCAGGCTGTATTTGCGCCCCAGGCGAAACGAGAGCCAACCGTTGAACAGCGCGCCGATGGCCGCGCCGAGCATCATGCTGCTCACCACCCACTCCTGCAGGCGGCTGCTCAGGGTAAAGTGATCGGTAATAAAGGGCAATGCACCGGCAATGACGCCAATATCCAGTCCAAATAACAGGCCCGCCACGGCGGCGGCAATAGAGACAAACTGGTTCATGCGGCGAGTATCACGCAGCGCAGCGGGCATTAGGGTAGAGTCATTTATAGATGTCATATTTTTCTGCCTGAACAGTGCAATTCGTTAAGTGAAATTACGAGATAGCGAGAAAAAGTGTCAGGCGGGAAAAGGTGAAGATATGGATTATTTCGCTGCGACATAGCGTTCTGTGATGGACATTACAATTTCAACTAACGCTGAATAATCACATGCTTTTACTAATCATCTAATTTTTAAAGATTAAAAGTGTGATGGCTGTCGTTCATGACTTTTTAGTATGGATTTTCCGTCTTTATCCATATGGATTTTGACAATTTTTAAGCAAAAAAAACCTCTGCCCAAAAGCAGAGGTCCAGACCCGATGCGGGCTATCGCGCCAGCCAGCCGCCATCGACCGCCACGGTGTAGCCGTTGATATAGTCCGATGCCGACGAGGCCAGAAAGACCACCGGCCCCATCAGATCGCCCGGAAGCCCCCAGCGCCCCGCCGGAATGCGGTCGAGGATTTCCGCGCTACGCTGCTCGTCCGCACGCAGCTGCTGCGTGTTGTTGGTCGCCATGTAACCCGGCGCAATCGCATTCACATTGATGTTGTGTTTCGCCCACTCGTTTGCCAGCAGGCGGGTCACGCCCATCACGGCGCTTTTGGAGGCGGTGTAAGACGGCACGCGGATACCGCCCTGGAACGAGAGCATGGAGGCAATATTCACGATCTTGCCGCCGTTCCCCTGCGCGATAAAGTGCTTTGCCGCCGCCTGGGACATGAAAAAAACGCTCTTGATGTTCAGATCCATCACGTCGTCCCAGTCGCGCTCGCTGAAATTGATCGCATCTTCACGGCGAATCAGCCCGGCGTTGTTGACCAGAATGTCGATGTGACCGAATTCCGCCACCGCGCGATCCAGCAGTTCAGGAATGGCATCGATTTTACGCAGGTCGGCGGTCAGGCTCAGGAAGCGGCGGCCCAGGGCCGTCACGCGCTCGAGGGTTTCCGTCGGTTCAACGATATTAATTCCGACGATATCGCAGCCCGCTTCCGCCAGGCCTAACGCCATCCCCTGACCCAGCCCGGTGTCACACCCGGAAACCACCGCCACTTTCCCCTGCAGAGAGAATGCATCCAGAATCATGTTTATTCCTTACTCTTTCAGAGCCTGTCACTCACAGGCAGGTTTATGCTTCACTGCCCGCGACTAGCGCAGATCGCTGACCGCAACATGGTCCATATCATCAAAGACCTGGTTTTCACCCACCATTCCCCAGATAAAGGTGTAGGCTTTTGTCCCTACGCCGGAATGAATAGACCAGCTCGGCGAAATCACCGCCTGCTCGTTATGCATCACGATATGGCGCGTTTCCTGCGGCTGTCCCATCATGTGGAACACGCACGCGTCCTCATCCATGTTGAAGTAGAAGTAGACTTCCATGCGGCGCTCGTGGGTATGGCACGGCATGGTATTCCACAGGTTGCCCGGCGCAAGTTCGGTCAACCCCATGCTGAGCTGGCAGGTCTCCAGCACGTCCGGCACGAAGTATTTATTGATGGTGCGGCGATTGCTGGTGAGGTTGTCGCCCAGCGTCACGGGCGCGACGTCTGCCGGGGTCACCTTTTTGGTTGGACAGGTGGCGTGGGCCGGCGCGCAGTTATAGTAGAATTTCGCAGGCCTGCTGGCGTCGATGCTGGCAAAGACCACGTATTTCGCCCCTTTACCCACGTACAGCGCCTCGCGATGGCCAATCTCATAGCACCGTCCGTCTACGGTGATGGTGCCCGGCCCGCCGATGTTAATCACCCCCAGCTCGCGACGTTCGAGGAAATAATTCACGCCCAGCTGTTTACCGACCTCGCCGCCCACGGAGACGGTTTTCGTGACGGGCATAATGCCGCCCACAACAATGCGGTCGATATGGCTGTAAACCATGGTGTACCTGTCAGCCTCGAATATCTGCTCGACTAAAAATGCCTTGCGCAGCCCCTGCGTATCCAGCGTTTTGGCGTGCGCGCTGTGGATGCTTTCTCTGACGTCCACGGTAACCTCCAGATGTGGTCATGCCCGAAGGCGGGAAGTAAAACGAAACAGCGTTCCGTTTTTCATAATAAGCACATACTATCGGCATAAAGTGAGCTTTTCAATTACATTTAAAACAACGTTTCATTTTTTATTTTTGTTTATAACGGAAATGATATTCGGATCACAATTAAACCGACGGGAGAAAAAGGGCACAAAAAAACCTCCCGGAGGAGGTCTTTTCAATGAGGAAAGGTTAGCGTTCGATGGCCAGCGCCACCCCTTGCCCACCGCCGATACAGAGCGTGGCAATCCCTTTGCGGGCATTGCGCTTTTTCATTTCGTGGACCAGCGAAACCAGGATCCGGCAGCCTGACGCCCCAATCGGGTGCCCCAGCGCGATCGCCCCACCGTTCACGTTAACCCGCAGCGGATCCCACTCCAGCATTTTTCCGACGGAGATCGCCTGTGCGGCATAGGCTTCGTTCACTTCGATCAGATCCACATCAGAAAGCTGCCACCCCGCACGCTCCAGACAGCGACGGGTGGCGTAGACCGGCGCGATCCCCATTAGCGCAGGATCAACCCCCACGCTGGCGAATGCCTTAATGCGGGCAAGCACGGGTAGATCGAGTTCGAGGGCTTTGCTTTCGCTCATCATCATGACGGCAGCAGCGCCGTCGTTAATGGAAGAGGCGTTTCCCGCCGTCACCGAGCCCTGCATTTCAAAAGCAGGATTCAGCCTGGCCAGCCCTTCAGCGCTGGCGTCGGTGCGCGGCTGTTCATCGGTATCCACAACCATCACCTCGCCGTTCTGACGCAGCGCGCTGACCGGGACAATTTCGTCGCGAAAACGACCGGAATCAATCGCCGCACGCGCTTTTTGCTGCGAGCTCAGCGCATAGGCATCCTGCACCTCACGGCTGATACCGTACTCGCGCGCCAGATTTTCCGCCGTCACGCCCATATGATAGTCATTGAAGGCATCCCACAGGCCGTCATGCACCAGGCTGTCGAGCAGCTGACTGTTGCCCAGCTGTGCGCCGGTGCGGCTGTCGGTCAACACGTGTGGCGCGCGGCTCATATTCTCCTGCCCGCCCGCAATGATCACGTCCGCCTCACCACACTGAATGGCCTGCGTCGCGAGATGCAGCGCTTTTAATCCTGAACCACAGACGTCGTTGATGGTGATGGCGGAGACGGTATTGGGCAGCCCGCCTTTCAGCGCCGCCTGACGCGCAGGGTTTTGCCCGGCACCGGCCGTGAGGACCTGTCCCAGAATCACCTCGTCAACTTCATGTGCTGCGATCCCGCTACGTTCCACGAGCGCTTTCACCACCACGCTCCCCAGGTCAACCGCCGAGTGACGCGCAAGCGCTCCCTGAAAACAGCCGATAGCTGTACGCAACGCACCCACTATTACGACATCTTTCATCACGACCTCTGTGTTAAATGACATGACGATAGTAGAGGATTGTTACTGGCAATTATCTTAATTGTTTAAAAATAGTGAGTTTAATCACAAGGATCAGCGTGCATCCTGCAGATACTGCCGCAGCCAGCTTCCGGCAACACCGGGAGGGGAGCGTTTATTCCACAGCAGATCGATGCCGATCGCCCGCGGCCAGCCGGGAACATTGAGCTGTACCAGGGATTTCGCGGCGGCAAACTCATCCACCAGCGCGCACGGCAAGACGCACCATCCAAATCCCTGTACCGCCATACTCAAGAGTAACAGGTAATTCGGGGCTGACCAGACGGGCCCGCGCGCGATCTCCGCCTCGCGCTCAAGATAGGTGCTCAGCCGCAGCTCTCGCCAGCCGTGCAGCTCGTCACGCTGAACGTCATGTTGTCCGGCGAGCGGATGCGTAGTCGCGACATAGATCGCCATGCGGGTCTGCATCGGCAGCCGGATGGCGCCGATATCCGTAGGATAACCGTCTCGCGCCTCGGTGAGGCCAATCTGCGCTCGCTCCTTTTGCAGGAGATCGATCACGTCCTCCTCCTCGCCAATCAGACATTCGAATTCCGTATGGGGAAAGCGCGCGTCAAACTGTTTCATCATCTCTTCCAGCACGTCCGGGTTGAGGGTATCGGAAAGGACAAACGTCAGACGCGCCTCCGTTTGCGCCGATAGCGACACCGCCAGCTCATCCAGCCGCGTGCTGGCGGCGAGAATAGCCTGCACATAGCCCAGCACCTGTTCCCCCTGGGCCGTTAACACCGGCTGGCGTGCCGAGCGGTCAAACAGCTCGAAGCCCAGATCGGCTTCAAGATGGGCAATGGACGTGCTGACCGTCGACTGGCTTTTACGCAGCCGGCGTGCGGCCGCAGAGAAAGAGCCTGCCGCAACGGTCTCGACAAACGCGGTAAGGGCTTCGGGTGAATAGCGCATAACCTATCTACTTTAGCGATGGATACTATCTTTAATATATCAGCTTTAGCGATGAAAATAGGCCGCATCAACGCCGATACCGGTGAATAACGAGGTCTATCGCTATGCAACATCAGGATGCACTCCAACGTAAACTGCCGGAGCGGATCTTTCATGCTGTCTGTTTTGAAGGGATCGCGACGGCGATCCTCGCCCCTACGGCGGCGTGGCTCATGCAGCGTTCCGTGGTGGAAATGGGTGGGTTGACCATTATTCTGGCGACCACCGCCATGCTGTGGAACATTATTTATAACTTCGGCTTCGACCGTTTCTGGCCCGTTCAGCGCGTCAAACGTACGGCAAAAGTGCGTGCGTTGCATGCGCTGGGGTTCGAATGCGGGTTTATTGTGATCGGCGTGTCGATTGTCGCCGCCGTACTGGGCGTCACCCTGCTGCAGGCATTCACACTGGAAATAGGTTTCTTCCTGTTCTTCCTGCCGTACACCATGTTCTATAACTGGGCGTACGATTGCCTCCGCGAGAAATTTCTTAAGCGCCGCCAGCAACGACGCGCCCTGGCAGGCTAAACGCCTTCTGGCCGGACGTCCGTTCCGGCCAAACGCCTTCGAAGCAACTGCGCTCTCCGTACATAACTATGGTAAATTGCACGCCATTCTGATGGTTTGATAGTTGATACGTTGCTCTAATGTCGAAAATTTGGTCAAAAGATGAGACTCTCTGGAGTTTCGCTCTCTACGGCACAGCCGTGGGCGCAGGAACGCTCTTCCTGCCCATTCAGCTGGGCTCCGCAGGCGCAATCGTCCTGTTTATTACCGCCCTCGTGGCCTATCCCTTAACCTACTGGCCGCACAAAGCGCTGGCGCAATTTATCCTGTCGTCGAAAACAAAAGGCAACGAAGGGATCACCGGCGCCGTTTCGCACTATTACGGCAGGAAGATCGGCAACCTGATCACCACGCTCTATTTCATCGCCTTCTTTGTGGTGGTGCAGATTTATGCGGTGGCCATCACCAACTCGTTAACTGAGCAGCTGGCAAAACACCTGACGGTAGACACCACCGTTCGCGTGCTGGTCAGCCTGGGCGTGGTGCTGGTCCTGAATCTGATCTTCCTGATGGGACGGCATATCACGATAAAAGTGATGGGCTTCCTGGTGTTTCCGCTGATTGCCTATTTCCTGTTTGTCTCGCTCTACCTGATCGGCAGCTGGCAGCCCTCGCTGCTGACCAGCCAGATGGCCGTGGATCGCCATACGCTGCACCAGGTCTGGATTTCGATTCCGGTGATGGTGTTTGCGTTCAGCCATACCCCGATTATCTCCACGTTTGCCGTTGACCGTCGCGAGAAGTTCGGGGACGAGGCCATGGCTAAATGCAAGAAAATCATGAAGGTGGCATACCTGATTATCTGCCTGAGCGTGCTGTTCTTCGTCTTCAGCTGCCTGCTCTCTATTCCGCCGTCGTATATTGTGGCCGCCAAAGAGGAAGGGGTGACAATCCTGTCTGCGCTGTCGATGATGCCCTCTTCACCGGCGTGGCTCGGCATTTCCGGGATTGTCGTGGCGATTATTGCGATGTCGAAATCGTTTCTCGGCACCTATTTTGGGGTGATTGAAGGGGCGACGGAGATCGTGAAGTCGTCGCTGAACCAGGTGGGCGTGAAAAAGAGCCGCGCCTTTAACCGCGCGATATCCATCCTGGGGGTGTCGTTAATCACCTTTGCCGTCTGCTGCATTAACCCGAACGCCATTTCGATGATTTACGCCATCAGCGGCCCGCTTATCGCCATGATCCTGTTTATCATGCCGACGCTGTCGACGTATTTGATCCCCTCCCTGAAACAGTACCGTTCCATTGGCAACCTGCTGACGCTGATCGTCGGGGTGCTGTGCGTGTCGGTGATGTTTGTCGGCTAATTCCCTTTCCTGCCCGGCGCGCTGCCGGGCAGGCCATTCAGTCCCGGCCTCCTGCTTACAGCGGAAAAGGCCTGTCCTGCACCACCGTTTTCATGACAAGCGTTGAGCGAAGATGCTGCACGCCGGGCATAGCGGAGAGCTTCTCGTCGTAGAGCTTCTGGAAAGCGGAAAGGTCGCGGGTCACGACGTGCATCAGATAATCAGGATCGCCAAACAGGCGCTGGGCCAGCACAATCTGCGGGATCTCTTCCACCGCCTCTTCAAACGCGCTGACCGCCTTGCGGTCACCCTCTTTCAGCGTCGCGAACACTATCGCCAGGAAATTAAATCCCATTTTGGCGGGGTCGAGGCTGGCACGGTATCCCGTTATGGCCCCGCTTTGCTCCAGCGCCCGCACGCGACGATGGCACGGCGAGAGGCTCAGATTCACCCGCTCAGCCAGTTCGGTAAGCGACAGGCGGCCGTCGGACTGCAGCTCAGCAAGAATTTTTCTATCGATGCTATCCATGTGGAAGATTTTCTCATTTTCACCGTGTTATGAGCATAACATTGAAAGCCTATTTCGCAGTGTTAGCGATATTCTTTTTCGCAACGTATAACGCACTGCGGGAGTATTTCAGGACGATGGAAATGAGTATTGTGGCCGGCTTTTGGGTGGTTTCGTTTCTGCTCATCATGACCCCGGGGGCCGACTGGGCCTACGCTATTAGCGCCGGAATTAATGGACGCCGCGTGGTCCCGGCGGTGATGGGGCTGATGTCCGGGCATCTGCTAGCCACATTGATTGTGGTGGCAGGCGTGGGGGTATTGATTGCTCAACATCCGCTGGCGTTAGCCGGGCTGACCGTGGCGGGAGCCCTGTATCTCCTGTGGCTTGGCATAACGTTAATGCGTCACCCGGCCGCACCGGAGAAGGCCACCCAGCATGCGGGTAACTGGACGCAGTGGGCGGTGAAAGGACTCTGCATTAGCGGCCTTAACCCGAAGGTTTTTTTGCTGTTCCTGGCCCTGCTTCCGCAGTTTACAGACCCAACCGGAAGCTGGTCGATAGCGATGCAGATGTCTGCGCTTGGGATGATGCACCTTATTACCTGTACCCTGGTCTATCTGCTGGTGGGGTATGGTTCGAAAGCGGTGCTGGCGACCCGGCCACAGGCGGCCCGTCTGGTGAGCAGGGCATCGGGAGGGTTGATGGTGCTGATCGCGATGGTATTGCTGCTTGAGCAGGTGAGATAACTGTCTTTTTTGCCGGGTGGCGCTGCGCTTACCCGGCCTATATTTCACAACGATATCAATTAATTGCACAATTCATTGTAGGCCCGTGCAAGCGTAGCGCCGCCGGGCGAAACTCACAAATCGCACGTTGTCAGCAGTCTGAAAAAAACACCGGCCATCGCCGGTGTGAGTTACGCCCGAATATCGTCATATTCCCGCGTTTTATCAAACTCATGTTTCGCGAACGGGCACAGCGGAATAATTTTGCGGTTCTCACCGCGCATCTTCTCCACCACTTTCGCCACCAGCTGTTTACCGACGCCCTGCCCTTTCAGGCTCTCATCCACATCGGTGTGCTCGATAATGCTGAGGTGCTCGCCGGTCGGCACGAAGACAATCTCCGCGACCTGGTTGCCGTTCGCATCATTCACGTAAAACTTGTTATGGCCTTCCAGAATATCCATGGTTCCTCGCTTATTTTTGGCGATACTTCAGCGCACCGCTCGGGCAGGTATCAATCACGCGGACAACCGTTTCAACGTCCACTTCATCGGGAATAATCCACGGTTTACGTTTCAGATTAAACAGCTTTGCGCTGCCACGCACGCAGTTACCGGAGTGTTTGCAGATCCCGGTGTTGAAGTAGACGTCAATTTTCTCGCCGGTATAGGCCCGGTAACCCGCATCCAGTAGCTCTTTATCCATGACATTGCCTCTGTAATTATTATCGTGCTGAATGAAGCATAGCCTGACGGGATCCTGATGGCTATAACGCCGAAAACGAAAAGCCAGGTCACAACTCTTTTCTTGCCAGATTGCGTCCGCTATTTGCCCATGTCAGGCTCGGCAAATGTCACTTTTACATAACATCCGCAGGTTGAATGAAACGCAGACTCTCTTTTCAGGTAAAGCTGTTTTTAGCGCTGGTTTGCTTCTCCTGCCTGCTGTTAGTTCTGCTGGGAACGATCCTGTTTCATTTTATTGACCGGCAGCTCCATCACGATCTCGGCCAGCGCGCCCGGGTGCAGGCCAGCCAGATCGCGCTGATGCCGGGTCTGGCGGCCATGGTCGCGGCCAGAGATATCCCCGGCATCGCCCGGTTAATTCAGCCGCTGCGCGCCCAAAGCGATGCCAGTTACATTGTGATTGGCGATACCGAGGAACAGCACCTTTATCATTCGGAATCCCCGGAGCGCATAAATTTACCGATGATCGGCGGGGATAATGCTGAAGTATTACAGGGCAAAACCATTATTTCCGTGCGCCAGGGCGGGATTGGGGTTTCACTGCGCAGCAAAGCGCCGATCTTTAACGCGCAGCACCAGGTGATTGGTATTGTCTCGGTCGGCTATCTGACCTCCTATATTGCCAATATTAACGCCCGCATTCTCTGGCAGTCCGGGCTGTACGGCGCGGGGCTTCTGCTGCTGCTGTTTATGTTCTCCTGGCTGTTTACCCGCAATCTCAAAAAACAGATGTTCCGACTGGAGCCGAAAGATATCGCTCAGCTGGTTTTGCAGCAGCGCGCGCTATTAGAAGCCATGTATGAGGGGGTATTTGCCGTCAATGATGAGAAGCAGCTGATTTTAATTAACCGCGCCGCACGAGAAATGCTGGATATCCGGCAAAGTGAGAAAGCGCTTATCGGCAAACCGCTGGAAGACGTTCTGCAGACGTCGCCGGGCTTTTTATCCCAGCGCTACGCCTCGGTGAGCAGCGGTAGCCACGACCAGATTGCCGTGCTGAACCAGCGGGAGGTAATCGTCAACCGCGTGGCGATTGAGGTCGAGCCCGGCGTTGAAAGCGGCTGGGTATACAGCTTTCGCGACAAAAATGACATCAACACCCTCAGCAGCCAGCTCAGTCAGATCAAGCGCTATGCGGATAACCTGCGCATTATGCGCCACGAGCAGCTGAACTGGACCGCCACGCTGGTGGGCTTGCTGCAGATGAAACACTATGACGAGGCGATTCGCTACATTCAGGTGCAGTCCGAAGGTGCGCAGCGGGTGCTGGACTTTGTCTCCGCCCGTTTTTCCTCTCCCGCGCTGTGCGGGCTGCTGCTCGGAAAATACGTCAGCGCCCGCGAAAAAGGCATCGAACTGCTGTTTGATCCCGCCTGCCAGCTCACCCGCATGCCAGTCACGCTCAACGAAACGGAGCTGATGTCTATTATTGGTAACCTGCTGGATAACGCGGTGGACGCGACCCTTAAGGCCCCGGTCCCCGCGCCGGTGGAACTCTACATTTCTGACCGTAACCAGGAGCTGCTGATCGAGGTGGCCGACCGGGGCTGCGGGGTGGAGGATGCGATGAAGCCGCATATTTTCCGCCAGGGATTCAGCAGCAAGCCGGAACGTGAAAACGACATTGTGGGTACCGAGCACGGTATTGGCCTGTATCTGGTGGCAGGATATATCGACAAGGCTGGCGGCAGCATTGAGATTGCCGACAACACGCCACAAGGGACCATTTTTTCTGTGTTTATTCCGAATGGGCTAAAGCATGACCCGAGCACTTGATGTTGTGATCGTTGAAGATGAGCCGCACCTGGCAGAGCTGCATCGCGAGTATATCGAGCAGAATTTTCATTTGCGCGTGGTGGGCATCGCCGCGTCGATTGAGCAGGCATGCAGCCTGATTCGTCAGCATCAGCCGCGGCTTATCCTGCTGGACAACTATCTCCCGGACGGTAAAGGCGTGGAGCTCATCGATAACCCGCTGCTGAAAAGCTACGAATGCTCGGTGATCTTCATCACCGCCGCCAGCGATATGCAGACCTGCAGCCACGCCATGCGCAGCGGCGCGTTTGACTACCTCATCAAGCCCGTCTTTTTCCAGCGCCTGCACGCCTCGCTGGAGCGTTTTATGCGCTTCATCCACACCGTACAGCAGGTGAAGGTGGTCGACCAGCATGCGCTGGATCGCCTGTTTCATCTGCCTGCCGCGGAAGCCTCCGTAACGCCATCCACAAAGGGCATTGAACCCCAGACGCTGGAGCGGATAAAACGCCTGTTCGCCGAGCATCCCGACAGCGCGATGTCGGTTGAAGAGGTGGTGGAAAACGTGGGGATCAGCAAAACCACGGGGCGTCGCTACCTCGAATACTGCGTGGAGAGTGGGTTAATCAGCATTGAAATGCTGTACGGCAATATTGGTCATCCTCGCCGGTTATACCGCAAAGCCCCCGATAAACCGTAATCCGCAACCGTTCGTTGGCTAACGTTCGCGGATTTTATGGTGTTAATTGCTGAAACGACGGCGACAATCACACTTCGGAATCATTGCCCTCGCCTCCCTATTGTCGGAGGCGCGCTTTACGCTATGTTGACAATTAGTTCCTCAAATGTAACTAAAAGGTTAACTATAATGTCGAACACGTTCCGAATTTCTCTGCTTACCGCTACCGTACTGTTCTCTGCTTCTGCACTGTCTGCCCTGCCGCAGGGTTATCCTGCTGAGTATCAAAAAGTGGTTGATGCCGCCACAAAAGAGGGCAAGGTTGTCATCTATTCCACTACCGACATCAAAGCTGCCGGGCCGCTGATCCAGGGCTTCGAAAAAACCTACCCGGGCATCAAAGTCGAATACAACGACATGAACAGCACCGAGCTGTACAACCGTTTCATCAGCGAACAGGCTTCCGGCGGCGTGAGCGGCGACGTGGTCTGGAGCTCCTCGATGGACACGGGCCTGAAGCTCGCCACCGACTACGCCATGGAGTACAAATCTCCGGAGCAAAGCCAGCTGCCGAAATGGGCGGTCTGGAAAGATAAGGCCTACGGCACCACCTATGAGCCGGTGGTCTTCATCTACAACAAGCGCCTGATTCCGGCCGGTGACGTGCCGGATTCTCACGCCGCGCTGGCGAAGCTGATTGCCAGCCAGACGGACAAATTCAAGAACAAAGTCACCACCTACGATATCGAAAAATCGGGTCTGGGCTTTATGCTCTCGGTGCAGGATCACAACGCCGATCCAAACTACTTTAAGACCCTGGCCGACGTCGCCAAAGGGGGCCTGTCGGTGCAGTCGTCTACCGGCACCATGATGGAGCGCGTCTCCTCCGGTGAAAACCTGATTGGCTTCAACATCCTCGGTTCCTACGCGGAAGCGCGTGCGAAAAACGATCCGTCACTCGGCATCTCCTATCCGAAGGATTACACCCTGGTGCTGTCGCGCGTGTCGTTCATCAGCCAGCAGTCGCAAAACAGCAACGCGGCCAAACTGTGGCTCGACTACGTGCTCTCTGAAAAAGGGCAAAGCATTCTGGCCAATCAGGCGGACATTCCGTCCATTCGTAACGATATCGAAGGGAAAAATGATATCGACGGCCTGACCAAAATCCTCGGCAACGCGCTTAAGCCGATCCCGGTTGATGAAACGCTGCTGGAATACCTGCAGCCGAAAAAACGCCTCGAGTACATCAAAGAGTGGCGTACCGCCGCCGGTAAATAAGCGTCTGAGCGCGGCGCTGGCCGCCGCGCGCCCTTATCGACTGAGTTCGTTTTTCTGGGCTGCAACACCAGGGATACCCCATGAATACATTACGCAGAAAGTGGCAAAGCCTGCCGCGAGGCATCGTCGTGCTGATAACCGCCCTGGTTATCTACACGCCGCTGTCGTTTATCGTGATCCAGAGCTTCCTGTCCGCGCCGTTCTTTTCGCCGTCAAAAGAGTGGGGCTTTGAATCATTTGATTTTATTTTCACCGATCCTGATTTTTATAAGGCCCTGAAAAGCGGCTTTATTCTGGCTTTCGGGCTGGTCTTTATCTCTATCCCGCTGGGCGGCGTGCTGGCGTTTCTGATGGTGCGTACCGACCTGCCCGGTCGCCGGCTGATTGAGCCGCTGATCCTGGTCCCGATTTTCGTTTCACCGATGGTGCTGGGCTTCGGCTACGTGGTGGCCGCCGGTCCGGTGGGCTTTCTCTCCCAGTGGGCGGAGGCGCTGATTGGCTTTGTGCCGTGGAATATCTACGACATGTCGAGCATTGTGGTCATTGCCGGCCTGACGCACGTCCCGCACGCCTATCTGTATATCTCGTCAGCGCTGCGCAGCGTGGGCTCCGACGTGGAAGAAGCCGCGCGCACCGCGGGCGCGTCGCCCTGGCAGGTGATGACCTCCGTCAGCCTGCCGATGGTGCGCCCGTCTATTCTGTACGCCACCGTGCTGCTGTTCTTCCTCGGGCTGGAAGTGTTCGGCCTGATGCTGGTCCTCGGCGACCCGGAAGGCAACATGGTGCTGGCGACCTATCTTTATAAGCTGACGAACAAGATGGGTACCCCGTCCTATAACCTGATGGCGGCGGTTGCCGTAGTGCTCATCTGCATCACCATCCCGCTGGTGATGCTCCAGCGTCGCCTGATGCGCACCGCCAACCGCTTCGTCACCATGAAGGGCAAGGCCTCGCAGGCCCGGGCTCTGCCGCTGGGTAAATGGCGCTGGGTGGCTGGCGCGGTGATTGCCTTCTGGCTCACCGTCACCATTGGCGTTCCGTTGCTCGGCGTGGTGCTGCGCGCGTTTATCTCCAACTGGGGCGTGGGCGTTTCGCTGTGGGACGAGCTTTCTCTGAACACCTTCCGTACCATCTGGGCGCAGCCCAACCTGCTGCGCGCCATCGTCAACTCCATGGCGATTGGCGTGATTGGCGGCGCGCTGGCCGTGGTGTGCTACCTGTTTGTCGGCATCGCCATGCACCGCAAGCCGGATAACACCACGCGTTTCCTGGACTACAGCGTGCTGGTACCGCGCGCCGTGCCTGGCCTGCTGGCGGGTCTGGCCTTCCTGTGGGTGTTCCTGTTCCTGCCGATGTGGCTGGATAACTCACTGAAATCCGGCTGGCTTTCCGGGTTTGCCTGGACCGACTGGATGCGTGAAAACGTCATCGTCTGGCTACGCTCGCTGCGCAGCACCATTTTCAGCGTCTGGCTGGCCTATACCGTGGTGTGGATGGCTTACGGGCTGAGGCTTATCTCTTCCACGCTGCTGCAGGTAGGGCCGGAGCTTGAAGAGGCGGCGCGCAGCACCGGGGCGACGCGCGGGCAGATCACCCGCCACGTCACCATACCGCTCTCCCGCTACGGTCTGATCGGTTCGTGGCTGCTGATGTTCCTGATCTTTGAACGCGAATACTCAACGGGTGTGTACCTGCTTTCACCCGGCACGGAGACCATCGGCTCGATGCTGGTTTCCCTCTGGGCCGCGGGTGCCATTGATATCGTGGCGGCGCTCTCTTTCATTAACATCCTGCTGGTCGTGGTAGGTCTGGGCATTGCCCTTCGTTTCGGAGTGAAAATACATGATTGAATTAGCGGTTGACGATCTGCACTTAACCTACGGCGACAATCCTGTTTTAAAAGGTGTCTCCATGAACCTGAAGCGCGGCGAAGTGGTCTCCCTGTTAGGCCCCTCCGGCAGCGGTAAAACCACCCTTCTCCGCGCCGTCGCGGGTCTGGAAAAACCGACCCAGGGGTCGATTGTGATTGGCAACAATAAAGTTTACGACGGTACGCCGCGCAGCGAGGTCCCGGCGGAAGAGCGTAACCTGGGGCTGGTATTCCAGTCATACGCCCTGTGGCCGCACAAAACCGTGTTTGAGAACGTGGCCTATCCGCTCAAGCTGCGCAAAGTCCCGGCCAAAGAGATCCAGCAGCGCGTGCAGGACGTGCTGGACCAGCTTGGTCTGGGCCATCTTGGCAAACGTCACCCGCATCAGCTCTCCGGTGGGCAGCAGCAGCGCGTGGCGATTGGCCGGGCGCTGGTCTACAACCCGCCGGTGATTTTGCTGGACGAGCCGCTTTCCAACCTCGACGCCAAGCTGCGCGAAGAGGCCCGCGTGTTCCTGCGCGAGCTGATTATCAAGCTCGGGCTATCGGCGCTGATGGTGACGCACGACCAGAACGAAGCGATGTCCATTTCCGACCGCATCCTGCTGCTGAACAACGGCAAAATTGAGCAACAGGGTACGCCGCAGGAGATGTACGGCTCGCCGAAGACGCTGTTTACCGCCGAGTTCATGGGCAGCAACAACCGCCTGCACGGCAAGGTCACCGACGTGCGCGACGGCAGAGCGCGCATCGAAGGCAAAGGCTGGGTGCTGTGGGGCCAGGCCGGTGAAGGCGTGCAGAGTGGCGCTGACGCCACGGCGGTGATCCGCGTCGAGCGCGTCGCGGTGGTCGAGGGGCCTGGGGAAAATCAGCTTGAGCTGCCGCTGCTCACCAGCATGTACCTTGGCGACCGCTGGGAGTACCTGTTCCGCACGGTGGGGGATGATTTTGTGATCCGCGCGTATGGGCATGAGGTTCGGGATCCGCAGCACTGCCATCTTTCGCTGCCGGAGAAGCATGTGTGGGTGTTTCCGAAAGGGTGAATTTAAGAGGAAAAGGCTGCGGGATGCGGCCTTTTTACATTAGAAATGTATTTAGTTTAACTTAACTCAAACTCAATAAAATATAACGCATTGAATTTGATACGCTTATTTACCACCCATTTTCCCGGTAATGACTCCAACTTACTGATAGTGTTTTATGTTCAGATAATGCCCGATGACTTTGTCATGCAGCTCCACCGATTTTGAGAACGACAGTGA